>NZ_JBNPVS010000048.1:0-77585 GCF_050434225.1 Paraburkholderia sp. GAS32 | reverse complement strand
CATCGGACAACTGGCTGAAGCGGCAGAGGTCAACATCGAAACAGTGAGGTACTACCATCGTCGCGGGTTACTGCCGGCGCCACCCCGCCCAGCAGGCGGCATCCGCCGATACCCGATAGCCGTACTGACGAGGCTTCGCTTTATCAGGCGGTCCCAGTCGCTTGGCTTTTCGCTCGATGAGGTGGAGGCGCTGTTGTCTCTGCACGATGGTCAGGCGTGCAACGCCGCGCGCGCTATCGCCGAACACAAGCTTGTCGATGTGCGCCAGCGCATCCAGGATTTGTCCATGCTGGAAGCCGCGTTGGCAACACTGGTGCAGCGCTGCTCGACGTCGAAAGGCAAGGTTTCGTGCCCACTCATCGACACGCTGATGAACGGCGGTGGGCTGACCCAGTGAGCGCGTCAGCTTGACGCCGTCGAACGGACACGGATGTTTTGGCTAGACCTGCGCGACAGTGACGCTCACGGCATTGACGCCCGAACCGCGTGTGTATGCGGGGTGTGACGAATCGCCCGACAGACGTGATATCGGAACGCACACGCGTACGCTGCAGGTCCAGGCAGAATACGCTCAACAGCGAAACGCTAGCGACCCGCGTTCTCGGGCCGATATGAAAGCAACGCTGGAACGTTCACGTCTTCATCTATTTCAGGCCAGATTATCTGCTCATGGTCTAAAGAGATGGCAAAGTGTTCGCGCTCGGCTGCCGTGGCGGCCTGCAACACGGGAAACCAGTCCAGTGGAAATTGAACGGCGGGGCCGTCGGACATGTCGATGAACATGTGCACGCGGTCAAAATGCACGTCCACCGCAGCGCGGTTCATGGTCATCTCCTGAAGTGAATCAGCTTAAAGATAGACCGCGGCAGAGCGGCATTCAAGAACGAAGGCAGGAAAGAAGGCCCGCGCCAGCGCTGGTGTTTCGGGCAATTATCACCGGGGTGGGCTTGTACGCCTTGGGCGGCTCGTTACCCGGACAGGAAGCGAAGTGGGAACCGTCCCTGAAACCGAATGTAAAACTATGCGCGACTGCTACCCGGAACTGCTATCCTGAGAATCCTAGCAGCCGCGAAACCAAGCCGGACAAGGCTCACCGGCCATCTGCTGCGAGTCCCTGATTCGCCACAACTGCAAGAAAAAGCCGCTGATCCGCAAGGTCAGCGGCTTTTTTGTTTTGGTCTTCCAAATAGCAACAGCAAGGAGGTTTCTTGATGACGTTCCGCACCGCCGCGCTTGCCGTGGCCACCGCATCCGTCGCGCTTTTCACCGCCGCATCGCAACTCTCCGTCAACGCCCAAACGCCGCCCGACAGTCAGTGGCGCGCCAGTCCAATCACGCTTTCGACGTTGCTGCAGGACGGCTACAAAATCGTCGCCGTAGTAAACGGCGCGCACGGCAATGCCGGCTCGGCCGATACGATTTTCGTTCAGCGCGATCAGAGCGCCTTCAAATGTATCGACCCGTCTCTGGCCGATGCAAAAACCAAGGCTGCGTGCTTCGAACTGGTTCAGCCGTCAGGCGCCGCCCCCGAATCCAAATAGGCGGATGACTTTGCAGAATCGAGTCATCGGCTTTAACGCTCGCAACGAAAAAGGAGCTGGCTTACGCTCGCTCCCTCGCACTATCTTTGCCGGATCCTGCGCCAACTAAAACGGACAAGCCCCACGCTCACCGATCCACCAGCCGGCTGAGATTCCCGCGCACCCGTTGCAGCAGCGCGATGAGCTGCTTCGCTTCTTCGTCGGTAAAACCGTTCAGCGCTTCGAGCGCGATTTCATCGCCCACTTTGCGGGCCTTGCCGAGCGTGCGCTCGGCCTTCGGCGTCATCCGCACTTGTCGTTCGCGGCGGTCCTCCGGATTAGCCGTGCGCTCGATCCAGCCGCCCTCCTCCATCCGGTCCAGCAGACGCCCCGCCGAAATGGGCGCGACTTCGAGCAGGTCCGCGAGGCGCGCCTGATTGACATCGCCGTAATGGGCGAGGTTGGCCAGCACGCGGCACTGCGCGCGCGTCAGATCGACCGATGACTTCGCGAGATCGTCGAAACGCTTGCCTGTCAGGCGGCCGACGTCGGAAATCAGAAAGCCGAAGCGTTCTTCGAGTTGGATGGTCATGGGCCGATTATACGAAAGGCTTCCGTTTGTCAGCGTCGAAATGGGCGCAAAACCGGCGCAACGGGCGCAATTCAGGCTCCGCATAAATCCTGGTGGGCGGATGCGCATGCAGTTAATATAATAAGCATGCTTACTATCTCGAAGGTCCCACTCCCCCATGTCCACCGACTCCGCGTCGACGAGCGCCGCGCCGCTCAATCGGCCGATGATCACCATCTCGATCATGCTCGCGACGCTGATCCAGACGCTCGACAGCACCATCGCCAACGTCGCGCTGCCGCACATGCAGGGCACGCTGTCGGCGTCGCAGGATGAGATCACGTGGGTGCTGACCTCGTACATCGTCGCGGCCGCGATCGCCACGCCGCTGACCGGCTGGCTGTCCGACCGGCTGAGCGTCAAGCGGCTGCTGATCTTCTCGATCGGCGGCTTCACGGTGGCCTCGGCGCTATGCGGCTTGTCGGAAACGCTGACGCAGATCGTCGCATCGCGTTTGCTGCAGGGGATTTTCGGGGCCTCGCTGGTGCCGCTGTCGCAGTCGATCCTGCTCGACATCAATCCGCGCGAAAAGCAGGGCCAGGCGATGGCGGTGTGGGGCATGGGCGTGATGGTCGGACCGATTCTCGGGCCGACGCTCGGCGGCTGGCTCACCGATAGCTACAACTGGCGCTGGGTGTTTTTCATCAACGTGCCGATCGGCGCGTTTGCGCTGTTCGGCGTAGCGACCTTCCTGCCCGCCCGTGAACCGAAGCACGACGCGAAATTCGACGCGTTCGGCTTTGCCACCCTGGGTCTCGCGATTGGCGCGCTGCAGGCAATGCTCGACCGCGGCGAGCAACTCGACTGGTTCGGTTCGAATGAGATTGTCATCGAGGCGCTGGTCGCTGCGATCAGCTTCGCGTTCTTCCTCGTGCATACGGCGACGGTCGGCAAGAAATCGTTCTTCAAATATGAGTTGCTGAAGGACCCGAACTTCGCCACCGGCACGTTCTTCATCTTCGTGATCGGCGCGGTGATGTATGCGACGCGCGCGTTGCTGCCGCCAATGCTGCAAAACCTGATGAACTATCCCGTCGCGACCACGGGCCTCGTCACGGCGCCGAGCGGCGCGGGAACCATGGTCGCGATGCTGTTCGCCGGACGGCTATTGAAGCGGATCGACGCGCGGCTTCTCCTGCTCGCCGGCTTCCTGATCTCCGCGTTCGCACTGTGGCAGATGATGCATTACACGATCGTGCTGTCGGAGTCGGACATCGTCTGGCCCGGCGTGGTGCAGGGCTTTGGTCTCGGCCTCGTGTTCGTGCCATTGAGCGCGCTGACCTTCTCCACGCTTATGCCCGAACTGCGCGCCGACGGCACTGCGACGTACAGCCTGATGCGCAACGTCGGCAGCAGTATCGGCATTTCGATCGTGCAGACGCTGATGACCCGCAACACGCAGGTCTCGCATGCTGACCTCGCAGCGAATGTCACGCCGTTCAATCCGGCAATCCAGTCGATGCTCAATAGCGGCTCGAATTACGACCTGGCGGTGCTGAATGCGTCGATCACGCAGCAGGCGTCGATGATCGCCTATCTGAACGACTTCAAGCTGATGTTCGTGGCGACGCTACTGGTCATTCCGCTGCTGCTGTTGATCCGCCCAGCGCGCCAGGCGCCGGATGCATCAGTGGCGCACGCGGCGATGGATTGAGCACGATGATGGCGTCGCGCGGGAGCGGCACAGCTTTCGCGTCACACTCACGCTTCGATTCTTCCGCGCGTTACGCCCAGCAATCCCGCCATTGCGTCTCGCGCCGCCGTTGCATCACGGTCGCGGATCGCTTCGAACACCGCCGTGTGTTCGGCCAGTGACGCGTTGAACACGTCTGCGCGTTTCGCGTTCAGGCGTAGCTGCGCTTCCAATGTGCGCTCGATTAGCGTGCCGAGCGGGATCAGCAATTCGTTGCTGCATGCCGTCAGCACGCTCAGATGAAATTGCAGATCGGCGCGCACCCATTCATCGACGTTACGCGCCCCGACCATCGACGCATGCGCTGCCGCGAGCGCATTGAAGGTGCCGTCCGTATGCGAGGCCGCCGCCAGACCCGCCGCATACGGCTCGATCATCTCGCGCATTTCCTGCAGCTTGAGCGCGAAGGCCATCGGCTCGGCGACGCGCGAATACCAGTCGAGTACATCGACATCGAGCAGATTCCACGCATGTTTCGGCCGCACCCGTGTGCCCACCCGCGGCCGCGATTCGATCAGCCCTTTCGACGTTAGCGTGCGCAGCGCTTCGCGCAACACCGTCCGGCTCACGCCGAAGGTGTCCATCAATTCCGCCTCGCGCGGCAGGATCGAATCGGGCGCGTAGTCGCCGCGCAGAATCGCGGTCGCCAGCAGATGGGCGACGCGCCCATGCAGATCGTGCTGAATAGCTTTCTCCCAGCAGCCTCTCGGCGCTATTGATATCGGACCTGAGCCCGGAACGACCGCGATTATCCGGCATCTCAACCCGCCGACCTCTGGCTTCGGCGCCGTTGCGGCGTTGGCATGCTGGCCGGCGTTCGGCGGCAACCTCATCGTCGCCGTCGCCCGGCGAATATCCAGCCGCCCCGGCCGGCATCTTTACCAACTTCAGGCCACTATTTGGCCAATAGTACTATTAATAGTACTTAATCGCACTTTTGTTGTAGGATGTGAATCCTCGAAATTGTCCGCACACGCAGGCACCCAAGCCGCAAGGAGACGCACACCATGAAAATCACCAAGCTCGAAACCTTCATCGTTCCGCCGCGCTGGTGCTTCCTGAAGATCGAGACGGACGAAGGCATCGTCGGCTGGGGCGAGCCGGTGGTCGAGGGCCGCGCGCATACCGTGGCGGCCGCCGTCGAGGAGCTGTCTGACTATCTGATCGGCAAAGACCCGCTGCTGATCGAAGACCACTGGCAGGTGATGTATCGCTCGGGCTTCTACCGCGGCGGCCCGATCACGATGAGCGCGATCGCCGGCGTCGACCAGGCGCTGTGGGATATCAAGGGCAAGCATCATGGCGTGCCGATTCATGCGCTGCTCGGCGGCCAGGTGCGCGACAAGATCAAGGTGTATTCGTGGATCGGCGGCGACCGTCCGAGCGACGTCGCGAATAACGCGCGTGCCGTGGTCGAACGCGGCTTCAAGGCAGTGAAGATGAACGGCTCCGAAGAGCTGCAGATCATCGACACCTTCGACAAGGTGCAAGGCGTCATCAACAACGTCGCAGCCGTGCGCGAAGCAGTTGGACCGAACATCGGCATCGGCGTGGACTTCCACGGCCGCGTGCATAAGCCGATGGCCAAGGTGCTGGCCAAAGAACTCGACCCGTACAAGCTGCTCTTCATCGAAGAGCCGGTGTTGTCGGAAAACGCGGAAGCCTTGCGCGACATCGTCAACCAGACCAACACGCCGATCGCGCTGGGCGAACGTCTGTATTCGCGCTGGGACTTCAAGCACATCCTGTCGGGCGGCTACGTCGACATCATCCAGCCGGACGCGTCGCACGCGGGCGGGATCACCGAGTGCCGCAAGATCGCGTCGATGGCCGAGGCGTACGACGTCGCGCTCGCGCTGCACTGCCCGCTCGGCCCGATCGCCTTGGCCACCTGCCTGCAAATCGACGCGGTGAGCTACAACGCGTTCATTCAGGAACAGAGCCTGGGCATTCACTACAACCAGGGCAACGACCTGCTCGACTACATCAAGAACCCCGAAGTCTTCAAATACGAAGACGGCTTCGTGTCGATTCCGGAAGGCCCGGGCCTCGGCATCGAAGTGAACGAAGAGAAGGTGCGCGAGATGGCGAAGGTCGGCCACCGCTGGCGCAATCCGGTGTGGCGCCATGAGGATGGTAGCGTCGCGGAATGGTAATTGCCGGCGCACACGTTACGGCTGACGTAGCGTGTGCCGTCTCAGTTACGTAACACACCGGACCGAACCGGCCGGAATACGCCCTTCGCGGCACTTTGCCGGCGCGGTCACACCACCCGCAAAGCCTTACCCACAAAGGCTTTCAAGCCGTTTGTTCGGCATCAGACATACGCATGGCCCGCTCCTTGCTCAAATGCATTCAAAACGACAAATGCATCGGGGAACATCATGGGCGAATTCCTTCCAGACTATCTGCTACGCGAACAGGCCGCCGTCGGCGCGCTGGTGGTGTTCGGCGTGCTTCGCATCATCGGCGCGATGCTCGCGTACGAACGCGGCTGGCGCATCTCGGTGGTCGAAAAATGCTTTATCGCTGCCGCGGTGCTGTACTGCCTGCCGCAACTCTTCGAGCTGCTGACCCACATGTACAGCTCACGTGCCGCAGGCGCGGAACTGGAAGGCAAAGCAGCGGGCTGCGCGATCGCGCTCTTCTGCGCGCCGATTCTCGGACATCGGCTCGGCCTCGAATGATCGGTTTCATCGAACGGACGCTCATCATGCGACCGCGAAAGAGACCTGCGAGCCCCGCGAAACCTGCCTACCGAGCCGGCGACGTCCTGACGCTCAGGTCCGGCGGACGTCCGATGACCGCCACCTGGAGCGGACCGGTGCTGTTCGCGCCGGGCAACTGGTTGATCTGCCAGTGGTTCGGCAACGACGGCGAACTGCAGCAGGAAATGTTTCCGGAAGAGACGCTGAAACGGGCGCACAACACGCTCGCCGCCTAAAGGGCAGTAACGGATCAGCCGGCCACCGCCGGGCGACCGTGTGTATTGCGCCGCACGCCTTTGCTGTGCGGCGCTTTTTTTAGCCTTAACTGCCCAACGCGGCGAATGCCGGCACGCTGTGCGACAACACGGCCGCAGCGACGAACACGCCGACCATCGCCAGCGCTTCGAGATAGAGCACGTTGACGAAGGTATGCGCTTCCATCGTCGAGGCCGTGCGGCGCAGGCGCGGCAGCGCCGAGAAGCGATTGAGCCCGCCGAGCACCAGCGCGAGCGCGACTAGCGCGAGCTTCAGCGTCAGCACATGGCCCCACGTGCTCATCTGGATGGCTTCGAACGAGCCGCCCGATCCACGCACGGCATTGAAGATCCCGGTGAGCAGCACCAACCCGACCGCCACAACGGATACGTGCGACACCTGCGTCGCCGTGCGGATCAGCATCCCGCGCGCGGTCGACGTGCCGAGCGCGGGCAATACCGCGAGCCCCGCCGCCATCGCCAGTCCGCCCCAGACGCTCGTCACCAGCACATGCAGCGTCTGCATGCCGATCGCCGCCGAGGCCGGGCCGGCATCCGCCGCATGTCCGAGCGACGCCTTGCCCGCCGCGATGGCTATCACCGCGAGCCACAGCAGCGCATTGCGCAGCATGCCCGTGTGATTGGCCATGGCCGTGCCCAGCAGCACCAGCGCGCCGGCGAACGCCACGCTCCAGCCGTAACCGACATGGGTTTGCGTCAATACAGTCGGCACCACGCCAATCGCCGACGGCAACGCGAGGCCGCTCATCGACGCCGCCTGATACAGCAGCCAGCCCAGATCCGCGAGCACCAGCACGACGGTGGCGGTCAGCATCGACCGTTGCGCGCGCAACCAGGCGGGCCGTGCGGGGTTGATCTTGCTCTGCGCGTCCTTGGCGAGCCAGGCGCTGAGCAACGCCGAACCGACGGCAAACGCAAACGCGACATTCATGAGCGCGGCCATCGCGACCTGCCCGATCCACAGTCCGTCCATGCTCATTTGACGATGAACGCGAAGTTGCCTTGCGTACGGTGGCCGTCCGTGGCAACGGCGACCCAGTGCACCGCGTAGCGGCCGGCCGTCAACTGCGGCAGCGCCAGGTGCATCACCTTTGCATCACTTTGGTCGACTTGCGACGCAGTCGGCGCGGCGGGCTTGCCGCTCGCGTCGCTGAGTTCGATCCGGCTGAAAGCCGGTTCGAGCGGCTCGGTGAAATGGATCGTCACTTCAGTGGCAGTGGCCACTTCGGCGTTCGCCGCCGGCTCGCTCGACACTAGATGCGCATGCGCGAAAGCCGTGGACGTCATGACCAGCGCCGCGGCGCCGAACGTCAACGCACGGAGCGCCGGACGGGAAAAATTGAATAGCTTCATGTAAGGCCGATAGCTTGTGGAAAGTAAAACGGTAGACGGTGAGCCGATGGTCGTCCGCGTCAGAGGGACGCCGGCGCGCCCGGAAGTGTACGCTTCGATGGCCGGTGCGCGCGTCGGTTCAACTTGCTTTGTTATGCAGGCCCATGGGAACGACATGTGCGTCTGTGATCCGGCAGACAAAAATCGAGATGGCCGCCCCGCTTGCCAGCCGATGACGCGCGTCAAACTGTCGCATCGCCGTGACACCCGGAACCTTCTCTAATGTGGCAAATAGTCACCATCAGCCTTCGATGATAGAATGCTGCGTCGCCGCAGCGCCGGCTGCCCTTCACACCGAGCCGCTCGAAGTTCGGTCAGGTCCCCGATTTTGATGGAGTTACGCGTGTCTTCAAGACGCATTTTCCGCCCGTTGCTTGCCCTTCTGCTGATCGGCTCCGCGGGTGTCTATAGCGCTGCGAAAGCGCAGACTCAACCGAAGGCCCCCGATACGATGGAAGCGCGCGTGCAAGGCTGCACGGCCTGCCACGGCTCCCATGGCCAAGGTACCGACAACGACTACTTCCCGCGTCTCGCAGGCAAGCCGGCCGACTATCTGTACAACCAGTTGCAGAACTTCCGCGAAGGGCGCCGCAAATACCCGCCGATGAACTACCTCGTCACGTATCTCTCGGACGACTACCTTCATCAGATCGCCACGTACTTCTCGCAGCAACGCCCGCCCTACCCCACGCCGGCCAAGCCGACCGTGTCGGCGGCCATCGTTGCGCGCGGCCAGCAGATCGTCCTGAACGGCGACGCATCCAAACAGATTCCGGCTTGCGCGGCTTGCCACGGCAAGGCATTGACCGGCATGGAACCCGCTATCCCGGGTCTGGTCGGCCTGCACGCTGACTACATGAGCGCGCAATTGGGCGCATGGCGTTCGGGCTCGCGCCATGCCATCGCACCGGATTGCATGCACACCATCGCCACCCGCCTGACTGACGAAGACGTGAACGCCGTCGCTGCCTGGCTTGCCACGCAAAAGGCTCCACAAAACCCCGTGCCGGCTCCGGCCCGCTCGTTGAAGACTCCGCTTGCCTGCGGCAGCGAACCGCAATAAGGCACCGGGAGAGACACTCAAATGAAACGCAAGTCTTTGTTCGCCCTCTCGGCAGTCGTCGTCGTTGCGGCTGCCGCACTCGTTCCCGTCCTGTGGTCGGGCGGCGACAACCTGCATAACGGCACGGCCATGGCGGCAACGCCCGCCGACCAGGCCGCACTGATCAAGAAGGGCGAGTACCTCGCCCGCGCCGGCGACTGTATCGCCTGCCACACGGTGCGCGGCGGCAAGCAGTTCGCCGGCGGCCTGCCGATGGCTACGCCGTTCGGCACGATGTTCACGCCGAACATCACGCCTGACGACCAGTTCGGTATCGGCAAGTGGACGCAGGACGACTTCTACCGCGCGATGCACACGGGCCGTTCGAAAGACGGCAGCCTGCTGTACCCGGGCTTCCCGTTCACGAGCTACACAAAGGTCACGCGCGCCGACTCGGACGCGATCTACGCGTACCTGCGCTCGGTCACGCCGGTCAATGTGGCGAGCCGTCCGCACGAACTGAAATTCCCGTTCAACCAGCGCAACATGCTGATTGGGTGGCGCACGCTGTTCTTCCGCGAAGGCGAGTACAAGGCTGATCCGACCAAGTCGGTCGAATGGAACCGTGGCGCGTACCTGATCGAAGGCCTCGGCCACTGCGGTATGTGCCACACGTCGATCAACGCCATGGGCGGCCCGGTCAACTCGGCTGCGTTTGCCGGCGGCCTGATCCCGCTGCAGAACTGGTATGCGCCGTCGTTGACGTCGAATAAGGAAGCCGGCCTCGGCGACTGGGAAACCAAAGACATCGCCGATCTGCTGAAGACCGGTGTGTCGAACCGCGGCGCGGTGTTCGGTCCGATGGCTGAAGTGGTTCACAACAGCCTGCAGTACATGTCGGACGAAGACATCAACGCGATGGCCACGTACCTGAAGACGATTCCGCAGAAGAGCGAAGCGCCGGAACCGCTGCAGCTCGAGACCTCGGAAAAGTTCGGTGGCGAACTGTTGAAGCAAGGTCAGAAGATCTACGCTGACAACTGCGCGAAGTGTCACGCGGAAAACGGTCTTGGTATGCCGCCGTCCTTCCCGCCGCTCGCGAACAACCAGTCGATCCAGATGCCGTCGGCGGTCAATCCGATCCGTATGGTGCTGAACGGCGGTTACCCGCCGAGCACGGAAGCCAACCCGCATCCGTACGGTATGCCGCCGTTCGCACAGGCACTGTCGAACACGGAAGTGGCCGCTGTCGTGACGTACATTCGTATGTCGTGGGGCAACCATGGTACGGCTGTGTCGCCGCAGCAAGTGTCTGATCTGCGTTCGGCGCCGCTCGACTAAGCGGCGTTAGATGTACCGGGGGCGCGGCCTGCGGAATACGCGGCCGCGCCCTTCGTTTTTGCAGGACCGGTATCATGTGGGTACAAACCCTTATGAAACCGCGCAGGAGGAAAGAGCCGTGCATGTCGGTGAGCGTTTCAACAGCATTACCCATCTCGTCGGCGCCGCGCTGTCGGTGGCGGGGCTGGCTACGCTCGTGACAATGGGCGCGCTCGACGGCGACGCGTACAAGGTGGTGAGTTTCAGCGTCTACGGTGCGATGCTGTTCGTGCTGTATGCTATCTCGACGCTCTACCACAGCGTGCGCAACCCGCGTGTCAAAGCGGTTCTGCAAAAATGCGACCATTCGGCGATCTATCTGTTGATCGCCGGCAGCTACACCCCGTTCACGCTGGTCACTTTGCGTGGGCCGTGGGGCTGGTCGCTATTCGGCGTAAGCTGGGGGCTTGCCGCTCTCGGCATCGTGCAGGAACTGACGCTCGGGCGACGCACCCGCAGCGTTTCGATGGTGCTGTATGTCTTGATGGGATGGCTCGCGCTCGTTGCCGTCCGCCCGCTGGTTCAAGCTTTACCGGCAGCGGGTACCGCCTGGCTCGTGGCCGGCGGGGTCATCTACAGCGCCGGCATCTACTTCTTCATCAACGACGAGCGCATCCGGCACGGACATGGTATCTGGCACCTGTTCGTACTGGCGGGCAGTCTGTGTCAATTCGTCAGTGTTGCGCGCTACGTCGCGTGACATCCCACGGCGGCGAAATGCAACTTAAGGCCAGTCAACGTGTCTGCATAGCGCGTTGAAGCATTCGGCACGCATTTGAGCGTGCCGCCGATTTCTCTGCGACCGGAACTGGGCTTTGGCCTCGAACACGCCATAGAGGCGTGTTCATGCCGTGCCTGTACCCGCTGGTACCCGCCTGGGTCCATTGGGTGCCGTCTGGTGCCGTTCGCGAAACTGCATTGCAAAGAGCATTTATGTCTTTTGATTCCCTCGGCTTGTCCGAACCGCTGGTCCGCGCTGTACACGAACTCGGCTACACCACCCCGACTCCGATCCAGACGCAAGCGATCCCCGCCGTGCTCAACGGCGGCGACCTGCTGGCCGGCGCGCAGACCGGCACCGGCAAGACCGCCGGCTTCACGCTGCCGATCCTGCAGCGCCTGAACACCATGCCCGCCGTCACCTCGGCCTCGGGCAAGCGCGTTGTCCGCGCACTGATCCTCACGCCGACGCGCGAGCTGGCCGCACAGGTCGAAGAAAGCGTGCGCGCCTACGGCAAGTACCTGAAGCTGAAGTCGACCGTGATGTTCGGCGGCGTCGGCATCAATCCGCAAATCGGCGCGCTGCGCAGCGGCGTGGACATCGTCGTCGCGACGCCGGGCCGTTTGCTCGACCACATGCAGCAGAAGACCATCGATTTGTCGCATCTCGAGATTCTCGTGCTCGACGAAGCGGACCGCATGCTGGACATGGGCTTCATCCATGACATCAAGCGCGTGCTCGCGAAGTTGCCGCCGAAGCGTCAGAATCTGCTGTTCTCGGCGACCTTCTCCGACGAGATCAAGACCCTCGCCGACAATCTGCTCGACTCGCCGGCGCTGATCGAAGTCGCCCGTCGCAACACGACGGCTGAACTCGTCGCACAAAAGATTCACCCGGTCGACCGCGACAAGAAGCGTGAGCTGCTCACGCACCTCATCAAGCAACACAACTGGTTCCAGGTGCTGGTGTTCACGCGCACCAAGCACGGCGCGAACCGCCTTGCCGAACAACTGACGAAAGACGGCATCAGCGCACTGGCGATTCACGGCAACAAGAGCCAGTCGGCCCGCACACGCGCGCTCGCCGAGTTCAAGGACGCCACGCTGCAAGTGCTGGTCGCGACCGACATCGCCGCACGTGGCATCGATATCGATCAGCTGCCGCACGTGGTCAACTACGATTTGCCGAACGTGCCGGAAGATTACGTGCACCGCATCGGCCGCACGGGTCGTGCAGGCGCATCGGGCGAAGCGATTTCGCTGGTGTGCGTCGACGAACTGCAATTGCTGAAGGACATCGAGAAGCTGATCAAGCGTCAGGTGCCGCAGGAAGTGATCGCCGGTTTTGAGCCGGATCCGACTGCGAAGCCGGAACCGATACTGCGCCGTGGCCAGGGTGGTGGCGGCGGCGGTGGCAATCGTCAGCCGCGTCAGAGCCAGGGTGCGCCGAAGCGCGAGGGCGGCCAGCGTGACGGCGGCCGCCGCGATGGCGCGTCGTCAGCCAAGCCCGCACAACGTTCGGGTCAGCGTCCAGCGAATGGTCAGCAGCAGCCGAAGCCGCAAGGCGCGAAGCCGGCCGGTAACGGCGGCCAGCCACGCCGCGACGGTCAGCGTCATGACGGTCAGCCGCGTGCAGCGGCGCACGAAGGCAGCGCCGCGCAACATGCGCCGCGCAAACCGCAGGCTGCAAAGCCGCAAGGCGGCAATCCGGGTGCGTTGCTGGGTGGCGCAAAGCCGCGCAACGACGCGCCGCGTGGCGGCCAGCCGACGCGCAGCGGCCAGCGCGGCCGTTAAGTTTCAAGCACTGCCCGCTCGCTGGCCGTAGTCGCAGACTATCGACTAGCCGCAGCGGCAGCCTGCTTCAGGTGCTCGATCTGCCGTTCCCATCGATCGAGCACCGCCTCCCCTTCCCCTTCCAATTCGAACGTAATGCCGCTCGTCAGGCGCGCATAACGAACGCTCTGCGCCTCCGCTGTGTCGATCGAGCCGATGAGGTACAAGAGGCCGCTGTCGTCGCCTGTCACGCCCGCTAGCGGCGTCAAACGCAACTGCACCTGATAGAACGCCTCGTCGCAGACGAACGTCAACGCGGCCCGGCCGCTTTGCGCGATCACGCGTGCCGCCCGAGCCTGTGGCCACAATGCGATGCACAGCGAGCGCGAATCAGGCGCGTACAACTCGCCGACGCCAAGCAGCGACGTGCGCACATGGCCGTTTGGATCGACGGTGAGCAGCGACGCGGTGAACCCCGTCTTGCTCGCCAGCGACGACCCGTCGAACAACGTGCGGACGGAGTCGGGCCATTCGTCGAACACGTTCTGTTCGAGCGGACGTTCGGGTGAAGGAGAATCGCTCATGGTATCGATCCAGTCAGTGGCGAGTTGCCGAGGTTGCGAAGGCTGCCGAGGATCAATCATGCCTCGAAAAACAAATGGCCCGCACAAGCGGGCCATTCATCTTCATCTGTACACCGCGAACTCAGCAGAAAAACCTCAGCGAAAGAACACGTGCTGCGTGATCTTGGCGAGCGGATAATGCACGCCCGGCTGAATCTTGGCCGGCAGATCGAGCGGCTTGAGCAGCATCTTCACGCACATGTCCGCTGACAGATTGCGCCGAACCAGCGCATTGATGCGCGCAGCGCGTTCGCGGTTATAGGCCGAATCGTGCACGCGTTCCGGATAACGAATCGCGAAAACATGGCGCAACGCGATCTCCGAGTCTTCGTTCTTGATCTCAATCACACGCCGCATCAATGCGCCGAGAACCGCAAGACGGCCATTGCCTTCGATCTTGTTGTACTTCTTGAAGAACTTGAAAAAGTGTTTGTAGTGACGGACTTCGTCAGTGCGAATGTTGTCGGTGATCTGCTTGAGCACGGGCTCGTCCGAACATTCGCCAATCGCGCGATACAGCGTTGCGGTACCCGTTTCCACCACACAGCGCGCGACCATCTCGAGCGCGCGGGTCTTTTCGAAGTCTTCGACCGAGCAGGTCAGCGAATACTCTTCCATGAAATTGCGGAACGCGGTGTCCCAATCGAACTCAGGCCAGACGTAGGCGACATACGTCTTGAGCGCGCGGCCATGCTGCATTTCTTCCGGCTCCCATTCCTGGTTGAGCCAGGCCGAGACTTCGGGGTCGCCGTCGAAGAAAGTACTCAGATTACTGGTGTAAAGATCGGTACCGCTTTCGATAAACGAAGCGGCGCACAACAGAAGCAGCAGGTCCTCGTTAGCGACGGCCTTCTGACGGTCTATGCGGGTGAGGTCGATATCCTCGATCCGCCAGGGCATCACATGGTTCAGCTCAGTGTGCATTGTGTCTTTGCTCCGAAAGCTGTATCGACTCGTGGAGCGCTCGAAACCGCCCACTATCGCAAGGGCGGTCCGCCGTGTCAGATACAGCGCCTTGATTAGAGTTAACCCCTTGTATCCTGCATCTTAGCCGGTGTTTCACAATTCTGCAGATAACCCAGCACAGACCGTGCCGAACCACCGCAGTTCCAATTTCACGGTAGTCGATTCCTTCAGTTGGTTACAAGCGGCGCAAGCAAGGCATAAAAAAAGCCAGCTCGAAGAGCTGGCTTTGATTTGCAAAGAGATTCCACGTCAACCACGGCAAGGCTCGCTGCGAAGCACAACGGCTGCCGGCCACGCCGTCATGCGGGCTGAACGCCTTCGAGACGCCGGACGCGCCGCATACGCCACGCGACCACGACAAGCGACAACCCCGACAACACTGCCGCAATCAGGACGTAGTAACTTGGCGCCAGCTTGTCGCCGGTCAAGTGAATGAAGGTCTCCACGATCGTCGGTGCAAAACCGCCGAAAATCGTTACGCCGATGCTGTAACCGATTGAAAGACCGGTCGAGCGCACCTGCGTTGGAAAGATCTCGGACATCAGTGCGGGCATCGGTCCGGAGTAAGCCGCCTTGAAAATTCCGGCGGTGCCTTGCAACAGCAGCAGCCAGCCGATCGTCGGATGCGACTGCAGCAAAGCGAACATCGGATAGATCAGCAAGCCCATCAGTATCGACGTGGTCAGCATGATGCGAATCCGGCCAATGCGGTCGGACAATGCGCCCATCACGGGCGAAAGCAGGAACTGCAAGCCGCCGTTGAGCACCACCACCCCGAACGACGCAGCAGCGGGCATGTGCAACTGCTTGACCGCGTACATCGGCATGTAGAGCTGCAGCACGTACACGCCAACCGTGGATTGCGCGACGATGCCCACGGCCAGCAACAGATTCACCCACTGGTTGCTGAACGACGCGTCCTTCGCGTCAGACGCCACCTGATGTTTGCTCGCGGACTCACGCGCTTTACGCAAGGCGAGAAACTCCGGCGTCTCGTCGAGATGCGAACGGATGTAATAGCCCACCGGCCCGACCAGCAGACCGAAGATAAACGGAAGGCGCCAGCCCCAGCTATTGAGTTGCTCAGGCGGCATCCACGCGGTCAGGAGCGAACCAAAGGCCGCCGCGGTGATCGCGGCCAGACCCTGGCTCGCGAACTGCCAACTCGCGTAGTAGCCACGCCGTGACGCGCTGTGTTCGACCATGAAGGCCGTCGCGCTGCCGAACTCACCGCCCACCGCGAAACCTTGCACGAGCCGCGCGAGCAGGATCAACACGGGCGCCGCAAGACCGATCGACGCATACGGTGGCATCACCGCCATCGTGAAGGTGCCGACCATCATCAGCGCGATGGCGAGCGTGAGCGCCGCCTTGCGGCCCTTGCGGTCGCCGTAGACGCCCAGCACGATCGCACCCAGCGGCCGCATCAGGAACGAAATGCCGAAGGTGGCAATGGCGAGCAGCGTCGAGAGCCACTCGTCCTGCATCGGGAAGAACTGTTTCGCGATGATGGTCGCGAAGTAACCGTAAACCAGAAAGTCGAACCACTCGAGCGCATTGCCGACCGACGACGAAAACACGATACGCCGCACCATCGCTTTGGAAAGCGGTGCGGACGTGGAATGCGGGGATGCTGTCGCGGATTGCGACGCGGGGATGTTCATTTAGAACCCCGCTGCCAATCCGTCGCGACGACTGTCGCTTGCCGCCACATAGCCGCGGTCCGGATCGTTGCGGTCGAGCTTCCAGATGTACTGGCCGGAGCCGAAGTCCATGTACGGATCGTCGACCGACTTGATCGTGTGACCCAGCTTCTCCAGCGCCGCGGCCGTCGTCGGATCGAGCGTCGATTCGATGTCGATCGTGAAGTCGCGGTTGACCTTCCAGCGCGGCGCGTCGCAGGCGGCCTGCGGCTGCTGACCGTAGTCGAGCATCCGCACGATCGATTGCAGGTGGCCTTGCGGCTGCATATCGCCGCCCATCACACCGAAGCTCATCACCGCTTCCTGCTTGCCGTCCACCTGCTGCGTCAGGAACGACGGGATGATCGTATGGAACGGCCGCTTGCCGCCCTCAACCACGTTCGGCGACTTCGGGTCCATCGAGAAGCCGCAGCCGCGGTTCTGCATCGCGATGCCGCTGTCCGGCACAACGATGCCCGAGCCGAAGCCCATGTAGTTCGACTGGATGAAGCTGACCATCATGCCGCGCTCGTCCGCCACCGACATATAGATCGTGCCGCCGGCCTTCGGCATGCCGAAGTCGAATTGCGTGGCGCGCTTGTGATCGATCAGTTTCGCGCGCGAGGTGAGGTACGCGTCGTCGAGCATCTGCTCGGGCGTGACTTCCATCGAGCGCGGATCGGCGACATAGCGGTAGACGTCGGCGAATGCCAGCTTCATCGCTTCGATCTGCAAATGCTGCGACTCGACGTTGTCGACGGCGAGCTCTTTCACGTCGAATTTTTCGAGGATGCCCAGCGCGATCAGCGCCGCGATGCCCTGGCCGTTCGGCGGAATTTCATGCACGGTGTAGCCGCGATAATCCTTGCCGATCGGCTCGACCCAATCCGCTTTGTAGTTGCGCAGATCGTCGAGGGTCAACGCGCCACCGCCTTCACGCGCAAACGCTGCGATCTGTTCGGCGATCTCGCCTTCGTAGTAGGCACGCGGACCTTGTTTGGCGAGCTTGCGCAACGTCTTCGCGTGGCCGGGAAAGCGTACCAGTTCGCTGACTTCCGGCGCGCGGCCGCGCGGCATGAAGGTTTGCGCGAAGCCCGGCAGGTCCTTCAATTCGGGTACGGCTGCCGCCCATTTGTAGGCGACGATGCTCGCCACCGCGTGACCTCGCTCGGCGATCTCGATCGCCGGCTCCATCAGATCGGCGAACGGCAGCGTGCCGAATTTCTGATGCAATGCTTCCCAGCCGGCGATCACGCCCGGCACGGTCACGGCGTCCCAGCCACGCTTGGGTTGTTTGGCAAGACCGTTTTCCTCACCGTACTTACGCTTGAAGTAGTCGACGTTCCAGGCCGCCGGCGACACGCCGGATGCGTTCAGGCCATGCAGCTTCTTGCCGTCCCACACCAGCGCGAAGGCGTCCCCGCCGAGGCCGCAGGAGACCGGCTCGACCACCGTGATGGCAGCCGCTGCCGCGATCGCCGCGTCGACGGCATTACCGCCTTTCCACAGCATCCGCAGACCGGCTTGCGCTGCGAGCGGATGCGAAGTCGAAACGATGTTGCGCGCGAATACAGGCAGACGCGGCGTCGGATAGGGGTTTTGCCAGTTGAAGCCAGTCATGTCGAACACTCTCGAAAGCGCGGTCCGGCGCGTTCTATAACGCCGGAAACCATGGAAACGGGTAACACTCAGGTAAAACCCAGGTGGCACGCGGGGTAAAACGCGGAGCCTTGGATTGCAGCGCGATCCGGCACAAAAAACAAATTCATTTATCAAATGAATAAATGCGCAAATGACCTGAATGGATCGCTGCACGGTCGCCCTTGACCCGAACCATGACGCATGAGTTGGCAGACAAGACGCGCGATGGTCTTACAATACGCTCACCCTCGTTCACGCATTACCCGTTTGCCGGCTCGGCTTGTCGCGCCGGTGACGGGCAGCGCCGACAAAAACCCCCGACCCGAGACACATGACCCGAGACCCCCGCCTGACTCTCAACGCCCGGCAACAGGAACTGCTGGAGTGGGTGCAACGCGACGGCTTCGTGACCGTGGACGACCTCGCGGCCCACTTCGACGTGACGCCGCAGACGATCCGCCGCGACGTCAACTGGCTCGCCGACATGAACCTGCTGCGCCGCTATCACGGCGGCGCAAGTCTGCCGACCAGCTCCGAGAATGTCTCGTACACGGCGCGTCAGCGGATGTTCCACGAAGAGAAGCGGCGCATTGCAACGCTAGTGGCCACTCACATTCCCGATCAGGCGTCCCTCTTCATCAACCTCGGCACGACGACTGAAGAAGTCGCACGAGCGCTCAACCGGCATCGCGGCCTGCGTGTGATCACCAACAATCTGAATGTCGCCAGCATGATGAGCGGCTATCCGGATTGCGAAGTGCTGGTGACGGGCGGCATCGTGCGGCCGTGGGATAAGGGCATCGTCGGCGAACTGGCGATCGACTTCATCCGGCAGTTCAAGGTGGACTTCGCGATCATCGGTACGTCGAGCATTGAAACGGACGGCACGCTGCGCGATTTCGACACCCGCGAAGTGCGCGTGGCCGAGGCGATCATCCAGCATGCACGCACCGTGTTTCTCGCCGCCGACAACTCCAAATTCGGCCGTCCGGCGCTCGTTCGCCAAGGTCACCTCGATCAGATCGACGCGCTTTTCACCGACGCCGCGCCACCCGCCGAGATGAACGAAACGCTCGCCGCCGCCAACTGCCAGGTGTATATCGCCGAGTGATCCCAGGCGTCTTCCGCCATGTTGCAGTGCACGCGAAACTTCGAGTGAAATCAAGGATCTGGTCGCTGCCCTAAACCGCCTCTGCGGGTCGCAATTGTCAAAGGGAAAATTTACTGGTGCCCCTTTGGTGTTTGTCCGGCGGTTGACTACACTCCAGTTCCCCGGCGTCCGTTCCGCGTTACGCGGAGTGCCGGCAGCGTGAACCTGTCGTGATAGCCGCACCTCCCGCCTGATCCTCTAGCGGACTCCACTGGCATCGTGCCAGTCGCCTCCAAGGCCGTCCGCGTTTGCTTGACATGGAGAGAACGATGCTGAGTCCGCATGAATTCGCCACGTTGTTGCTCGTCAAGGACGCTCCCAATCAAGTCGATATGGAGCGAGAAGAACTCGACGCCTTGCTGGAACGCCAGCTTGTGCAACTTGAACGGCTCGCGTCGGGCAACGAACAATGGCGCGTAACCGAAACCGGCGACAGTGCGCTGCGGGCCATCAAGCGTTTTTCCTAGTACCCTGGATTACAAAGCAAAGCGGCCGCATCAACGGCCGCTTTGTTGCGCCCAATTCATTTACGCAGTAAATTGACGCGACGGACCTTCTGCCTTCGCGCATGCCAAAAACGCTCTCTTCCGACGACATCCAGCAATTCCGCGAAACCATGCGGCGCGTAGCCGAAAACGCGTTCGCCACGCGCGGCGCGCAAGGCGTGACGATGCGCGAACTGGCGAAGGAACTGGGTTGCAGCGCGATGACGCCCTATCGCTACTTCCGCGACAAAGACGAAATCCTTGCGATGGTCCGCG
Source organism: Paraburkholderia sp. GAS32 (assembly GCF_050434225.1). Classification (NCBI taxonomy): domain Bacteria; kingdom Pseudomonadati; phylum Pseudomonadota; class Betaproteobacteria; order Burkholderiales; family Burkholderiaceae; genus Paraburkholderia; species Paraburkholderia sp. GAS32. The sequence goes on along the minus strand of NZ_JBNPVS010000048.1, from coordinate 57,628 downwards.
CGGCGGCGTTCAACCGCTTCGCGGCGCGGCTCGAAGCCGTGGCGAAGGAAGCGCCCGCGACCGACCGTTCCGCCGTCAGCGACGCCTACGTGGCGTTCGCACTCGACGAGCCGCACGCCTACCGCCTGATGTTCGATCTGACGCAGCAGGAAGGCGCCTATCCGGAACTCCAGGCCGCATCGCACCGCGCCTGGCGCATGCTCGGGGCGCATTTCGAGCAGCTCGTCGCCGCGGGCCTTCTGGAAGGCGATCCGGAATTGATCGGTTACGCCTACTGGGCAAGCCTGCACGGCTTCACCATGCTGGCGCTCGCCAATCAACTGCCTTTGCCACAGGCGCAACAAGCCGCAGGGAGCAACGCGCCGACGCGCGAGGCCGTCTTCGCGCAGATTCGTCGGATGTTGTGGCGCGGGGCGCAGCCGCAGCGCGGCTAGTCGCGCGTTAGCTCCGAGTCAGCCTCTCAACCCACTCGACGCGAATATCCGAGCGGGAAGGACTGGGTGGAAAACGCCGGGCGTGAAGCTCAGCCCGCGCGCAAGGTCGGATCGGCCGCCGCGCGCCAGCTCAATGCTTTGGCTCGCTGGTCGGTGAAGAAAGTCACCCACTGATTACGCATTTGCGGGTCGGGACTCGCTCCGAGGCTCGTGTAATGCTGTGCAAGCGACGCCTGAAACGCGCAGTAATCGTCCTTCGACAACTTGCCGCGCCGGTTCGCCACATACGCATCGAACAGCGTCGCGTAGACGCCTTGCGCGTCGTTGCCGTAGTCGACCGTCTGGGCACTGCACATCTGCTGCAACGATGCGAACGAGGGTGCGCCCATCGTCCCGTTCAAGCTCGGCGAGCTGACGCATCCCGTCAGGAGCGCAGCGGCGCCGATTATCCAAAGTCCACGCATGAATTCACCTCGAAATGGCTGCTGCTGAGAGTATCGTCCGTGGCCGCGCGTTACGCCACCAGCTTAGCCAACCGCTAGAGGGGTCCGTAAGAAAACCGAACTTTACTTTTTCGAATATGTTCATTAAAGTTCGCAAACGAACACTATCGGTTCGATAGTTTTTCCAAACCAGTTTCTGAATACGACGCAGAGGACACAGCAGGTGACGCAAGGCTCGAGATACGATTTGCTCGTCGTGGGCGGCGGGATCAACGGCGCAGGCATCGCACGCGATGCCGCGGGCCGCGGCCTGTCGGTGCTGCTCTGCGAACAGGACGATCTGGCGTCCCATACGTCGTCGGCCAGCACCAAGCTGATTCATGGCGGCTTGCGCTACCTCGAGTACCGCGAGTTCGGGCTGGTGCGCAAAGCCCTGCAGGAGCGCGAAACGCTGCTGCGCGCCGCGCCGCACATCATGTGGCCGCTGCGCTTCGTGATGCCGCACATGCCCGATCTGCGCCCGGCCTGGCTGATCCGCGCCGGCCTGTTCCTTTACGATCACCTCGCCAAACGCGAACTGCTGCCCGGCTCGCGCGGCATCGTGATGCGCAACCATCCTGCCGGCGCGCCGCTGGTCGATTCGATCAAGCGCGGTTTCGTGTATTCGGACGGCTGGGTGAATGACGCGCGTCTGGTCGTGCTGAACGCGCTGGATGCGAAGGAACGCGGCGCGAAGATTCTCACGCGCACCAAGCTGCTGAGCGCGGTACGCGCCGGCGGCGAATGGCGCGCGCAACTCAAGCGCGAGGACGGCACGATCCTCGACGTGCGCGCCGCTTCGATCGCGAATGCGGCCGGACCGTGGGTCGGCGAATTGCTGCACGGCGCGCTCGGCCGCGAGGCGACGCACAGCGTGCGCCTCGTGAAAGGCAGCCATATCGTCACGCGCCGTCTGTTCGAACACGATCACGCGTACATCTTCCAGAATCCGGACAAGCGGATCATCTTCGCGATTCCGTACGAACACGATTACACGCTGATCGGCACGACCGACCTCGAATATCGCGGCGACCCGTCGCAAGTGGCGATCAACGCCGACGAAACGCAGTACCTGTGCGATTCGATCAACCGCTACTTCAAAGAAAAGATCTCGCCGCAAGACGTGCGCTGGACCTACTCGGGCGTGCGTCCGCTGCTCGAGGAAGAAGGCGCGGACAATCCATCGGCGGTTACGCGCGACTACTCGCTCGAACTCGATGCACCTGCGGGCGAAGCGCCGCTGCTGTCGGTGTTCGGCGGCAAGATCACGACCTTCCGCAAGCTCGCGGAAGAAGCCGTCGACAAACTCGCGTACGCGCTGCATAACGGCACACCCTCGTGGACGGCCGGTGCGCCGTTGCCCGGTGGCGATATTCCGCAAGCCAACTTCGAGCGCTTCCTCGCCGGTTTCAAGCAACAAAATGCATGGCTGCCCGCCGATCTGGCTCACCGCCTCGCGCGTGCATACGGCACGCGTGTGAAAAATATCATTGGCAACGCGCGCTCGGTGGCCGACCTCGGCCGCGCTTTCGCGCCGGGTCTCTACGAAGCCGAACTCACTTATTTGCGCGACACCGAATGGGCGCGCAGCGCGCAGGACGTCCTGTGGCGCCGCTCGAAACTCGGCCTGCACGTCGAACCGGGCACGCTCGATTCGATCACACACGACATTGACGCATGGTTCGCCCGCGAGCCGTTCCGACAGAGTGCCTAGCTAACAGTTAGTTAGATCGCTTAGTTAGTTCGTGTGGTTAGGCCATTTAACTGAGCCGCATAGCCAGACCACCCAGGTCAGGCTATCGCAACACGGCCTGGCTACGTGGATGAACCCGCATGACCCGCACCAATTTTCACCCCTCGGCTACTGACAAAGCCGGGACGCACACGCTCAAACTGTTGCAGCCCGCCTAAAACAACAAGCCGTTCCCGTCGCCGGTCAGCAATCCGGCGATTCATAAAACACATGGAGAAGAGACAATGCAGGATCAGTACATCCTCGCGCTTGACCAAGGCACCACCAGCTCCCGCGCGATGCTGTTTGACCGGCTCGGCAATATCGTGTCGACCGCTCAGAAAGAATTCCAGCAAATCTATCCACGTCCGGGTTGGGTCGAACACGACCCGCAGGAAATCTGGTCGACCCAGGCCGGCGTCGCCGCCGAAGCGGTCACGCGTGCCGGCATGAACGGCACCTCGATCGCGGCGATTGGCATTACTAATCAGCGTGAGACCACCATCGTGTGGGATCGCGAAACCGGTCATCCGATCTACAACGCGATCGTCTGGCAAGACCGCCGCACCGCCGACTTCTGCGACCAGCTCAAAGAGCAAGGTCTTGAAGAGAAAGTCCGCGCGAAAACCGGTCTGCCAATCGACTCGTACTTCTCAGCCACCAAGATCCGCTGGATTCTCGACAACGTCGAAGGCGCACGCGAAAAAGCGAAGCAAGGCCGCCTCGCCTTCGGCACGGTGGATAGCTGGCTGGTTTGGAATTTCACCAAAGGTGGTCTGCACGTCACCGACGTGACCAACGCGTCGCGCACGATGCTGTTCAATATCCACACGCTGAAGTGGGACGACGAACTGCTCGAAGCGCTCGACATTCCGCGCAACATGCTGCCGGAAGTGCGTGCATCGTCGGAAGTGTACGGGCCGACCAAGACCACCGTGTTCGCCTCCAAGATTCCGCTCGCGGGCATCGCCGGCGATCAGCACGCGGCCCTGTTCGGCCAGATGTGCACGGAGTCGGGCATGGTGAAGAACACCTACGGTACCGGCTGCTTCCTCGTGATGAACACCGGCGACAAGCCGATCGAATCGAAGAACAATCTCGTCACCACCATTGCGTGGCAGATCAGCGACCAGATCAACTACGCGCTCGAAGGCAGCATCTTCATCGGCGGCGCGGTAGTGCAATGGTTGCGCGACGGCCTCGGCATCATCAAGAACGCCGCTGAGATCGAAACGCTGGCGCGCAGCGTGCCGCATAGTGATGGCGTGTATCTGGTGCCCGCGTTTGCAGGCCTCGGTGCGCCGCACTGGAATGCACGGGCTCGCGGCACGCTGTTCGGCGTGACGCGCGGCACGAGTTCGGCGCACATCGCTCGCGCCGCGCTCGACTCGATCGCGTATCAGTCGCTCGACGTGCTGAAAGCGATGGAGGCCGACTCCGGCATTCGCATCGGCGAATTGCGTGTGGACGGCGGCGCTTGCGCGAACAATCTGCTGATGCAATTCCAGGCGGACATTCTCGGCGTGGACGCAGTGCGTCCGAAGGTATCGGAGACGACCGCATTGGGCGCGGCGTATCTGGCCGGTCTCGCAGTCGGCTACTGGAAAGACGTGAACGAACTGAAAAGCCAGTGGGCGCTCGATCGTCGTTTCACGCCTGCCCTGCCGCACGCTGACGTCAAGGAGTGCCTCGACGGCTGGCAGCGCGCGATCCGCGCCGCGAAGGCCTGGGCCGACACGCCCTGATTGCTTTCCACCGGTTCCATAAGACACCTTTCGACATAACGAAGCCGCCTATCCAGCGGCTTCCCTAACAACTATAATTCGGATACCAAATCATGTCTCCTTACATTGCGGAATTCATCGGCACCGCGCTCCTCGTGCTGCTCGGCAACGGCGCGGTTGCCAACGTGCTGCTCGCGCGCACCAAGGGCAAAGGCGCGGACCTGATCGTGATCGTGATGGGCTGGGCGATGGCCGTGTTCATCGCCGTGTACGTCACGGCATCGTACAGCGGCGCGCACCTGAATCCTGTGGTCACGATCAGCCTCGCGCTGGCAGGCAAATTCGCGTGGCTCAAAGTGCCGGGCTACATCGCGGCGCAGATGCTCGGCGGGATGGCGGGCGCCCTGCTCGTGTGGCTCGCGTATCGTCAGCACTTCAATAAGGAAGGCGATGCCGACGTGAAGCTCGGCGTGTTCTGCACGTCGCCCGCGATTCGCAGCGTGCCGCATAACCTGCTCACTGAAATGATCGCGACGTTCGTGCTGATTCTCGGCGTGCTGTATCTGGCTTCGCCGCAAGTTGGCCTCGGTGCGCTCGACGCGCTGCCGGTCGGCCTGCTGGTACTCGGCATCGGCATTTCGCTCGGTGGCCCGACCGGTTACGCGATGAGCCCCGCGCGCGACCTGTCGCCGCGTCTGATGCACGCGCTGCTGCCGATTCCGGGCAAACGTGACAGCGACTGGCGTTATTCGTGGATTCCGGTGTGCGGTCCGTTGTTGGGCGGCGCGGCGGCAACAGGGCTGTATTTGTATCTGCACGCGCACTGATTCTGCACCGCACGTGGGAGCGTATATGGGGCCCGCACAAGGCGCACTGATCACGCTCCCACGGCGCAAATAAGCGCCGACGGCAAGCGAAGGCGCCGCGCACGCGGCGTCAAAGCACGTATCATGATGCTTTCAATCTCCGCGCATGAGCTTGCAACTGTCTTGCTCGCGTGCCTCTCGCTTCCCGTTTTAAAGCATGATCGACCACCTCATCTGTGACTGCGACGGCGTGCTCGTCGACAGCGAAATCATCGCTGACCGCGTAATGCTCGAAACGCTGTCCGCCACCTTCCCCGGCCTCGACTTCGAACCCGTCGTCAAGACGGCGTTCGGCCAGCAGACCTCGCGCTTTCTCGAAGGCATCGAGAAGTCGTTCGATATCACGCTGCCTGCCGATTTCTTCAATACGATTGAACACAATGTCGAGCTTGAACTCGCGGCGTCGCTCAGCCCGATCAACGGCGTGCGCGACGCCTTGCAACGCGTGACGCTGCCGGCCGCGGTCGTGTCGAACAGCCGGATGGCGCGAGTGAATGCGTCGGTGCGGCGCGCGGGTTTGCAGCAGATTTTCGGCGAGCGGATTTTCAGCGCCGAACAGGTCGCGCGGCCCAAGCCTTATCCGGACGTGTATCTGTTCGCTGCGAAGACGCTGGGCGTGGAGCCCTCGCGCTGCGTCGTCGTGGAAGACAGCGTGGCCGGTTTGAATGCGGCACGAGCGGCGGGCATGAAGACGATAGCTTTCGTCGGTGCGAGCCATATCCCCGACGGTTATGCGGACGCGCTGCGCAAGATGGGCATGACACGCATCATGAAGCATATGGATGAACTGCCCGCGCTGGTCGAGGCCGGTGTGCGCGGCGAGTTTGGCGACGTGCAGTCTTAACGGATGCAGCAATAAAAAAGCCGGCTGCAATTGCCGGCTTCAGAATCCTGAGAAACCCCGCGCTTTTCCGAGCGCGGGGTTTTTTCTAACGCATCAAACCTCATCCGCGACGCATTCGCGCGCCGTCGCCAGCGCCTGGCGGAATTCCACCAGCTCGGCGATCGTCAGCATCGGCAGATTGTGTTGTTGAGCGAAGCGCTCCACATCAGCGCCGCGCGTCATCGTGCCGTCCGCGTTCATCAGCTCGCACAGCACGCCGGCCGGCTTCAGACCCGCGAGAATCGCCAGATCGACCGTGCCTTCGGTGTGGCCGCGACGCGCGAGCACGCCGCCTGGTTGTGCACGCAGCGGAAACACGTGTCCCGGACGCACGATGTCGGCAGGTTTCGCCGTATCGCTGATAGCCGCGCGGATTGTCGTCACGCGATCGAGTGCGGACACGCCGGTGGTCACCCCATCGCGCGCTTCGATCGAGACCGTGAACGCGGTGCCGTGACGGCTTTCGTTGTTGACGGACATCGGCGGCAATTCGAGCGCACGGATCTTCTCGTCGGGCAGGCACAGGCAGACGATGCCGCTGCATTCGCGAATCAGCAAGGCCATGGTTTCGACGGAAAGACGCTCGGCGGAAACGATCAGATCGGCTTCGTTCTCGCGGTCGTGATCGTCTTGCAGGACGACAGCGCGGCCATCGCGCATGGCTTGTAAGGCGGCGGCGATACGCGGCGGGACGGGCTCGGTGGCGAGCAGCGGGAGGTCAAGTGATGCGCTATCCGCAATCACCGACGGAGCAGGAAAAGTAGCAAAGGACATAGTTGAAACGCTCATCGCAAAAGTTGGGCGAAAAACGTTTCAGGGCATTGCAAACAGACAAAGACGCGCCGTTGAACGCCGCGCAAAGCGGCGCTCGCCCACCGCCCGAACCTCTGGCGGCATCACGGAAACGAACATGACTATCTGCACATCTTCTTCCATCCGGACTCTAACCGTCGGCTCTGGCTTCTCACCAGATCTGCTGACCCCACTGCGCTTTCGATACGCTGAAAGCTGAACGAAGCGGGCGCTCGCGGGCTCACCGGCTCACGCTTTCGCGCTGCCGGCATACCGCCGGTGGGGAATTTCGCCCCGCCCTGAAGACGCACTGATTGCCGGATTGACCGGCCGGCAAAGAATACAACAGTCGCGCGAAACCTGCAGCGCAACCCCTACTGACTAGACGGACATCTCGGCTTCACCGCCGATTTTGACAGCACATCCGCCTGAAAACCCTCATTCGTCAAACCGGCGCGGTCTGGCGTGTCAAATCGTGCGGCGCGGGCACGTCCCAGCGCGGCGGCGTTTCCGCCTTCAACGTGACGCGAAACGCGCGCGCTTCGGTGTCCCCCGGATTGCGCAGGCTGTGCGGCTGGTCGGCATCGAACACGATTGCGTCGCCCGTAGCCAGCAATTGGCGCTGGTCGTGCACGCTGACTTCCAGCGTGCCTTCGCTGACCACCAGATTCACCGTGGTGCCCGGCGCGCGGCGCGTGCCGGCCTCGGTATGCAACGGCGCGATACGCAGCTCGTGAAACTCGGCGGCGGTCGGTTCGGCGTCGGGATAAAGCGGCCGGGCCGAGTAGCGCCCATTCGAACTGACGAGCCGCGACGAACGCTCCGCCGGCAAATGCTCAAAGCCGTTGGTCGCATGACGCCGCAAGAACGCCGCCACCGAAACCTTCAGCGCCGACGCCACTTTGCACAGCACCTTGATCGACGGCACGCTGCGCGCCGACTCGATCTGCGCGAGCATCGCTCGCGAGACGCCGGAGGCGCGGGCCAGAGCGTCGAGCGAAAGTTGGCGCTCGGCGCGCAAACGGGCGAGATTCACACCGACCAGATTTTCAAGAGCATCGAAAGGTTCAGCGGCACGCGGCGACGCATCGGTGTCAGCCGTGGGATCGCGAACCAGCGCAAGCGGGGAATGCATGATTGCCTCCAGGAGCGCCGCCGGACGGCGGGCAAGCGGTTAGTGGAAGCAAGATAGCACCGCGCCCCGCCGCGCCCAACGAAGTTATCTTCACACTGTTATCAGCATTGCGGAGGACGATTCTCGCAAAGCTTGTGCGAATTTTTCATATGGGCGTGTTTGGGGCAGATGCGGTTGAGCGCGCTCACACGCACTCAACCACATCACGGAACGGGGACATCAGGTGCGCCCACGCAGACTCAGGCGCCTTGCGCCACGGTCCTTGCCGGCGCATCCATCCGCGCCGCGAACCACGTGAGCAACAACGCCACCACGCTAACGCCCGCTGCGACCCACGGCAGCGTATCGAGCGAATGGCCGTGATTGATCACCAGACCGCCGAGCCACGCGCCGCCCGCATTGCCCACGTTGAACGCACCGATGTTCAGCGTCGAAGCCAGATTCGGCGCGGCAGCGGCCTTCTCGACCACACGCATCTGCAACGGCGGCACCGTCGCGAACGCCGCAATGCCCCACACGAAAATGGTAATCGCCGCCGCCACCTGCGAGTGGCTGGTACGCGCGAAGATCGCCATCACCACCGCGAGCGCCACCAGAATGCCCATCAGCGAAGGCATCAACGCGCGATCCGCTAGCTTGCCGCCCACGGTGTTGCCGATCGTGAGACCGACGCCGAACAGCACCAGAATCAGCGTGACACCACGCGGCGAGAAACCGCTGACCTGTTCGAGAATCGGCGCGATATAGGTGAACACGACAAACACACCACCGAAGCCCAGCACGGTCATCGCGAGCGCAGTCCAAACTTGCGGGTCCTTCAGCACGCGCACTTCGTGACCCAGACCAACCGGGCCGGAATCATGGCGATTCGGCACCAGGAGCGACACGCCCGCCAGCGACAGCACGCCAAATGCGCTGACGATCCAGAACGCCGCACGCCAGCCAAACTCCTGCCCGACGAACGTCCCGAACGGCACGCCGAGCACATTCGCGAGCGTCAAACCGGTGAACATCAGCGCGATGGCGCTTGCCCGCTTTTCAGCCGGCACGAGCGAAGCCGCCACCACCGCGCCGATGCCAAAGAACGAGCCATGCGCAAACGACGTCACCACGCGCGCGATCATCAGCACCGAATAGCTGGACGCAATCGCGCACAGCGTATTGCCGACAATGAACACGCCCATCAGCAACTGCAACGCGAGTTTGCGCGGCATCTTGCTGGTGACCACCGCGAGCAGCGGCGCACCGACGGCGACGCCGAGCGCATAGCCGCTCACCAGCAAGCCGGCCGAGGGAATCGACACAGCCAGATCGCGCGCGACCTCGGGCAGCAAGCCCATGATCACGAACTCGGTCGTGCCGATCGCGAAAGCGCTGATCGCGAGCGCCAGTAATGGAATGGGCATTTTTCTACTCCAGGTTCTAAAGTTGAGCGTGTTAGCCACGGTGGGCGTTGCGCAGCGCCGTCACGAATTCGATGACCACTCCCGGCGCGAGCGCGACGAACAACTGCTGTTCGGCTTGCTGCGGCCCCATCTGCGGCACTTCGGCAAGCTGATAAAGCAGGTCCGCCGCATGCACGCGCCGCAAGAGCGCCGCCCATTCGTCGGCACTTTCCAGCCGGAAGGCGACATGGTCGATGCGCGGCATGGCCCTGCCCGCTACGGCGGGCACCGTCGCATCGATCAGATGAATCACCGGCCGGCCGTTCGCATACAGCCAGTAGCCATCGATCGAAAACGGCGGACGCGCGCCCTCCGTCAGCCCGGCGACGTCGACGAAGAAACGTCGGGCGGTCTCGAGGTCGGCGGTAACGATCGTTGCGTGATCGAGTTGCATGGCGTGGGCTGCACGGAGCACAAAGGGTTTACGAGGAGTGCATTGTGAGCGGAACACGTCAGTTTGATAATTGGCGTAGCATTTGAAGCATTTTCAAATCTATTTGAAAGATCGCGATGGACAACCTCGGTGACATCCGCCTGTTCGTGGAAGCGGCGCAGCAGGGCAGCCTGTCGGCGGCGGGCCGCAAGATGGGCCTGACGCCGGCCGCCGCCAGCGCGCGGCTGGCCAAACTCGAAACCGGCCTGAAAACGCGCCTGTTCGAGCGCACCACCCGTCAGTTGAGGCTCACGGACGAAGGTCGCCTCTACCTGAACTGCTGCCGCCAGGCGCTGCAATCGCTCGACGACGCCGAAGCCGCGCTGCAAGCCGGCCAGGGCGTGGTGCGCGGCAAGGTGCGGATCTCCGCGACCTCGGACTTCGGCCGCAACCTGCTGATGCACTGGCTTGACGAGTTCAACGCGCTCTACCCGGAAGTCACGTTCGCGCTGACGCTGTCGGACTCGCTGTCGAATCTGGTGCAGGAAGACATCGATCTGGCGATCCGCTTCGGCGTGCCGCAGGACAGCTCGCTCATCGCCCGCAAGCTGGCGCCGAACCGCCGTGTGCTGTGCGCGTCGCCGGACTACATCGCGCGCAAGGGCGAGCCGAAAGACCCGAACGATCTGGCGAATTTCGACTGCATCGTGCTCGGCACCGCATCCGGACCGGCCAACGAATGGCGTTTCACGCGCGGCGACGAAGTGCAGCACTACACGGTGCCGTTCGAGACGTCCCGGGAAACCAACGACGGCGCCGTCGCCCGCGAATGGGCGCGGCGCGGCTACGGGATCGTCATCAAGTCGATGTGGGACGTGGAAGCGGACTTGCGGAGCGACTGCCTGAAAATCCTGCTGCCCGAATGGCGCTACCCGGACGCGCCGTTGCACGCGCTTTACCACCGCAACCGCTTCATGGCGCCGCGCGTGCGCGTGCTGCTCGATTTTCTGAGCGAGCGCTTCGCGCAGGTGTCGGACGAACTGGAAGGCCTGCTGGGCTTGCCGCCGGAGCGGCCGCGAGCCAAGGCGGCCGCGGAAACCGCATCCGGTGAAGGGCTATAATATTGAGCTACGCTGCAAACGTGCATTGAAAGTGGACCGAAATAGGCTCAAGCGGGCTCAAGCAAGCCCAGGCGCCACCCCGCGGGCCGTCCGCACGTTTTCACCTCTCTCCACCTTTTAAACGACGCCCCCAGGTTAACCACTGCGACCGGCGAAAATCGATGACCAAGAAAGTTTATGTAAAGACCTACGGCTGCCAGATGAATGAGTACGACTCCGACAAGATGGTCGACGTACTCGGCGCGGCCGAAGGCCTCGTCAAGACCGACACCCCGGAAGACGCGGACGTCATTCTCTTCAACACCTGCTCGGTGCGCGAAAAAGCGCAGGAGAAAGTCTTCTCCGAACTCGGCCGTGTGCGCGAGCTGAAAGAAGCGAACCCGAATCTGATCATCGGCGTGGGCGGTTGCGTGGCGAGCCAGGAAGGCGCGTCGATCGTTGCGCGCGCACCGTATGTCGATCTGGTGTTCGGGCCGCAAACGCTGCACCGCCTGCCGCAAATGATCGACAAGCGCCGCGAAAGCGGCCGCGCTCAGGTCGACATCTCGTTCCCGGAAATCGAAAAGTTCGATCACCTGCCGCCGGCGCGCGTGGATGGCGCGAGCGCGTTCGTGTCGATCATGGAAGGCTGCAGCAAGTACTGCAGCTACTGCGTCGTGCCGTACACGCGCGGTGAAGAAGTGTCGCGTCCGCTGGACGACGTGCTGACCGAAATCGCCGGACTCGCCGACCAGGGCGCGCGTGAAGTCACGCTCCTCGGCCAGAACGTAAATGCTTACCGCGCCGGCATCACGCTCGGTTCGTCGGAAATCGCCGACTTCGCCCAGTTGATCGAATACGTCGCGGACATTCCTGGCATCGAACGGATTCGCTACACCACGTCGCATCCGAAGGAATTCACGCAGCGTCTGATCGACACCTACGCCAAGGTGCCGAAGCTCGTCAGCCACCTGCATCTGCCGGTGCAGCACGGCTCCGACCGCATCCTGATGGCGATGAAGCGTGGCTACACCGTGCTCGAATACAAGTCGGTGATCCGCAAGCTGCGCGCGATCCGCCCTGACCTGTCGTTGTCGACGGACATGATCGTCGGCTTCCCCGGAGAGACGGAAGAAGACTTCGACAAGATGATGGCGCTGGTGCACGAGATGAAGTACGACACCAGCTTCTCGTTCATCTACAGCCCGCGTCCCGGCACGCCGGCCGCGAATCTGCACGACGACACCCCGCGTGAAGTGAAGCTCAAACGTCTGCAACATTTGCAGGCTACGATCGAAGAGAACGTGCAGCGCATCAGCGATTCGATGGTCGGCAAGATCGAGCGGATTCTGGTCGAGCGCCCGGCGCGCAAGGACCCGAACGAACTCGCGGGCCGCACCGAGAACAACCGCGTGGTGAATTTCCCGGCGCCGGTCGCGTCGCACGCACGGCTGATCGGCCAGATGGTGGACGTGAAAATCGTCCATGCGTACCCACATTCGTTACGTGGCGAGCTCGTGCTGGTGCACGACGACGCGCCCGCAACCACCCACTGAGCGACGCCAGCCAGCGTCACGAACCCCACAGGATCGATCCTCCGCCTTGAAGACCACTCAGCAGCATCTGGAATTCACCGCTTCGCGCGACGACAACGCGCGGCTCGCCAACCTCTGCGGACCGCTCGACGAAAATCTGCGGCAGATCGAGCAGGCGCTCGACGTGACGCTGCAACGCCGTGGCCACCGCATCACGATTCGCGGGCGCGGCGCGAAACTTGCGCTTACCGCGCTCGAAAAGTTCTACGACAACTCGCAGAAGCCCCTGTCGGTCGACGACATCCAGCTCGCGCTCGTTGAAGTGCGTCAGCCGGCACGCCATCGCGCGAACGGCAACGGCCATGGCACGGAAGCGCTGGACCCGCGCTTTCCGGGCAATCCGGATCACCCGTTCGACCAGCCCGCCGACAGCGGTGACGACGATCTCGAAGAACTCGGCCCGAAGCTGTACACACGCCGCGCCGATCTGCGCGGCCGCACGCCGATGCAACGCGAGTATCTGAAGCAGATCATTTCGCACGACGTGACTTTCGGCATCGGTCCCGCCGGAACGGGCAAGACCTATCTCGCGGTGGCTTGCGCGGTGGACGCGCTGGAGCGCGACCAGGTCAAACGCATCGTGTTGACGCGTCCGGCCGTCGAAGCGGGCGAACGCCTTGGCTTCCTGCCGGGCGATCTGGCGCAGAAGGTCGATCCGTATCTGCGTCCTTTGTATGACGCGCTATACGACCTGCTCGGCTTCGACAAGACCGCCAAGATGTTCGAGCGGCAGATGATCGAAATCGCGCCGCTCGCCTACATGCGCGGCCGCACGCTGAATCACGCGTTCATCATCCTCGACGAGGCGCAGAACACCACGCCCGAACAGATGAAAATGTTCCTCACGCGGATCGGCTTCGGCTCGAAGGCGGTGGTCACCGGCGACACGACCCAGGTCGACTTGCCGCGTGGCGCGAAGAGCGGGCTGATCGAAGCGCAGCAGGTGCTGGCGGACGTGCGCGGCATTGCGCTCACCCGCTTCACGAGCGCGGACGTGGTGCGGCATCCGCTGGTCGCGCGAATTGTGGAGGCGTACGATGCGCATTCGCAGAAAACCGCCAGTCCGGCGGATTCACGCTAGATTGCGACGTTGATTTACGTCGTTAATTTTGCGCCGAACTCCACTGGACAGGCCGCAGCAAACCAGGCAACAAACCGAACAAGCATGAGCCGCGCACCGAAACTGACGTTGAATCTGCAATTCCCTGCCGCCAAGACCTGGCCGGAACATAAGGCGCTGCTGCCGCGCGCCACCGTGGCCGGCTGGATCAAGGCGGCGCTCTTCGCGGACGGCGAGCTGACTGTGCGTTTCGTCGATGCCGACGAAGGCCGCACGCTGAACCGCACCTATCGCGGCAAGGATTACTCGACCAATGTGCTGACGTTTGCGTACGCCGAATCGGAAGACGATCCGGTGACGGGCGATCTGATCCTGTGCTGTCCGGTGGTCGAAAAAGAAGCCGCCGAACAGGGTAAGCCGCTGATCGCGCACTACGCGCATCTGCTGGTGCACGGCACCCTCCATGCGCAAGGCTACGACCACGAGGTCGAGGAAGAAGCCGAGGAGATGGAAGCGATCGAAACCGAAATTCTCGGCAAGCTCGGGTTCCCGGATCCTTACCAATAGTCTTTCCCAACCTCTTTACCCTCTCCGTCAGACACTACCGTGAGCACGTCCTCCCCTGAAACCGATACGCGAAGCACGCCCTGCCCGGACTACCCGCCCGCGCTCGGCGAACCGCGGCTGCTGACTGAGGAGGAGTTGCGCGCGTCGCTCGAATGCACGTTGCGCGACTGGGACCGCAAAAGCGATCTGTGGCTGTTCGGTTATGGTTCGCTGATCTGGAATCCCGGTCTGCCTAGCGTCGAAGCGGCCCGGTCGAAAGTGCACGGTTATCACCGCGGACTGTATCTGTGGTCGCGCGTGAACCGCGGCACGCCCGAACAGCCGGGCCTCGTACTCGCGCTCGATCGCGGCGGCTCGTGCTCCGGCATCGCCTTCCGCCTCGCCGCCGAGGGTGCGATGCCGCATCTGGAAGCGCTGTGGCGCCGTGAAATGCCGATGGGTTCGTATCGCCCGACGTGGCTGCCCTGCGTGCTCGCCGACGGCAGGCGCGTCGACGCGCTCGCGTTCGTGATGCGGCGCGACGTGCCGACCTACACCGGCAAGCTGCGCGACGAGGTCGTCAAGACCGTGTTCGGCTGCGCGAGCGGTCGCTACGGCACCACGCTCGACTACGTCAGCCGCACCGTCCATGCGCTGCGCGAAAGCGGCATGCCCGACCGCGCGCTCGAAGCGCTGCTCGAGCGTTGCCGGGAGGAAAACCGCGAGGCCGGTCATGACGCTGGCCGGCAAACGGGCCAGGGATCGGCACAATAAGCCGCGCGCACTTCAGCGCACCGCACACTCCCTACTTTTTTGCTCGAAAACGCTTTTCTTCGCGTAATCAGTTAGGATTGACCCATGCCCACCGCACGCGGCCGGGCGGGTTCATCACTGCTTCGCTCATCGCCCAGCCCGGCAGGACACGGTCCTGCCATGTGCCTGGTGTATCCTTAATGCTCTGCAACAGCGCGCCCAGTCTCGCCGGGCGCACTACCATGAACGACACGTATCCCAGTCGACACCGAACTAGCGACAAACCACAGGAAAAACGCTCACTCCTCGAGCGTCTGACCGACTTCATCTCGCCCGAACCCGACTCGCGGGCCGAACTCCTTGAAATCCTCCAGGACGCGCACGAGCGCAACCTGATCGACGCCGACTCGCTGTCGATGATCGAGGGCGTATTCCAGGTGTCCGAACTCAGCGCCCGCGACATCATGGTGCCGCGTGCTCAAATGGACGCGATCAACATCGCGGACAACCCCGCTGAATTCATTCCCTACGTGCTGGAAAAAGCGCACTCGCGCTATCCGGTATTCGAAGGCAATCGCGACAACATCATTGGTGTGCTGCTTGCGAAAGACCTGCTGCGCTACTACGCCGAAGACGAATTCGACGTGCGCGGCATGCTGCGCCCCGCCGTGTTCATTCCGGAGTCCAAGCGCCTGAACGTGCTGCTGCACGATTTCCGCGTGAATCGCAATCACCTCGCGGTGGTGGTCGACGAATACGGCGGCGTGGCCGGCCTGATCACGATCGAAGACGTGCTGGAACAGATCGTCGGCGATATCGAAGACGAATACGATTTCGACGAGGAAAGCGGCAACATCATCGCGTCGCCGGACGGCCGCTTCCGCGTGCGCGCGCTCACGGAGATCGAGCAGTTCAACGAGTCCTTCGGCACGCATTTCCCTGACGATGAAGTCGATACGATCGGCGGTCTCGTCACGCATCATTTCGGACGGGTGCCGCATCGCGGCGAAAAAGTCCGCCTCGACGATCTGATCTTCGAGATTCTGCGCGGCGACGCCCGCCAGATTCACATGCTGCTGGTGCGCCGCGACCCGCTCGCCGGCCAGCGCGAGCGCGAAGCACAGCACGTGCAGACCTGATCCGCTCCTTTTCCTCGCTTCTTCACCTCCTCACGCCGACCGCGCAACAATGGCCGACCCGATTACATCCCGTTCGCGCCGCGGCGTGAGTGCCTCTGCCGCCCCTGCCACCCGGGAAGCGCGCGGCCGTGCACTGCCCCGCTGGCATTACCTCGTCGCGCTGGTCGCTGGTGCGGCCAATACGCTGTCTTTCGCGCCAACGCCTCATGGCGGCTGGCTCGAACTCGTGATCTTCGCGTTCTTTTTCGCATGGCTCACGCGCACGACCGGCTGGAAAAGCGCCGCGCTGACGGGCGGCGCATTCGGCTTCGGCAACTACGTCACCGGCGTATGGTGGCTGTACGTCAGCATGCACGACTACGGTGGCATGGCCGCACCGCTGGCGGGCGCCGCGGTCGTGCTGTTCACGCTGTATCTGGCGGTGTATCCGGCGCTGGCTGCCGGCGTCTGGTCGTTCTGCGCGGGGCACGCGCGCAACGGCGCGGCCGATACCGACAAGCCGTTCTCGCCGACCTGGCACGGCGCGCTGGCGTTTGCGAGCGCGTGGGCGATCGGTGAATGGCTGCGCGGCACCGTGTTCACCGGTTTTCCGTGGCTCGCGAGCGGTTATGCGCAGGTTGACGGGCCGTTCGCCGGGTTTGCGCCCGTGGCGGGCGTGTACGGCGTCGGCTGGATGCTGGCGCTGGTCGCGGCTTTGATCGTGCAGGCGCTGATGCCGCTGTTGCCTTCGCGCGGGCAGCTCGACACCGCCGACGGCGGCAATGAGGGCAAACGCGGCGTCGCACGCGTTGCTATGCCGGCGGGAATCGCGGTTGCGCTGATCGCGGCCGGCCTGCTGCTGCCGCTCGCGCAATGGACCCTGCCCGCCAACGCACCGCTGACGGTGCGCCTCCTGCAAGGCAACGTCAAACAGGAAATGAAGTTCGAAGAATCCGGCATGCGCGCCGCGATCGACCAGTATCAGCAGATGATCACGTCGAAGCCCGCCGACCTGATTGTCACGCCGGAAACCGCCATTCCGGTGCTCGCGCAGCAATTGCCGCCGCAGTTCGCGTCGGCAGTGCGCAATTTCTCGGATACGACCGGCACCGCGATCGTGTTCGGCGCGATCGGCGGCACGATTACGCCGGAAGGCCAGGTGGTCGACTATACGAACAGCCTGTTCGGCGTCACGCCGGGCACGCGCGACGTGTATCGCTACGACAAACACCATCTGGTGCCGTTTGGCGAATTCGTGCCGTGGGGCTTTCGCTGGTTCGTGAATCTGATGAGCATTCCGCTCGGCGATTTCGCGCGCGGCGCGCCGGTGCAGAAGCCGTTTATCGTGCATAACCAGCCGGTGGCGGTCGATATCTGCTACGAGGATATTTTCGGCGAAGAGATCGCGCGGAGCATCCGTGAAAGCGACACGCCCGCGGGTGTTCTGGTCAACTCGACCAATCTCGCCTGGTTCGGCGACACGATCGCACTGGATCAGCATCTGCAGATCGCGCGCATGCGTTCGCTGGAAACCGGCCGGCCGATGCTGCGCGCGACCAACACCGGCATGACCGCCGCGATCGACGCCAACGGCAAGGTGATCGGGCGCCTGACGCCGTACACGATCGGCTCGCTCGATGTGACTGTGCAAGGCACCTCGGGCAGCACGCCCTACGTGACAAGCGGCAATAACACAGTGCTGGCGGTTTCGTTATTGCTGCTGGCGTTCGGGTTTGCATTCGGCCCGGGGATTACGCGGCGGCAAAGCGGTAAGAAATAACTCGCGATAAACGGCGTGACTGTGCGCATGCCGTTTAAACGTGAAAGCACAGTGGTGAATCTCGCCCCAATAGAAAAACGCGCGCTCCGGAACCCCGTGAGCGCGCGTTTACAAAAAATCAGGCTTTACTGATTCGATGCGATCCGCTGCTGAATATGTTGTGCGCGCGCCGGTGAAGCCGGATGCGAACTCAACATGCTCGACTTGCCGCCGTCCAATTGCGCGAGCTTGTTGAACGCCGTCACCAATCCCGACGGATCGAGATTCTTCTTTTTCTGCAAGTCGAACGAATAATCGTCGGCTGCGCTTTCCTGGGTTTGCGAGAACTGCGCATTAATCAGCTTCTCGGAAAAATCGCCAAGCTGCGAGCCGGACAGCGCCCCCGCCACACCACCCGCCGACGATGCCACCGAACGCGCCGCCGAAGTCGCGTACGCGACCTGCATCGCCTTCTTCGTATGGCCGAGTGCAACGTGGCCCATCTCGTGCCCAACCACACCGCGCACTTCGTTGTCGTTCATCATGTCCATCAGGCCGCTATAGACGCGCACGCAGCCGTTGGCCATCGCCCATGCATTGACGTCCTTGGTTACGTACACCTTGTAGTTCACCGGCACGCCGTTGATGTTGTTGCCCAGTTGCGCGGCGATCTTGTTCAGGCGTTTCTGATACTTGCTGTTCGCGGCGGCAATCTGATTTTCACTATCCAGTTGCGCGCACGACTTGTCGGTCAGCGCACGCACGTCAGCATCGCTGAGTGTGGCGGCCTGGGCGGCCTGCTGGCCGGACTGGATCAGCGCAGTCGGATTAACGTTGCTGACGTTCGAGCACGCAGCAAACAGCGCACAGGCAGAAGCGGCAATAACAAAGCGGTACGATTTCATGGTGGAAGTCTCTTTTGCGGACGTTATTAATATCGACGGCGCGTTTTAATGCACCGCCCATTCGCAATGGCCGCAAATCACGGGAGAAAAACTCCGCGTATGTCGATTGCATAAACCATTACGCCACGCGGCAGACAAAAAAATGCGCCTGACGGGTAGGCGCATTTTTACCACAAACGTAAGCTTAAATTTATGCTTATGAAAGCGTGAATGACATCATTTTGCAATTTAGCGAAAATTGCGGGCAGCGCGATTCCAGACAACCGCACCATTGAGCGGCAACGAGTACTTCGCTCAATTCGCCGGCACCGTATCAATGAACGACTGACGCAACGACAGTTTCTGGAAATGTTTATCCAGATTCGGATACCCTTCGCGCCAGTTCAACTCAGGCATGCGGAAATCGAGGTAGCCCAGCGCGCAGCCCACCGCGATGTCCGCGAGCGTGTAGTGATTGCCCGTGCACCACGGCTTGGTGCCCAAGCCTTGTGACATGGCGATCAGGCCTTCGTCGATCTTGCGCTGCTGCCGCGCGACCCACGCGTCCACGCGCTGTTCGGGCGCGCGCTGGGTGCTTTCGAGGCGAATCAGCACCGCGGCGTCCAGCATGCCGTCGGCGAGCGCCTCCCAGCAGCGCACTTCGACGCGCTCGCGCCCCGACGGCGGAATCAGCTTGCCGACTGGCGACAGCGTATCCACGTATTCGCAGATCACCCGCGAGTCGAACACCGCTTCGCCGTCTTCCATCACGAGGCACGGCACCTTGCCGATCGGATTGAAGGTGTGAATCGTGGTATCCGGCGCCCAGACGTTCTCGGGCACGAGTTCGTAGTCGATCTTCTTGTCGGCCAGAACGATCCGCGCTTTGCGCACGAACGGGCTGGCGAGCGAACCGATGAGTTTCATCATTACCATCTGCCTTTTCTTGAATTCGGCGAAAGTATAAGTGGTCGGCGGCATTCCCGAGCACAGCGCTGTCGCTTCGCAAGCCGCATGGATGCTCGCTGTGGATGGATTGCAACATTGCCGCGACACTAGCATGCCGTCTACCCGGCCAAATGGCTAACGTGGCTGGGGCGACCACCTCTCCCCGCCAGTATCCGCGCAAAATAAGTCTCCGCATTGGGCGCTACAATCTCACGATGAACCAGCCGACCGAACCCACCATCGCCATCGACGTCTACCGCACGCGCCGCGAGCGCGTCCTCGCCGCGCTGCGCGCGACGGGTGGGGGCGTCGCCATCGTCCCCACCGCGCCGGAAAAGCTGCGCAACCGGGACGCCGACTACCCCTACCGGCACGATAGCTATTTCTACTATCTGACGGGCTTCACGGAGCCCGAGGCCTTGCTGGTGCTCGACGCAAGCGCCGCATCGGGCGAACCGGCCTCGATCCTGTTCTGCCGCGAGAAGAATGTCGAGCGCGAGACATGGGAAGGTTTCCGTTTCGGGCCGGAGGGCGCACGCGAGGCGTTCGGCTTCGACGCCGCCTTCCCCGAGAGCGAAGTCGACGCGCAACTACCACGCATTCTCGCCGACAAGCCATCGCTGCATTACGCGCTCGGCACGTCGGCGGCACTGGACGAACAGGTGCGCGGCTGGCTCGACGCGGTGCGCTCGCTGGGCCGCAGCGGCGTCGCCACACCCACGGTCGCGCATGATCTGATCCCGTTGCTCGACGACATGCGGCTCATCAAGGATCATCACGAACTCGCCATCATGCGCCGCGCCGGACAGATTTCCGCGCAAGCGCATCGCCGCGCGATGGCCGCCTGCCACCCCGGCGTGCGCGAGTACGAACTCGAAGCCGAGCTGCTCTACACCTTCCGCAAATTCGGCGCGCAGGCGCCGGCTTACACGTCGATCGTCGCCGCGGGCGCCAATGCCTGCGTGCTGCACTACCCGGCCGGCAACGCGATCGCCCAGGACGGCGACCTGATCCTGATCGACGCCGCCTGCGAACTCGACGGCTACGCATCCGACATCACCCGCACCTTCCCGGCGAGCGGCCGCTTCACGCCGGCGCAGCGCGAGTTGTACGACATCGTGCTGGCCGCGCAGCAGGCTGCCGTCGACGCCACCCGCGTCGGTGCCACCTTCGACGATCCGCACCAGGCCGCCGTGCGCGTGCTATCGCAAGGGCTGCTCGACACCGGCATCGTCGACCGCGCGAAGTTCGCCTCGGTCGACGCAGTGATCGCGGAGCGCGCCTATGCGCCGTTCTATATGCACCGTACTGGCCACTGGATCGGCATGGACGTGCACGATGTCGGCGACTACCGCGAACGCGGCGCACCACGCGACGAAGCGGGCGCGCTGCCGTGGCGCACGCTGCAGGTGGGGATGACGCTGACCATCGAGCCCGGCTTGTACATCCGTCCGACCGAAGGCGTGCCGGAGCGCTACTGGAACATCGGCATCCGCATTGAAGACGACGCGATCGTGACGGCGGCGGGTTGCGAGCTGATCACACGCGACGTCCCGGTGGCGGCCGGCGAGATCGAGGCGCTGATGCAGGAAGCCCGCGCGGCCCAGCCGCTAAAGCAGCAACCGAGGCAGTAACCCAAGGAAGCAACCCGCAATGAACGACGTTTCCCAGTCGACGGTGATTCTGAAACCCGCCGCGTCCGACCATGGCTTCGATTTCGACGTGACGATCGTCGGCGCCGGGCCGGTCGGGCTGGCGCTTGCCGGCTGGCTGGCGCGCCGCAGCGCGACGCAGGCGCTGAAGATCGCGTTGATCGACGCGCGCGAACCGGAAGATTCGATTGCCGATCCGCGCGCGATCGCCGTCTCGCACGGCAGCCGGATGATTCTCGAACCGCTGCGCTGGCCCGCCGACGCCACCGCGATCCAGCGCATCCACGTGTCGCAGCGCGGCCATTTCGGCCGCACGCTGATCGACCACAGCGAGCACGGTTTGCCGGCGCTCGGTTACGTGCTGCGTTATGGCTCGATCGTGCATGGTCTCGCCGAGGCGGTTCACGCGACCTCGGTGCACTGGTTCCGCTCCACCTCCGCCGCGGCGCCGACTCAGGACCTCGACGGGGTCACGCTGCCGATCGAAACCGCGGGTGTCACGCGCAATCTGCGCACGCGGATTCTGGTGAATGCCGAAGGCGGCCTGTTCGGCGACCAGAAACAGAAAGCCACCGGGAGCACGGGCGGCAGCGCAGTCGGCGGCACGCGCGATTACGGGCAGACCGCGCTGGTCGGCACGGTCGCCGTGTCGGCGCCGCAACCGCATGTGGCGTGGGAGCGCTTCACGTCGCAAGGACCGATCGCATTGCTGCCGATGGGCGGCGTGCGCGGCGCGAATTACGCGCTGGTCTGGTGCTGCGCACCCGACGAAGCCGCGCGACGCGCACAACTCTCCGACGACGAATTCCTGCTCGAACTCGGCGCCGCATTCGGCAACCGCATGGGCCGCTTTACGCAAATCAAGGGACGCGCGTCGTTCCCGCTGGGACTGAACGCGGTCGATACGCTGGTGAACGGCCATGTCGTTGCAATCGGCAATGCGGCGCAGACGCTGCATCCGGTGGCAGGTCAAGGTCTGAATCTGGGCTTGCGCGACGCGCACGCGCTCGCCGATGCCTTGTCGGCGGAAGGTCCGACCCCGCTGGCTCTCGCGACGTTCGCGCAACGCCGCGCGCCCGACCGGCGCCTGACGATCGGCGCGACCGACACGCTCGCGCGCCTTTTCACCGTCGACTTCCCGCCGCTCGCCGCCTTGCGCGGCCTCGCCCTCACCGCGCTCGAATTCGTGCCGCCGGTGAAAACCGCGCTGGCGCGGCAAATGATGTTCGGCCAGCGCCGCTGAGCGCGCCGCCCGTTCGCGCCCAACGCCCTCGGCCGCTGCAGCCTTTTTAGGCACCGTGCCAGGCACATAAGCAGGCCCATCAGCGTCGCCGCGCGAACGGTGCCGGTTCTATGAACCGGACCACTTTCATAGAAGATTTAATGAGTTACGACAGACTCAAGTCGGGTGTCGACTATCCGTTAACGCTAAAATGGCGGTTTTCCTTCGCATTTCGCGCAAGCTCCGATTGACAGAAACTTAACAATCGGTCACAAGCGCGTCCAAGTCATGCCCACTCTCGGCTCCCACAATCTGCGTAACAACCTGTTCGTCGCCCCCATGGCCGGCGTAACCGACCGGCCGTTCCGGCAACTGTGCAAACGGCTGGGCGCGGGCTATGCGGTGTCGGAAATGGTCGCCTCGAACGCGCAGTTGTGGAAAAGCGAAAAAACCATGCGCCGCGCCAACCACACGGGCGAGGTCGAGCCGATCGCCGTGCAGATCGCCGGCGCCGATCCGGCCATGATGGCCGAAGCCGCTCGCTACAACGTGGCGAACGGCGCGCAGATCATCGACATCAACATGGGCTGCCCGGCCAAGAAGGTGTGCAACGTGGCCGCGGGTTCCGCCTTGCTGCAGAACGAGCCGCTGGTGCAGCGCATCGTCGAGGCCGTGGTGGGCGCAGTGGGCGTCGGGCCGGATGCGGTGCCCGTCACGCTGAAGATCCGCACCGGCTGGGATCGCGACAACAAAAACGCTTTGACGGTAGCGCGTCTGGCCGAAGCCGCCGGCATTTCCATGCTGACCGTGCACGGCCGCACCCGCGCCGACCTGTATCACGGCGACGCCGAATACGAGACCATCGCTGCCGTCAAAGCAGCGGTGCGCATTCCGGTGGTCGCCAATGGCGACATCACGTCGCCGCAAAAAGCCCGCGAGGTGCTCGCCGCTACCGGCGCCGACGCCATCATGATCGGCCGCGCCGCCCAGGGGCGTCCGTGGCTGTTTCGCGAGATCGAGCATTTCCTGCAAACGGGTGAGTTGCTGCCGCCGCCGCGCATCGACGAAATCCAGCAGGTGATGAACGAGCATCTCGAAGATCACTACGCGTTCTACGGCGAATTTACGGGCGTGCGCACTGCGCGTAAGCATATCGGCTGGTACACTCGCGGCCTTTCTGGCGCCAACGTGTTCCGGCACCGTATGAATACGCTGGACACCACGCGCGAACAACTCCTCGCCGTCAACGAATTCTTCGACGCCCAAAAGGCGATTTCCGACCGCCTCGTCTACGTCGACGAGACGCTCAGCAAGAACGACGGCGAGCCGGACCATACCGACCGACTAGCAGCATGAGCAAGAACAATATCGAACAATCTGTCCGCGACAGCCTGGGGATGTATTTCCAGGATCTCGACGGCTCCAATCCGCATGACGTCTACGACATGGTTATTTCATGCGTGGAAAAACCCTTGCTCGAAGTGGTGCTCGAGCAGGCCGGCGGCAATCAGTCGCTGGCCGCCGAGTATCTCGGCATCAACCGCAATACGCTGCGCAAGAAGCTGCAACAGCACGGTTTGCTGTAGTTCGTTGTAGTTTCAAGCGCCCTGCCACGTTTCCCTTCGGCTTTTCGTCTTCATCATGATCAAGCAAGCGCTCATCTCCGTTTCCGACAAGTCCGGCATCGTCGACTTCGCCAAGTCGCTGTCGGACCTCGGCGTCAAGATCCTGTCGACCGGCGGCACCGCGAAACTGCTCGCGGACGCGGGCCTCTCCGTCACCGAAGTCGCCGACTACACGGGCTTCCCGGAAATGCTGGACGGGCGTGTGAAAACGCTGCATCCGAAGGTGCACGGCGGCATTCTGGCGCGCCGCGACCTGCCGGAACACATGGCAGCGCTTGAAAAGCACGACATCCCGACGATCGACCTGCTGGTCGTGAATCTGTACCCGTTCGTGCAGACCGTGTCGAAAGAAACGTGCTCGCTGGAAGACGCGATCGAGAACATCGACATCGGCGGCCCGACCATGCTGCGTTCGGCCGCGAAGAACCATCGCGACGTGACCGTCGTGGTTGATCCGACGGATTACGCGGTCGTGCTCGACGAAATGCGTGCAAATAGCAACGCGGTTTCGTACAAGACGAATTTCCGTCTGGCCACCAAGGTGTTCGCGCACACCGCGCAGTACGACGGCGCGATCACGAACTACCTGACGAGCCTCACCGACGAATTGCAACACTCGTCGCGCAACACGTACCCGGCTACCTTCAACCTGGCTTTCGACAAGGTGCAGGATCTGCGCTACGGCGAGAACCCGCACCAGAGCGCCGCGTTCTATCGCGATCTGTCCGTGCCGACTGGCGCACTGGCGAATTACAACCAGTTGCAAGGCAAGGAACTGTCGTACAACAACATCGCCGATTCCGATGCAGCGTGGGAATGCGTGAAGACGTTCGACGTGCCGGCCTGCGTGATCGTCAAGCACGCGAATCCGTGCGGCGTGGCAGTGGGCGCGGACGCGGACGAAGCGTATGCGAAGGCGTTCCAGACCGATCCGACCTCGGCGTTCGGCGGCATCATTGCGTTCAACCGTGAAGTCGACGAAACGGCGGCGCAAGCGGTGGCCAAGCAGTTCGTCGAAGTGCTGATCGCCCCGTCGTTCAGCACGGCGGCTCGTCAGGTGTTCGCGGCCAAGCAGAACGTGCGTCTGTTGGAAATCGCCTTGGGTGACGGTCATAACGCGTTCGATCTGAAGCGCGTCGGCGGCGGCCTGCTGGTGCAATCGCTCGATTCGAAGAACGTGCAGCCGCACGAATTGCGCGTGGTCACGAAGCGTCACCCGACGCCGAAGGAAATGGACGACCTGCTGTTCGCATGGCGCGTCGCGAAGTACGTGAAGTCGAACGCGATCGTGTTCTGCGGCAACGGCATGACGCTCGGCGTCGGCGCGGGCCAGATGAGCCGCGTGGACTCGGCGCGTATTGCGAGCATCAAGGCGCAGAACGCCGGTTTGACGCTGGCGGGTTCGGCGGTGGCGTCGGACGCGTTCTTCCCGTTCCGTGACGGTCTGGATGTGGTGGTTGCAGCAGGCGCAACCTGCGTGATTCAACCGGGCGGCTCGATGCGCGACGACGAAGTGATCGGTGCAGCAGACGAGCACAACATCGCGATGGTGGTGACCGGCGTGCGTCATTTCCGGCATTGAATTCGACTTCGCGGGCGGCGTCTTTGTGATGCGATGCTCGCCTGCGTAGCTTGCGCGAAACGGCCCGGTGGAGTTTTCCGCCGGGCCGTTTTGTTTTGGAACACCGACCGCCACACGGCGCGTTCGTTGTAGTATCGCAAGCACCTGGTTTTAACCGCATACGCGGCACCTCATGAGAATTCTCGGCATCGACCCCGGCTTGCGCGTAACCGGCTTTGGCGTAATCGATCAAACCGGACACACGCTCAGCTACGTCGCAAGCGGCGTGATCAAAACCGCCGACGCCGATCTGCCCTCGCGTCTCGGCACCATCTTCGAAGGCATTTCGACGCTGATCCGCCAGCACTCGCCGGATCAGTCGGCGATTGAAAAGGTGTTCGTCAACGTCAATCCGCAATCCACCCTGTTGCTTGGTCAGGCGCGCGGCGCGGCGATCTGTGGACTGGTGGCGGGCGGCGTGCCGGTCGCCGAATATACGGCGTTGCAGTTGAAGCAGGCTGTGGTCGGTTATGGCCGCGCGACCAAGGAGCAGATGCAGCAGATGGTGGTGCGGCTGCTCAACCTCTCCGGCGTGCCTGGCACTGATGCCGCTGACGCCCTCGGCATGGCGATTTGCCACGCGCATGGGGGCTCGACGCTGAGTACGCTGGGTGGGATTGCGCCTTCGTTGGCGAAGAAGGGTTTGCGGGTACGGCGCGGACGGTTAGTGGGGTAGGCTCTCAGTTCCGGCTCGCCAGCGCCAACCGGCAAGCTAGTCCGGCAAACACCGTCCCCAACAAATACTGCGGCACGCGCGACGGTCTGCGCCCCGCACCGAGCTTGCGGCTCAGCTTGCTCGCCATCAGAATAACGGCGCCGTTCACACAGAAGCCGATCAGATTCAGCACGGTCGCGAGCACCATGATCTGCAACGCCACCGAGCCCGCTTCGGGCCGCACGAACTGCGGAAATAGCGCGAGCACGAACAGCGCGACTTTGGGGTTCAGCAAATTGGTGAAGAGACCCTGCCGGAAGATGCGGCCGACCGGATAACGGCTCATCGACGCATTCGGCGACAGCACGGTGCCTTGCGTGCGGAACGTCTTCCAGGCGAGATACAGCAGGTAGGCGGCGCCTGCGAAACGCACGACATCGTAAGCCATCGGCACGGCCAGAAACAGCTGCGACAGGCCGAAAGCGGCGGCTAGTGCATGACAGTATGTGCCGACCAGAATACCCGCCAACGAGGCGAAACCAGCAGGACGTCCCTGGCTCACGCTGCGCGAAGCGATCAGCAACATGTCGGGGCCGGGTGTGGCGGTCAACGCGAGACACGCGCCGGCAAACAGCGCGAGAGTGGTGAGGCTCAGCATGGAAGCTCCTTCAGGTTGTGCCGGGCGAGAACCCGCCAAAAGGGATCTCAGTCTAGGGAGCTGCAACACGCTGGTCAACCGCGATTGCGCATAATGCAGCGCGCTACTGCGCAGCTTGCCGACGCGCCACCGCGCACCCACTGCGCTACACTCGCCCTTTCTCTCAAGATTGAATCCGCCATGATCGGTCGCATTGCCGGCGTTCTGCTGGAAAAAAACCCGCCGCATCTACTCGTCGACTGCAACGGCGTCGGTTACGAAGTCGATGTGCCGATGAGCACGTTCTACAACCTGCCGTCGACCGGTGAACGCGTCGTGCTGCTCACGCAAATGATCGTGCGTGAAGACGCGCATCTCCTCTATGGCTTCGGCACCGCCGAAGAACGCTCGACGTTCCGCGAACTGCTGAAGATCACAGGCATCGGCGCGCGTATGGCGCTCGCCGTGCTCTCCGGCATGAGCGTGCATGAGCTGGCGCAGACCGTCACGATGCAGGACGCCGCGCGCCTGACTCGCGTGCCTGGCATCGGCAAGAAAACAGCGGAGCGGCTGCTCCTCGAACTGAAGGGCAAGATCGGCGCCGACCTGGGCGCACTGGCAGGCGCGGCGTCGGCATCCGACCACGCCTCAGATATCCTGAACGCACTGATCGCATTGGGTTACTCCGAAAAAGAAGCGTTGGCGGCCCTCAAGAACGTGCCGGCCGGCACCGGCGTTTCCGAAGGGATCAAGCTCGCGCTGAAGGCGTTGTCCAAGGGTTAAGAGCTTATGCCGTGACGGTGGCGCCGCGTGCGATCAGTAAAGCTTCGCACACGACGGCGCGGCGCACACCCTGGCCGTTCGGCCGAGTTTCGCAACGGGCGGGGCGCGGTACAATGACCGCATGATCGAAACCGACAAACTCGCCGCCGAGCGCATCATCGCGGCCACGCCCGTCTCGCCGAACGAAGAAGCGTTCGAGCGCGCGCTGCGCCCGCGCCAGCTCGAAGAATATGTCGGGCAGGAAAAAATACGCGGTCAACTGGAAATCTTCATCGAGGCTGCCAGGCGCCGGTCGGAATCGCTCGACCACGTGCTGCTGTTCGGGCCGCCGGGTCTCGGCAAGACCACGCTCGCGCACATCATCGCGCGGGAAATGGGTGTCAATCTGCGGCAAACGTCCGGCCCGGTGCTTGAACGCGCCGGCGACCTCGCTGCATTGCTCACCAACCTCGAAGCCAACGACGTCCTGTTCATCGACGAAATCCACCGGCTCTCGCCGGTCGTCGAAGAAATTCTGTATCCGGCGTTGGAGGATTATCAGATCGACATCATGATCGGCGAAGGGCCGGCCGCGCGCAGCGTGAAGCTGGATCTGCAGCCGTTCACGCTGGTCGGCGCAACCACCCGCGCGGGTATGCTGACCAATCCGCTGCGCGACCGCTTCGGTATCGTCGCACGGCTCGAGTTTTATAACGCCGA
Source organism: Paraburkholderia sp. GAS32 (assembly GCF_050434225.1). Taxonomy (NCBI): domain Bacteria; kingdom Pseudomonadati; phylum Pseudomonadota; class Betaproteobacteria; order Burkholderiales; family Burkholderiaceae; genus Paraburkholderia; species Paraburkholderia sp. GAS32. The sequence continues at coordinate 29,105 of NZ_JBNPVS010000048.1, read as the reverse complement.
AGAGTTGGCGCGCATCGTCACGCGTTCGGCATCGTTGCTACATGCGCAGATCCACCCGGATGGCGCATTCGAAATCGCCAAGCGCGCACGCGGCACGCCGCGGATCGCGAACCGGCTGTTGCGCCGCGTGCGCGATTTCGCAGAGGTGAAAGCGGACGGCAACATCACCGCTCAAGTGGCGGACGCGGCACTCAAGATGCTCGACGTGGATGCGGTCGGCTTCGACCTGATGGACCGCAAACTGCTCGAGGCGATCCTGCACAAATTCGACGGTGGCCCGGTCGGCGTCGACAATCTGGCAGCGGCAATCGGCGAAGAGCGCGACACGATCGAAGACGTGCTCGAACCGTACCTGATCCAGCAAGGCTTCCTGCAGCGCACGCCGCGCGGCCGCGTCGCCACACTGCTCACGTACCGGCATTTCGGTCTCGCCGCGCCGGATGCTTCGAGCCCCATATCCGGCCTGTGGGATGCGGCCGCGACCTGAGCCGGATGCGCGAGTTGAAATAACTCGCGCCGTTTAACGCCCCGGTTCCGGCACCCTCTTCTTGAAGCTATCGTCATCGCTCGGCGCGTCGAGATGCGACACGTCCGCCCACGACACGATCGTCGCCTTGCTGGCGTCGTCGGCATAATCCACCACGTTGACGCTCGTATTCAGCAACGCGTAATCACGCGGCGCATCGAGTGACAAACCGCACGCAAAACGACGTACGCAATCGAGCACACCGCCATGCGCGACCACAGCGATCCGGCCGCCCGGATGCGCGGCCACCAGAGGCTCGATCGCGTGCAGCACGCGGTGATAGAGCGTGCGCTGCGATTCACCTTCAGGCGGCGCGAAGCCAGGATCGCGGGTTTGCCAGTGCGCGTACTCATCAGGGAAACGGACGGCGATTTCGTCGCTGTCATGCCCCTGGAACGCACCATACGAACGCTCACGCAAACCTTCACGCAGTTGCAGCGGCAGGCCGAGCGCGTCGGCGATCGGCTGCGCGGTTTGTTGGGCACGTTGCAGATCGCTCGAATAGATCGCGTCGAGCCGTGCGCCCTCTTTCACCTCACCCGCGATGCGGCGTGCAAGGCGTTGCGCCTGCGCGAGGCCGGTCGTCGCGAGCGGAATGTCGATGTGACCTTGAATGCGCTTGATGCGGTTCCAGTCGGTCTCGCCGTGGCGGATGAACAGAATCTGCGTAGTCATGGGATGAGCGTGGGCGCCAGTAGCCGGTTATGCCGAGCCGCTATTGTCGCAAGAAGCGGCTGGAGGAGTGGAAGCGTGCCGCCGCGTACACCATGCGGCAGCAGTGGAAGCTCAAGCGTTCGTCTGCAGCCAGAACGTGACCGGTCCGTCATTGACTAGCGACACCTGCATATCGGCGCCGAACTCGCCTGTCTCGACGATCGGGTGCTTGGCGCGCGCTGCCGAGACGAAGTAATCGAATAGCCGCTTTCCCTCGTCGGGCGGCGCGGCGGGCGTGAAGCTGGGACGCAGGCCGCTGTTGGTGTCGGCAGCCAGCGTGAACTGCGAAACGAGCAGCAAGCCGCCTGCGCGCCCGGCGCCGTCGAGATTCTGCACGGAGAGATTCATCTTGCCGGCCGCATCGCTGAAGACGCGATAGCCGAGCACCTTGGCGAGCAGCCGGTCGGCTGCAGCCTCCGTGTCGCCACGTTCGGCGCATACGAGCGCGAGCAGGCCCGCCTCGATTGCGCCGATCACGCGGTCGTCCACGCGCACTTCCGCGCGGCGAACGCGCTGGATCAGCGCGATCATCGGCTCGACTCCGAATGCAACAACGCTCGGGTCACCATCGTGTTATTTCTGAGCCATCAAGCCGTCAGCGTGACACGCGCAAAACGGCGCTTGCCGACCTGCACGACGTACTCGCCGGCTTCGACCTTCAGGCCCTTGTCGGACACGGTCGTGCCGTCGATCTTCACGCCACCCTGCTCGATGTTGCGCAGCGCCTCGCTGGTCGACGGCACGAGGTTGGCCTGCTTGAGCAACTGGCCGATTGCGAGCGGTGCGCCCGCGAGCGTCACGGCCGGAATATCGTCCGGCACGCCGCCCTTCGCGCGATGATTGAAGTCCTCGAGCGCGCGTTCGGCATCGGCTTGCGAGTGGAAGCGCGCGACAATTTCCTGACCGAGCATCACCTTGAAATCGCGCGGATTGCGGCCCGCTTCGATTTCCTTCTTGAAGCCGGCGATCTCGTCCATCGGACGGAACGACAGCAGTTCGAAGTAACGCCACATCAGCACGTCGGAAATGCTCATTAGCTTGCCGAACATGTCGGTCGGCCTTTCGCTGATACCGATGTAATTGTTCTTCGACTTCGACATCTTCTCGACGCCGTCCAAGCCTTCGAGCAAGGGCATCGTCAAGATGCACTGCTGTTCCTGACCGTACTGCTTCTGCAGTTCACGGCCCACCAGCAGATTGAACTTCTGGTCCGTGCCGCCGAGCTCGAGGTCGGCATTCAGCGCGACCGAGTCGTAGCCTTGCATCAACGGGTACAGGAATTCGTGGATCGAGATCGGCACGCCGCCCTGGAAACGCTTGGTGAAATCTTCGCGCTCGAGAATCCGCGCCACCGTGTAGCGCGAGGCGAGCTTGATCATGCCGTCGGCACCGAGCGGCATCGACCATTCGCTGTTGTAGCGGATTTCAGTCTTGTCGCGGTCGAGCACGAGTGCTGCCTGCTCGAAATACGTCTTCGCGTTCGATTCGATCTGCTCGCGCGTGAGCGGCGGGCGCGTGGCGTTGCGGCCCGACGGATCGCCGATCAGCGAGGTGAAGTCGCCGATCAGGAAAATCACCGTGTGACCGAGATCCTGCAACTGGCGCATCTTGTTCAGCACGACCGTGTGGCCGATGTGGATGTCCGGCGCGGTCGGATCGAGGCCGAGCTTGATACGCAGGGGCACACCGGTGGCCGCGCTCTTCGCGAGCTTCTGTGCGAATTCTTCTTCGATCAGCAGTTCGTCGACGCCGCGTTTGGTGACGGCGAGTGCGTGACGGACTTCGTCGGTGATCGGGAAGGCGGGGCTAGGCTTGGTGGACTCGGTGCTCATGCTGGAAACGTGAAGTCGCGAAAAAAGGAGATTGTCCCATAGATGCGCGCCGCCGCGCCCACTGACTCGGCTACAGGCGCGCCGTCGAAGCATGATTTCGGCTTGCCGGGACGCGCCATTGGCACTGTGACGCTTTATATTCGACCGCGCTTGCGCCGATAATCTGCTAAAACAGATCGCAACGAATCATCGAGAGGAGCAACAACGTGGCGCAAGACCCCGCAGACGGCGTCTACTTGGGATTGATGTCCGGCACGAGCATGGACGGCGTGGACGGTGTTGCCGTCAGATTCGCGAAAGGAAAGCCGCCGGTGGTGCTGGCCGAGGCGTTTGTCGGCTTCGCGGCAGGCTTGCGCGACGCGCTGTTCGCGCTTCAACAGCCGGGGGACAACGAGATCGAACGCGAAGCGCTGGCCGCCAATGCGCTCGCCACGCGCTACACGGTGTGCTGCCACGAACTGCTGGGAGCCAGCCGTGTTCCGGCCTCGGAAGTCCGTGCAATCGGCGTGCACGGTCAGACGGTGCGGCATCGGCCGGAAAAGGGTTACACGCGGCAGATCAACAACCCCGCGCTGCTCGCGGAAATGATGCACATCGACGTGGTCGCCGATTTTCGCAGCCGCGACGTCGCGGCCGGCGGCCAGGGCGCGCCGCTCGTGCCGGCGTTTCACGCCACGGTGTTCGGCGCGAAAGACGAAACGCGGGTGGTCTGCAATCTCGGCGGCATCAGCAATATTACGATCCTGAACGCGACCGGCGGCGTGCGCGGTTTCGACTGCGGACCGGCGAACGCGCTGCTCGACGAATGGGCGCAGCGCCATCTCGGCAAGCCTTTCGACGAAAACGGCCATTTCGCTGCGGGCGGACAGGTCGATCGCACGTTGCTTTGTGCATTGCTCGACGAACCCTTTTTCACGCAACAACCACCGAAAAGCACCGGCCGAGACCTGTTCAACCCGCAATGGCTGGATGCCAAGCTCCAACCGTTCGCCGCCCTCGCTCCCGCCGACGTGCAAGCGACACTGGTCGCGCTAACCGCAGTAACGGTTGCCCGCGAAATCGAACGGCATGCGTCGGACGCCAAGGCGGTCTATGTGTGTGGCGGCGGCGCGCGCAATCCGGAGATTCTGAAGGCCCTGCGACAGGCGCTGGAAGACAGCGGTGTAAGCGGCGTGCCCGTGATGACAACCGACGCGCTCGGCGTCCCGCCGAGCCAGGTCGAGCCGCTGGCGTTCGCATGGCTGGCGATGCGTTGCGTGGCGCGCTTGCCGGGCAATTTGCCGGCGGTCACTGGCGCCGCTGCCGAGCGCGTGCTCGGGGCGATCTACCCGCGTTAAGCCAAGAGCCTGGCTTTCAGCGCAGGCAACAAAAAACGGGGCCGAAGCCCCGTTGCTTTTACATCCTGTCGCCTAACCGGCCAACCATCAAACCGAGAACGACGAGCCGCAACCACAGGTGGTCGTAGCATTCGGGTTCTTGATGACGAACTGCGCGCCGTTGATGTCGTCCTTGTAGTCGATCTCAGCGCCGACCAGGTACTGGTAGCTCATCGAATCGATCAGCAACTGGACGCCGCTCTTGTTCATGACGGTGTCGTCTTCGTTGACGGCTTCGTCGAACGTAAAACCGTACTGAAAGCCCGAGCAGCCGCCGCCCTGCACGAAAACGCGCAGTTTGAGGTCCGCATTGCCTTCTTCTTCGATCAGTTGCTTGACCTTGTCAGCCGCTGCGTCGGTAAAAACGAAGGGGGCGGGCATCTCGGTCACGGGTGTATCGGTGACTGCGTTCATTCGAACTCTCCAAAAAGCTTCTAACCGCTATTGTAGGGCTGATCTCGATATCGTGCCGAAGCCCACAAAATCAATGGGTTCTTCCAGCAAATTCAATAGTCGGCCCTGATGCCGCCACCAGCCTGCCTGAGCAGACCGCGTCGGCACCTCCGGCAACAAAACCCTTACCGCGAAGCCTCGCCGCGAGCAAATAAAAAAAGCCGCCTTCGCGAAAGCGTTGGCGGCTTTTGCAGCATTCCAGCCCGAAAGCCGGATTGCACACGAAGCGATTAACGCTTCGAGAATTGCTTCCGGCGACGTGCCTTGTGGAAGCCGACCTTCTTACGTTCGACTTCACGAGCGTCACGCGTCACGAAGCCAGCCTTCGACAGTTCCGGCTTCAGCGTTGCGTCATAGTCCATCAGCGCGCGGGTGATGCCGTGGCGAACCGCACCAGCTTGACCCGTTTCACCGCCACCGTTCACGTTGACTTTGATGTCGAACGTGACGCCGTGGTTCGTGAGTTCCAGCGGCTGACGCACGATCATCAGCGACGTTTCGCGCGAGAAGTAATCGGCGATAGGCTTGCCGTTTACAATGATCTCGCCCTTGCCAGCCTTGATGAAGACGCGTGCGACGGCGCTCTTGCGGCGGCCCGTGCCGTAATTCCAGTTACCGATCATGTGGGCTCCCCTTAGATCTCGAGCGCTTTCGGCTGTTGTGCCGAATGCGGATGCGTTGCTTCAGCGTAGACCTTCAGCTTCTTGATCATCGCGTAGCCGAGCGGGCCCTTCGGCAGCATGCCCTTGACCGCTTTCTCGAGCGCACGGCCCGGGAAGCGTTCTTGCATCTTGCCGAACGTCGTTTCATAAATACCGCCCGGGTAACCCGAGTGACGGTAGTACTTCTTGTCAGTAGCCTTGTTGCCCGTGACACGCAGCTTGCCGGCGTTGATAACGATGATGAAATCACCGGTGTCGACGTGCGGAGTGAATTCAGGCTTGTGCTTGCCGCGAAGACGGTGTGCCACTTCGCTGGCGACACGCCCGAGAACCTTATCCGTCGCGTCAATCACGTACCATTCACGCGTAACCTCATGGGCTTTTGCGGAAAACGTCTTCATGATCGATCCAAAAAAATTGCTGCGCCCAATGTATTTTTTCCTGCTTGTAGTGTGCGCATCGAGGCGCGTGCAGGCTCTCCCTGGTTCTTCCTCCGCGGGCGCGGATGCGGAAAAGCTCTGAATTATAAAGGAATTTGTCACGCGGAGTCAAAGCTTGCGGGGGTTTGGGCGAGAAATCGGGCGATCCGGCGCCCGGAAATGGCCATTTGCCCTTCCCGTTCGCCCCGAATCCGGCGTTCGCGAGATCGAAGCCGTGGGCGAAAAAAAACCCGAACGAGCGGTTCGGGTTTAATCCACCAAAGGAGGAGGTGGAGGAGACAGCGGAGGTTGCAGAACTGCTGCAACCGATGGAATCGATTATATGAGGCGCCCTTGTGCGACGCAAGAACATTTGCATTGTGAAATTCGATTTTACAATGTGGCAGACGGGCTCACCGGCCAAAAAATTCTGAATTCCTTTTAAAATCAATGGCAAAAACCCTTTTAAGAGCTTGCATACACAGACATCATCTAGAGTAAAACCCCTAAACGCGTCAGGGCATTCCCGAATCGCCGAAACATGCCGCACCGCAACACGCAAGCGGTCATCGGGCATAAGTTCCAGCGAAAGTCCCTTCGGGCGGACGCGCAAACACCGGGCTACAATGCGTTTTCGATATAAGCGAAGCGCGGTGGAGCACAGCATGGAATGCAAAGTTAGCTGGATGGGGCAAGACGGAATGGCATTTGCGGCCGAGACGGGCAGCGGTCATCTGGTCACGATGGATGGCGCGCCGGAAGGCGGCGGCCGCAATCTCGCGCCGCGTCCGATGGAAATGGTTCTGCTCGGCACGGGCGGCTGCACGGCTTACGACGTCGTCATGATCCTGAAGAAAAGCCGCCAGGAAATCGCCGGTTGCTCGGTGACGCTGAAGGCCGAACGCGCCAGCGAAGATCCGAAGGTGTTCACCAAGATTCACTTCCACTTCACCGTGACGGGCAAGAATCTGAACCCGGCTACCGTGGAGCGCGCGATCAATCTGTCGCACGACAAATACTGCTCGGCGTCGATCATGATCGCGAAGACTGCTGAACTCACGCACTCGTTCGATATCGTCGCGGGTTGAGCGCGGCGCGTCGGCTTCTGCGCGGATAGCCGCGCATTTAGCCTAGCCGGTGCGCACAAATAAAAATGCCGGCGTCCACACGGACGCCGGCATTTTTTGTTGGGTGGCAAAGCAAGCCGATAAGCCGGATTCTGTGCACGCGCCACGTCCGAAAACACGACGCGCGTAGCAGTCATTCCTCTAGGCGCGCCATTACTGACGCGCTCAAGCTTCCTACCCGCAGACGTGACGGGGGCCCCGTCCTGCATCTCGAAGATGCTAGCCTGCCTACTTGGAATTGCTCCGGGTGGAGGTTACCGTGCCGGTCTGCCTTGCAGCAGCCGCGGTGCGCTCTTACCGCACCGTTTCACCCTTACCTGATCCCGGCTTGCGCCGGGCCATCGGCGGTTTGCTTTCTGTTGCCCTGTTCCGCGTGTCACCACGGATGGCCGTTAGCCATCACCCTGCCCTATGGAGTCCGGACTTTCCTCGCCCTCTTTGGCCGAAACCGCAGAGGCCGCGACTGCCTGGCCTGCTTTGCTGGGGCGCATTTTAACACTGCGGCGAATAGGGTGCGGCTTTAGCGCGAACGTCGTCCTGTACGAAAGACGGACGTGTCTTCGTAAAACTCGGGCGATTCGTTCTCGGCGCACCAGCCTGGAATCCCCAGTACGGGCAGCGGCGCAAACATGCGGCTCGTCAATGCCTCGGTGTTCCGGAGTGCCGTGCTGACAGACTCGTCGAGCCAAGCGTCGCGCGCTGCGGCGTCCCATCCGAAGTACTCGGACGGCACGTCGACGATCCACGCGTGGCCCGTGCAGGCCTTGAACGGCGCGATCAGCTTTTCCAGCAACGCATGACCGAAACAGCGCACTTCGCAGCGTGCGCCCCAGACATCACGGTGCGCAACCATGAGCGTCTGCCAGTCGAACCCGCGCAATGCCTCGCTCAACGCGGGGTCGGCGCAGGCGAACAGCAGTGCGTTTTCGTCGAATAAGGTCAGCGTGTCGCGCACGCCGCCGCGGGTCGGACCGACGCCTAACACGTCGATCGCCGCCGACTGCCGCGCGTTCAGCGCCGCCTTGATCCGCGGAAACGCAAACCACATCGACCCGTTGAAGAAGTCATGCAGGTTGTGACGCGTCGGCACGCAGCCCGTCGACGCGATGTGCGCCTCGTAAGCCGCGCCCGGCGGCAGATCGTCCTGCGCAATGAACGCGAGACGCTGACCGCGCCCTGTCACCTGCCGCATCTCGCCGGCATCGGCATTCATTTCCTCGAGCAAGGCCGCGTAGCTCGTCAGCGCGCCCTGCTGCCAGCGCTCGCCGCGCGCCGCGAACTGCGCGAACCACGGTTTCGACCAGTCGATATCGGCGAAACCGAAGCCTACGCGCGCCGCTTCTTGCACCTGCATCTAATGCAACCTCAGACGAGGCGCCAGCCAATCGACTCACCGCCACGCAGCGGCACAACAGGCGTATCGCCGACCGGCAACTCGGCCGGCAGCGTCCATTCTTCGCGACGCAACGTGACTTTCTCTTCGCTGCGCGGCAGACCGTAGAAATCCGCGCCGAAGAAGCTGGCGAAGCCTTCGAGCTTGTCCAGTGCGCCGGCTTTGTCGAACGCTTCCGTGTAGAGCTCGAGCGCATGCAGCGCCGTGTAGCAACCCGCGCAGCCGCACGCGTGCTCCTTCAAACCCTTCGGATGTGGCGCGCTATCCGTGCCGAGGAAGAAGCGCGGATTGCCCGAGGTCGCCGCCTCGACCAGCGCCACGCGATGCGTCTCACGCTTCAACACCGGCAGGCAGTAGTAATGCGGGCGAATGCCGCCCTGGAAGATCGCGTTGCGGTTGTACAGCAGATGGTGCGCGGTGATCGTCGCGCCAAGCAGCCGCGGCGCCACGCCGGCTTCGCGGATGTAGTCGACTGCATCTTTCGTGGTGATGTGCTCGAACACCACCTTCAGCGCCGGAAAGGCGCGGCGCAGCGGTGTCATCACGCGGTCGATGAACACTTTCTCGCGGTCGAACAGGTCGATCGACGAATCCGTCACTTCGCCGTGCACCAGCAGCGGCATGCCGCTTTCCTGCATCACTTCGAGCGTTTTCGCGCACTTCATGATGTCGGTAACGCCTGCGTCCGAATTGGTCGTGGCACCCGCCGGGTAAAGCTTCACGCCGTGCACGAAGCCGCTTTCACGCGCGCGGCGGATTTCGTCGGGCGGCGTGTTGTCGGTCAGGTACAGAGTCATCAGCGGTTCGAACTTCGCCCCAGCCGGGATCGCGGCGACAATGCGCTCGCGGTAGGCCTGCGCCATTGCGGTCGTGGTGACTGGCGGCTTCAGGTTGGGCATGATGATCGCGCGGCCGAACTGGCGCGCGGTATCCGGCAACACGGCAGCGAGCATCTCACCGTCGCGAACGTGCAGGTGCCAGTCGTCCGGGCGGGCGAGCGTAACTGAGTCGATGGAGTCGATGGTGTCGATCGAATCGGGGGAGGCGTTGGAAGCGGTCATGGCGAGAGGGGAACGAGATTCGGCGGCAAAAAAAGCAAATCGGCATGCTCGAAGCGGTACAAATCACAGCAATTCGCAGCGCTAGAGCCTAAACACACGTCAATTTTGCTATTTGGCGCTTCTGGCTCGGTGATATGCTTGGAAAATCATCATTGTAACGGCTTGCCCCGTTCACAGGCTTACCCGCAACATGTGCCAACTTCTCGGAATGAACTGCGCCGCGCCGACGGACGTCACGTTCTCGTTCACCGGCTTTGCGGCGCGCGGCGGCGTCACCGATCACCACGCGGACGGCTGGGGCATCGCCTTCTTCGAAGACAAAGCCTGCCGCCTGTTCATCGACCATCAATCGTCGGCTACCTCGCCGATCGCAGAGATGGTCAAGCGCTACCCGATCAAATCGAAGAACACGATCGCGCATATTCGCAAAGCGACGCAAGGGCACATCCTGCTAGAAAACTGCCATCCGTTCATGCGCGAACTGTGGGGGCGCCACTGGATCTTCGCGCATAACGGCGACCTGAAAGATTATTCGCCGGCGCTCAACGGCGTCTATCAACCCGTCGGCACAACCGATAGCGAGCTCGCCTTCTGCGCGTTGCTGCAAGGTTTGCGCAAGGCTTTTCCGGGCTGCCAACCGCCGCTGGAAGAACTGTTCGCGGCGCTCGAAACGCTCACGCGCGAGATCACGCAATTTGGCGTGTTCAATTTCCTGATGTCGAACGGCCAGGCGCTGTTCGCGCATTGCTCGACGCATCTGCACTACATCGTGCGGCGCTGGCCGTTCTCGACTGCGCATCTGGTCGATGCCGACGTGTCGATCGATTTCGCCAAATACACGACTCCGGAAGACCGCGTCGCCGTGATCGCGACCAAGCCGCTCACCGATAACGAAGTGTGGACCGCCTTCAAACCGGGCGATCTACTGATGTTCCAGCACGGTGAAGTGATCGGCCGGGTCAATGTGCCGGTGCCCGCTTCGGTGCTGGAGAAGCTGCACAATCCGGCGTTGGACGCATCGGCTTCGGCGACTACGATTGCGGCTTCGGTTGAGGCGGTTGCCACGGCTGAGGTCGACCTTGAAGCCGCGGACGACACGGCTGCTTTCGAATCCTGATACGAAAAAGCCGCCCGGTTCGCGCCGGGCGGCTTTTTTTCTGCCCGGGCCACGCCAACCAACCAGCGCGGCCCAAGAACACGTTCAGTGCAGGATCTTCGCCAGAAAATCCTTCGCACGATCCGACTTCGGATTCGCGAAGAAGTCTTCCTTCTTGTCGTCTTCCACGATCAAGCCCTTGTCCATGAAGATCACGCGGTGCGCGACCTTCTTCGCAAAGCCCATTTCGTGCGTGACGCACATCATCGTCATGCCTTCTTGCGCGAGCTCGACCATCACGTCGAGCACTTCGTTGATCATTTCCGGGTCGAGCGCGGAAGTCGGTTCGTCGAACAGCATGGCGATCGGGTCCATCGACAACGCGCGCGCAATCGCCACACGCTGCTGCTGACCGCCCGACAGTTGCCCCGGAAACTTGTCCGCATGCGCACGCAGGCCGACGCGATCGAGCAGCTTGTAGCCCTTGGTAGTGGCTTCGTCCTTCGAGCGGCCGAGCACCTTGACCTGTGCGAGCGTCAGGTTCTGCACGATCGACAGATGCGGGAACAGCTCGAAGTGCTGGAACACCATGCCGACCTTTGCACGCAGCTTCGACAGATTGGTTTTCTTGTCGGTCAGCGATTGGCCGTTGATGACGATCTCGCCCTTCTGGAACGGCTCGAGGCCGTTGACGGTTTTGATCAGCGTGGACTTGCCCGAGCCCGACGGCCCGCACACCACCACCACTTCACCTTTTTTGACTTCCGTCGTGCAGTCGGTCAGCACTTGAAACTGGCCGTACCACTTCGAAACATTCTTGATAGAGATCATCTTGCGACCTTTTTCTGAAGACCTTTGACGAGGCTCGACGCGATCACGCAGATCACGAAATAACACGCGCCCGCGAACAGTACCATTTCGACATTCGTGCCGTCACGGTCGCCAATATTCGTGGCGGTGCGGAAGAAGTCGGCGAGGCTGATCACGTAGACGAGCGACGTATCCTGAAACAGCACGATACCTTGGGTGAGCAGCAGCGGCACCATCGCGCGGAACGCCTGCGGCAGCACGATGAGGCGCATCGCCTGCGGGTAGCTCATGCCGAGCGCAAACGCGGCATTGACCTGCCCGCGCGGCACCGCCTGAATGCCGGCGCGGATGATCTCCGAATAGTACGCCGCCTCGAAGAGCGAGAAAGCGACCATCGCCGAAGCCAGACGAATGTCGATATCCGGCGACAAACCCAGCACGTTCTGCAGCACCTGCGGCACGATCAGGAAGAACCACAGCAGCACCATCACCAGCGGGATCGAACGGAACACCGTCACGTAGGCCTTGGCGAACCATTCGAACGGCTTGATCGGCGACAGCCGCATGATCGCGAGAAGAGTGCCCCAGACAATGCCGATCACAATCGCAATCAGCGTGATCTTGATGGTGACGATAGCGCCGATCCACAGAGTAGGCAGTGCGCCCGGAATACCGCTCCAGTCGAAATGATGCATCACTTACCTCCGATATAGCCGGGCAACCGGGTCTTGGCTTCGACCCAGCGCATCAGTTGCATCACGACCAGATTGATCAGCACATAGGCTAGCGTGACCGCGATGAACGACTCATACGTCTGCGACGTGTAGTCGACCAGTTGGCGCGCCTGGGCTGACAGATCCAGCAGACCGATGGTCGACGCAACCGCCGAGTTCTTGAAGATGTTCAGAAACTCGGACGTGAGCGGCGGCACGATGATCCGGTACGCAACCGGCAACAGCACGTAGCGATACGTCTGCCATTGCGTAAAACCCATTGCCAGACCCGCGGCGCGCTGACCGCGCGGCAATGCGTTGATACCCGAGCGCACCTGCTCGCACACGCGCGCGGCGGTAAAGAGCCCGAGGCACAAAATAGACGATGAGAAGAACTGCGCGCTCGGCGGCAGTTGCTTGTACCAGTTCCCCATCGACACGGGCAGCAACTCCGGTATCACCAGATACCAGATAAAGAACTGCACGATCAGCGGGATGTTGCGGAAGATCGCGACATAGAGCGTGCCGATACCCGACGCCCATTTGTTCGGCACCGTGCGCAGCACACCGAACAACGAACCGACGATCAGCGCGATCACCCATGCCGACAGCGACACGGTAATCGTCACCCAGAAGCCGGACAGCAGCCAGCCCAGATAGGTGGTCGGCTCGCCGGTGGAGACCGGACTCAGCAGAATGCCCCAGTTCCAGTGATATGACATGACCAAGACTCCAGCAAAAAGAAACGGAAGAAGCGCGTGGCCCCTTCCGTTTCGTTCAGCGTTTCAAAAAAACAGCTAAGGTTTAATCGATTGCCTTGTCATTCGGGCTCTTGTAGAGCGCCTTGATGTCATCGCTTTCCGGGAAAGCCAGGTTCAGGCCCTTCGGCGGAATCGGCGATTCGAACCACTTCTTGTAGATCTGATCGGCTTCGCCCGAGGTTTCGACCTTCGCGATCGCGTCGTCGACGACCTTCTTGAATTCCGGATCGTTCTTGCGAATCATGCAGCCGTACGCTTCATGCGATTGCGGCGTGCCGACAATCACGAAATCGCCCGGGTTGTTCGACTTGGCGCGTTCGCCTGCCAGCAGCGCGTCGTCCATCATGAACGCGGCAGCACGGCCGGTGGAAAGCGTCAGGAACGACTCGCCGTGGTCTTTCGCGCTGATGATGTTCATGCCCATGCTCTTGTCCTGATTCATCTTGCGAAGCAGGCGCTCAGAGGTGGTGCCGGCGGTCGTGACGACCGTCTTGCCCTTCAGGTCAGCGAAGTCCTTGATGCCGGAGTCTTTCTTGGTCATCAGGCGCGTGCCGATCACGAAGATCGTGTTCGAGAACGCAGCCTGTTGCTGGCGCTCGGTGTTATTCGTGGTGGAGCCGCATTCCATGTCGACGGTGCCGTTTTGCACCAACGGAATACGGTTCTGCGACGTGACCGGGGTGAGCTTGACCTTCAGGTTAGGCATATTCAGCTTTGCCTTGACCGCATCCACCACCTTCAGCGCGAATTCCTGCGAGTAGCCGATGACATTCTGCTTGTCGTCGTAATACGAAAACGGGATCGACGATTCGCGGTGACCCAGCGAAATGACGCCCGTGTCCTTGATCTTTTTCAGCGTACCAGCGTCTTGCGCATGCGCGCCAACCGTAAACAGTCCGAGAGTCGCGAGCAGCAGCGCAGCTTTTTTAACCTTCATTTGTGATCTCCTTGGCAAGAACCGGCGCCAGTTTAGCAAAGTAATTATTCTGAAAGTATGGCTATAAACCATGTTTGTTGCGCACGCGCGCCGCGGCGGGATTACAGCAGCTTAACCCGTCAATTCAAACGCGGCGGACACGCAAAGGCGGGCGGCATCGATAGGATGCCGCCCGCCGGGTGAAACACGCGGTCTTGTGGACCACGTCAAAGCAAGGATTCGCAGCGGCCCGCGAGGTGGCGGGCCGCCGTGTCATGCCAACCGATCAGGGATACAGGCCGCGCAATTCGCGCGCTTCCAGTATCCGCTTACACGCGACGATAAACGCCGCGGTCCGCACGGAGACCTTCTGTTCGCTCGACACTTGCCACACTGCGGCAAATGCTTCACGCATTACGCGCTCGAGACGCTGGTTGATCTCGTCTTCCGTCCAGAAGAAGCTCGAGAAGTCCTGCACCCACTCGAAGTACGACACCGTCACGCCGCCGGCGTTGGCCACGACGTCCGGAATCACGAGAATGCCACGGTCGTGCAAAATGTCGTCCGCTGCCGTGGTGGTCGGGCCGTTGGCGCCTTCCACGACGATCTTCGTCTTGATCTTGCCGGCGTTCTTTTCGGTGATCTGGTTTTCCAGCGCGGCCGGAATCAGGATGTCCGATTCGACCGTCCAGAATTCTTCGTTCGTGACTGCATCGGCTTCCGGGAAACCGCCCACGCCGCCGTTCTTCGCCACGTAATCCGCCAGCGCAACAGCATCGATACCAGTCGACTTGTACAGCGAGCCGGTGTGATCCTGCACTGCGACCAGCTTCGAGCCCGCTTCCTGGAACAGACGTGCGGCGATACCGCCCACGTTGCCGAAACCTTGAACGGCAATCCGTGCGCCTTCGATATCCACACCGATACGGCGTGCAGCTTCGGAAGCCACCACGAACACGCCACGGCCCGTCGCTTCACGGCGGCCCAGCGAACCACCCAGCGCGATCGGCTTGCCCGTCACGACGCCCGTAGCCGTTTGGCCCTGGTTCATCGAGTACGTGTCCATCATCCACGCCATAATCTGCTCGTTCGTGTTCACGTCCGGCGCGGGGATGTCGGTATTCGGTCCGATGATGATGCCGATTTCACTTGTGTAGCGGCGCGTCACGCGCTCCAACTCGCCACGCGACAGCGTACGCGGATCGACACGGATACCACCCTTCGCACCGCCGTACGGCACGTTCACAGCAGCATTCTTCACCGACATCCACGCCGACAGCGCCATCACTTCCGAAAGCGTCACGTCCTGGTGATAACGCACGCCGCCCTTACCCGGACCGCGCGACACGTTGTGCTGCACGCGATAGCCTTCGAAGTGCGCGACCGTGCCGTTATCGAGTTCGATAGGCACATCGACGATCAGAATGCGCTTCGGGCGCTTCAGGGTTTCGAGCCAGCGGGACAGCGAGCCGAGGTACGGCGCGACGCGGTCGACCTGACGCAGGTAGTTGCCCCACGGGCCGAGGTCGTCTTTATTCAGGTAGGAAGGAACAGACTGCAACGTTGACGCGGATTGTGCTGCTTGTTGCTGGGATGACATGAACGCTCCGGCGTTGATCGAGTGACAGCATTGTCGAAAAACGCCGTTTTGAAATCCAATGCCGTTTCATTATCCGATTATGTTTTTTTTGCATAACCGTTAAGAAGCTGCAAATTCGCGTCGTGGGGACGCAGGTTTTCAG
This sequence comes from Paraburkholderia sp. GAS32, assembly GCF_050434225.1. Taxonomy (NCBI): domain Bacteria; kingdom Pseudomonadati; phylum Pseudomonadota; class Betaproteobacteria; order Burkholderiales; family Burkholderiaceae; genus Paraburkholderia; species Paraburkholderia sp. GAS32. The sequence continues at coordinate 13,504 of NZ_JBNPVS010000048.1, read as the reverse complement.
GCAGCGCCTGCGCCTTGCGCCAACTCCTCCGATACCACGTCCCACAACTGCCGCACGAGTATCTGCCGCGCGTCGTCGCCTTTCGCGGCCAGCTTGTCGCGATAGAGGCGAATCTCCATGGTCAGCGTGAGCTGCCCCTCGGGTGTGCCACGCGTTGCGCGATCGAGGCGGATCAGCTTGCCGTCCGCAATCGCGTCTTCCACCGCGCTGTGCGGCAGGAAGGCGATGCCGTGGCCGGCCAGCGCCATCGCCTTGAGCCCCTCGGCCATGTCGGTTTCGTACAACCGGTCGAGATACAGACGCTCCGGCGCGTTGGCGAGGATCACCTCGGTCATGCGGCCCAGGTACGCGTTCGGTGTGTAGGACAGATAGGGCGTAGGCGCCTCCGGGGTGCCCGGCAACGTGTGCCGGGGGCGTCCGGCGCGGCCCGGCGCCGAGAACGGGCTGATCGGCTCGTTGCCGAGCACGAGCATGTCGTAGCGCGCCGGATCGAGCGCGATTGGATGGCTCGGATGGTGATAGGCCATCATCAGATCGCAGCCGCCTTCCACCAGCGCCAGAGCCGCATCGTGCACGTTCAACGCCCGCAGCCGGGTATGGATCGGACCCATTTGCGCTTCGATGCGCTGCAGCCAGCGCGGGAAGTACGTGAGCGACAGCGTGTGCGGTACCGCGAACTCGATGGTGGCCTGCGGCGTCGCCGTGTGCCCGCGCAGCAGGGCACGCGCCTCGTGGAACTGCGACAGCATCGCGAGCGCCTGCTCGTAGAACACCTGGCCTGCTGCCGTCAGCCGCGTCGGGTAAACCGAACGATCGATCAGTTCCGTGCCCAGCCACGCTTCCAGCGCCTGAATCCGCCGCGAAAACGCTGGCTGCGTGACGTGACGAGATTCGGCCGAGCGGCTGAAACTACGCGTTTCCGCCAGCGAAACGAAGTCTTCGAGCCATTTCAGTTCCATGCGAGGCCTGCTTCCAGCGGGAGGGAGGAAGTCAGCATTCTAGCGGCGCGGCTCGCGCGCAGGTTCCGCCGGGACCACATCCGGGTAACGGCAGACGGACGCCGCCATGGCGTGCCGGCCCGGTTCACAAGGCGATCGCCCCAACTTCGGCCAGCACGCCGCACAGTGGTAAAATTCGCGGTTCCCTCCGTTCCCGATCCGCCTTCTGAGCGCTCACGCCCCCAACATGTCCGACACCCGCCCCGACACCCTGTTCGCGCTGAACGCGCTCTCCCCGCTCGACGGCCGTTACGCCTCGAAGACCGAAGCCCTGCGCGACTGGCTTTCGGAAGCCGCTTTCATGCGCAATCGCGTGACGGTTGAAATTCACTGGCTGATCGCGCTCTCGCACGCCGGTTTCGCCGAAGTGCCGCGCTTTTCCGAAGCCGCCGAACAATTCCTGCTGCAACTGGCCGAGCGCTTCACCGCGCACGACGCCGCGCGCATCAAGGATATCGAACGTGTGACGAATCACGACGTGAAAGCGGTCGAGTACTGGCTGAAGGAATCGGTCAAGGGTCAGGAAGAACTGGAACGCGCGAGCGAGTTCATTCACTTCGCGTGCACCTCAGAAGACATCAACAACACCTCGCACGGCCTGATGCTCGCCGGCGCACGTGAACACGTGATTCTGCCGGCACTGCGCTCGGTGCATCAGCGCCTCGTTGCGCTGGCTCACGCGCAAGCCGAACAGCCGATGCTGTCGCGCACGCACGGCCAGCCGGCCAGCCCGACCACGCTCGGCAAGGAAATCGCCAACGTCGCCGCACGTCTGGAACGCGCGATCGATCGTATCGCCAAGGTCGAACTGCTGGGCAAGATGAACGGCGCGGTCGGCAACTTCAATGCGCACCTGTCCGCATATCCGGAATTCGACTGGGAAGCGTTCTCGCGCGAAGTCGTCGAACAGCGCCTGAAGCTCACGTTCAATCCGTACACGATCCAGATCGAACCGCACGACTACATGGCCGAACTGTTCGACGCCGTATCGCGCGCCAACACGATCCTGCTGGATCTGGACCGCGACGTGTGGGGCTACATCTCGGTCGGTTACTTCAAGCAACGCACGAAGGCCGGCGAAATCGGCTCGTCGACGATGCCGCACAAGGTCAATCCGATCGACTTCGAGAACTCGGAAGGCAATCTGGGTCTCGCCAACGCCACCCTGCGCCACCTCGCCGACAAGCTGCCGATTTCGCGCTGGCAGCGCGACCTGACCGACTCGACGGTGCTGCGCAATATGGGCGTTGCGTTCGGCTACTCGCTGCTCGCGTACGACTCGCTGATCCGCGGTCTGGACAAGCTCGAAGTGAATGCACAGCGTCTGAACGAAGACCTCGACAACTGCTGGGAAGTGCTGGCCGAGCCGGTGCAAACGGTGATGCGCCGTTACGGCATCGAGAACCCGTACGAGCAGTTGAAGGAACTGACGCGCGGCAAGGGCATCACGCGTGAAGCGCTGCAAACGTTCGTGACCGGTCTCGCGATTCCGCAAGATGCGAAGGATCGTTTGCTCGCGATGACGCCGGGTTCGTATATCGGCAAGGCAGTCGAACTGGCGAAGCGGATCGCTTAAGGCCGAGTCATTACCTCGCAGCTTCGACCATAAAAAAGGCGCTCACAAACGTGAGCGCCTTTTTTTCATCCTGCAACGTCAGTGAGCCTAAAGCCTCAGCGCGAGGTCATCTGCTTCAACACCTCTTCGACGATCTCTTCCGGCGACAACTCGATGCTCACTGTGATCGCCTCATCCGGGCCCGGTTCTTCGAGCGTATCGAGCTGGCTTTGCAACAGCGACGGATCGAAGAAGTGACCGGTGCGCGTGGTCAACCGCCCGCGCAGCACCTCGAACGAACCCTTCAGATAGACGAAGCACACGTCCTTATCACCGCTGCTACCGCCGCGCAGAACATCGCGGTACGAGCGCTTCAGCGACGAACACGTGAACACCGCCTTCTCGCCCGCCCTCTGCTTTTCCTCGATCGCCGCACGGATGGTTTGCAACCACGGCCAACGGTCTTCGTCCGTAAGCGGAATGCCGTGGTGCATCTTCTCCTTGTTGGCGGCGCTGTGAAACGCGTCGCCGTCGGTGAACGCGCAATGCAGGCGTTCCGCCAGCATTTCGCCAATCTTCGTCTTGCCGGCGCCCGACACGCCCATTGCGATCAAAATCATCAAAAACTCCTTACACGACCGTCGCGAGCGCGAAAGTCAAACCCAAGCCCATCAGCGAAATGATGGTTTCGAGGAGCGACCATGTCTTGAAGGTCTGCCCCACCGTCATACCGAAGTATTCCTTGATCAGCCAGAAACCGCCGTCGTTGACGTGCGAGAAAATCAGCGAACCCGAACCGGTGGCGAGCACCAGCAATTCCGGCGTGACCTGCACGCCGCTGGCCGCTGTGATCGGTGCGACGATGCCGCAAGCGGTCGTCATGGCGACCGTCGCCGAACCCGTGGCCAGACGAATCAGCGCGGCCACCAACCAGCCGAACAGCAGCGGCGACAGATGCATGGCCGTCGCGACGGTGACGATTTCCTTCGAAATACCGCTATCCATCAACACGCGCCCAAAACCACCGCCCGCGCCGACGATCAGCGTGATGCCCGCGATCGGCGCGAGACATTCGCCACAGAACTTCTGGATCTGTTCACGACTGAAGCCGCGGCTCGCGCCGAAGGTCCAGAAACTGACCAGCACGGCGATCAACAATGCTACGTCCGAATTGCCCACGAAGTGCAGCAGATCGTTCGGCAAGGTCTTCGGCGTGGAGACGAGGTCGGCCCAGCTACCGATCAGCATCAGAATCACCGGCAAGAGGATCGTGAACAACGTGACACCGAAGCTCGGCAATTCGCGCTTCGGCGCCGCGCTCTTCGCGTTATTTTGCGCGTCGTCACCATGGCCGAGGAATTGCGCGGCGAGCGGATTGTTCTCCGGCAGCTTGATGTAACGGCTGATCAGCAGCGCGAACAGCGGGCCGGCGACGATCGCCGTCGGCACGCCCACGATCAGACCGTACGCAATCGTCTTGCCGATGTCGGCGTGATACGCCTGCACCGCGAGCATCGCGGCCGGGTGCGGCGGAATCAGACCGTGCACGACGGACAGACCCGCGACCATCGGCAAGCCGACCAGCAGCAACGACTTGTTGGTACGTTTGGCGACGTTGAACGCGATCGGAATCAGCAGCACGAAACCGACTTCGAAAAACACCGGCAAGCCGACGATGATCGCTACGACCATCATCGCCCAGTGAATGTTCTTCTCACCGAACCATTCGATCAGCGTGGTGGCAACGCGCTCCGCGCCGCCCGATTCGGCCATCATCTTGCCGAGCATGGTGCCGAGGCCGACCACGACCGCGATGTGGCCGAGCGTATTGCCGTTGCCGGTTTCGAACGATTTGACGATCGTGCCGATCGGCATGCCGGATACAAGACCCAGCAGCAGCGAAACGATGATCAGGACGAGGAACGGGTAAACCTTGTAGCGGGTGATCAGCAGGATCAGAAGTGCGATGGCGATCACCGCGAAGACCAGCAGCGTGCTGCCGTGGACAGCTTCCATGAAGCTCCTCCTTTGCGTTATTGATTGTCGGTGCGGAACACGGCTGGCACCTGTCTCACGGCGACCTGAAGCGGTGCCTGAAAACCCGGCAAGCCGCGCGGACGCTGAATTTTACTGTTTGTTGTCTCTAAAAGCGCGCGAATCCGGCGCGCATATCGCAAAGGAGCCTCGGCGCGACAGCCTGACAGGCTGTTTCGACGAGGCTCCTTTGTGTAGGGCCTGGTTACCGGACTAAAGTACGCGCCGTTTCAACTCAATGTGCAGGCGCGGCCAGCTCGCTGGCGGCACGTGCGAGACGCGTGACTTCGTCCCAGTTTTGCGCGGCAAGTGCAGCCTTCGGCGTCAACCACGATCCGCCCACACACACCACATTCGGTTGTGCGAGGAAATTGATGGCGCTTTCGGCCGTGATGCCACCGGTCGGGCAGAATTTCAGCGTCGGGAACGGGCCGTAAAACGCCTGCAGCATCGGGATACCGCCGGCTTGCTGTGCAGGGAAGAACTTGACGATTTCATAGCCGAGTTCGAGCGCCGCGATAATGTCGCTCGGCGTCATGACACCCGGCAGCAGCGGCAAACCCGCGTCCTGGGCCGCCTTGTGCATGTCTTTCGTCAGACCTGGCGACACGCCGAATTGCGCGCCCGCTTTCTTCGCCCGAAAACAATGCTCGGGCTTCGTGATCGTGCCGACCCCGACCACGATGTCTTCGGCCAGTTGGCTCGCGCGTTCGATCGCTCCGAGTCCCGCAGCCGTGCGCAGCGTGATTTCGAGCACCTTCACGCCGCCCGCATGCAGCGCACGCGACACGTTCTCGCCCTGTTCGACCGAGTCGAACGCTAGCACCGGAATCACCGGGCCGAGGCGCACGATATCGCTTACTGTTTTCGCCGTCATAGTCAGACTCCTTGTTTCTGCAGCTCGTGGCTGGCTTGAGTGGTGCTTGTGTGTGCTTTCTTGTGTTCACCGTGCTGCGCGCCGCGTTCGCCCACCATCGGACCGAACACGGAGGCGCCCTGCTCCGCCGGTGCTGCCGCCGCACGGAACACGCCGAACAGTTCACGGCCGAAGCCGACTTCGTTTTCCGCCTGATGCTGCGGCAACGCTTCCGGCCGCGCGGCCCATTCGGCTGCATCGATTTCAATGTCGAGCACGCCTGCGTCTGCATCGATCACCAGCATGTCGCCCGTGCGGACTTTGCCGATCGGGCCTTGCAGCAAGGCCTCCGGCGACAGGTGAATCACCGCCGGCACTTTGCCCGACGCGCCGGACATGCGACCGTCGGTGACCAGTGCAACGTGGAAACCTTGATCCTGCAACACACCGAGCAACGGCGTCAAACGGTGCAGTTCGGGCATGCCGTTTGCACGCGCGCCCTGGAAGCGCACCACGGCGATGAAATCACGCTTGAGTTCGCCGTTGTCGAACGCGGCCTGCACGGCTTCCTGTGAATCGAACACGATGGCCGGCGCCTTCACCTTGCGATGTTGCGCTGCGACTGCCGAAATCTTGATCACGCCGCGGCCGAGTTTGCCGTGCATCAGGCGCAAGCCGCCGTCCGGCTGGAACGGTTCATTGATGCCGCGCAGCACCGCCGTGTCTTCGCTCTTTTCCGTGCCCGGCACCCATTGCAGCTTGCCGTCGAGCAGCTTCGGTTCTTCAGTGTAGTGATGGAGACCCTTGCCCGCGACGGTGTTCACGTCTTCGTGCAGCAAGCCGCCTTCCAGCAGATTGCGGACGAGGAACGCGACGCCGCCCGCAGCGTGGAAGTGGTTCACATCGGCCTTTCCGTTCGGGTAAATCTTGGCGAGCAGCGGCACGGCTTGCGACAGCGTGTCGAAGTCGTCCCAATCGATCACGATGCCCGACGCGCGCGCGATCGCGACGAGGTGCAGCGTGTGATTGGTTGAACCGCCCGTCGCCAGCAGCGCGACGATGCCGTTGACGATCGCTTTTTCGTCGACCACGTGGCCGATCGGCATGTAGTTGCCGCGATCCACCGTCAAGTCGAGCACGCGGCGCGCGGCTTGCGCGGTCAATGCGTCGCGCAGCGGCGTATGCGGGTGCACAAACGCCGAACTCGGCAGATGCAGGCCCATCACTTCCATCAGCATCTGGTTGCTGTTTGCCGTGCCGTAGAACGTGCAGGTGCCGTGGCTGTGATACGCGGCGGCTTCTGCTTCGAGCAGCGCGTCGCGGCCGCACTGGCCAGTGGCGAAAAGCTGACGCGTCTTGGCTTTGTCGTCGTTTGACAGGCCGCTGCCCATCGGGCCGGCCGGCACGAAAATCGTCGGCAGATGGCCGAATTGCAGCGCGCCGATCAGCAGGCCCGGCACGATCTTGTCGCAGATGCCGAGGCACAGCGCCGCGTCGAACATGTTGTGCGTGAGGGCGACTGCGGTGCTCATCGCAATGACTTCGCGCGAGAACAGCGACAGTTCCATACCCGCATTGCCTTGCGTGACGCCGTCGCACATGGCCGGCACGCCGCCCGCGAATTGCGCGACGCCGCCGTTTTCACGCGCGGCTTCCTTGATGATGTCCGGGTAGTTTTTGTACGGCGCGTGCGCGGACAGCATCTCGTTGTACGAGGACACGATGCCGATGTTCGGCTGGCGAATCTGCTTGATGACGAGCTTGTCGTGGCCTTCAAGACCAGCAAAGCCGTGAGCCAGATTGGCGCACGAGAGCGCGCCGCGTGCAGGGAATTTGCCCTGGGCGTGCTCGATACGGGCCAGATACGCCTCGCGAGTGGGCTTGCTGCGCTCGACCACGCGTTGCGTGACCTTCAACAATTGCGAATGCGGGGAAACCATCGGAGCTCCTTCGTCGCTGGCGTGAGGCGTAGGCGCACTATGCCAGGCAGGTATCGCGGGGATGTCGAAACAGTCGACGTCGCAATGTTAGTAGAAAAACTACACGATCGCAATCACGACTCCTGTTGCACCGCGACATTATTGAATAGCCTGAACGCCTTATTGGCTTTACCTTGGCCACGTATAGGGCAAAACCTAGGGAATATACCTACTGCCCGATATGTAGTTTTTGTACCTTTTCCTGCAATCAGATATAGTCCACGCATTCTTCAGCATAGTGCGAGTTTTCCGATGATGCTGTCCCAGGTGGAAGAGATGCGCGACCAGTTGCGTCCGTCCGAACGCAAGCTGGCCGACTACGTGATCGAAGCGCCGCGCGAGGTGCTCGATCTCTCAATGACCGAGGTGGCCGCGCGCGCCGGTGTCAGCCAGCCGACCATCGCGCGGTTTTGTCACGCGCTAGGGTTTTCGGGCTTTCGCGAGTTCAAGATCCGGCTGGCGCAAGGCATCGCCGCGGAAGTGCCCGTCGTCTATCGCGACGTGCGGCCGGACGAGCCGACGCCGGGTGTCGCCGCGAAGGTACTCGACCGGACCATTGGTGCGCTGATCCAGGTGCGCAACAATCTGTCATCGGACAGCGTGGCCGCGGCGATCGCGCTGCTGGCGCAGGCGCGGCGCATCGAGTTTTACGGCGCGGGAGGCTCGGGCATTGCTGCGCTGGATGTGCAACACAAGTTTTTTCGCTTGGGTATGCCGAGCGTCGCGTATTCGGATCCGCATACGTTTCTGATGTCGGCAACGCTGCTGGGTGAGGGCGATGTGGTCGTGGCGATTTCGAATACCGGACGTACGCGCGATATCGTTGACGCGGCGAAATCGGCGTTGGCAAGCGGCGCGAAGGTAATCGCGATCACACACGGTAATTCGCCGCTCGCGCGGCTCGCGACGGTAGGGCTGTTTGCCAACGTCGATGAAGACACGGATATTTTTTCGCCGATGACCTCGCGCGTGTCGCATCTGGCGATCGGCGACATTCTGGCGGTGGGGGTGGCGTTGAGCCGCGGACCGGAACTGGTTGAGAAGCTGGCGCAGGCGAAGGAAGTGATCAACCGCCGAAGGATCGATCCACGCTCATAACGATAAAAGCAACGAGATCATGGCGATAAGAGTGCGTCCATGCTGGGCGAACAGCAAAAATCCCCGCCAGCCTTCCGGCTACCGGGGATTTCCGTTCAACTACCGTACGCTATCGAAAACCGTCGATCAGAACTCGTAGCCAACCTGAGCGCGCGCGCCCGCATCGCCCGTCGACGTCACGGAGACCGCACCGTTCGCGAGCCAGTGGCCCGTTTGCGAACGATAGGTGACGCCCACCGCTCCTGCCGATGCGCCCTTGTACGTGCCACCACCCGCCGCAACGACCGTCTTGCCGGGACCTGAGGGCGTCATGTTGGGCATGGCCATCGCCGCAGCTACGCCGGCATACGCGTTCTTCGCGATTTTGTCGGTGTAGTTCTTCGCCTGCGTCTTCGCCTCGTTCAACTGGTTCACGTTCACCGCGTCGGTCCCTTGCGTACCATTCGCCACGTTCATGATACGGCGCTCGTTGCCTTGCGAACCCACAGAGAACGTGTTCGCCTGATCGGCCACCGACCCCGCACCGATGGCCACCGAATTATCGCCGCTTGCTTGCGCTCCACCGCCGAACGCGACTGCATTGGTGCCCGACGATGTGGGCGCAGGCAGGCCCGCCGTGTTTACCGACATGGCCGACTTTACCGATTGAGTCAGATCGGCCAGGTTCTGATTGGTACTCGACAACTGGGCGCCGGTCACCGCGTCAGTGCTGGTCGCCGACAATTCGCCGTCCTGCAGATTGCTCAGTTTCACCGCCTGCGCGTTAGCCGAACCGCCCAGCGTCACCCGATCATGTTCCAAGGAGTCGTACTTGACAACCGTGTTGTTCAAGTCCGCGATGTCCGCTGTGTTCTTTTCGATTTCCGTCGTGTTCTTTTCGATGTCCGTCGTATTCTTTGCCACGCGACCGTCGAGGTTCGAGATCGCGTCGCCGACGTTGTTCACGGTCTTGCCATCGACACTATATGTTGGCGCCGAAATCGTGCCGTCTTCAGCGACCTTCGCGCCACCGCCGAGTGCCGCTGCTGTGCTGGCAGCGTTCGCATACAGCTCCGAGCCGTTCACCGCATCCTTACTCGTGCTATTCACGGCACCTGCCCCGACGTTCTGGATAACACCGTCCGAATTGATCGAAACGATCTGCCCATTAGAGCCTGCGCGGAAGTTAACCGTATTCGCCGTGCCGTCGGCGTAAACCACCGACCCGCCCGCCTCGAGCTCCGCAATATCGTGACCTGCGGGAAGATAGGCGTTGTTGGCACAACCGCTGACAACCGCCACCGTTGCTCCTCCTCCGAACGACACCGGGTCTTTTCCACCGCCGCCCGTCGCGCATACCTCGGCCGCAAACGCGCCTCCAGAAAGGAAAGCCGCTGCGGCGCCTGCGCCGACTAGCCTGGAGACGGTTGAAGCTGCACGCGTAGATCCGCCAACTTTGCGCGACTTTTCCCCAGATGGCCGGGTCGACTCGGATACCGCCACTTGGGCGCCCGTTGCCTTATTCGATACGTTTTTACGCGACTTACTCATGAATTTATCCCTCCGGACAGCATATCCGGTTCTGCATTAGAAAATGGCGTGTTGCAGGATTTCCGAACACACCAACCAGTAACGGGGGATCGAAACGTGGTCACCGCTATGGAAATTCATGGACCATTTCGTCATTCCACCCGATCTGACAGCAGAGTAAGATTTGTATGTCAGACTTCAAATCGGAGCATTCTTAAATTGGATTGACTGGAGTAAGAGCGCATAAGAAAAACGTCACTCAATAGTCGGCCCTTCAGAAGAGGCGGATCACAGGACTGTTAAAGGTCTGCCTGGAACGAGGGGGCGAACTCGCGGAAATAAAATGGACCTGATTTTCTTTCTGGGAGTTTGAGTTCGCTGTCACGAGCACCGACGATTTTTCCGTAGCCGGCTGGACGCGATGATTGATCTTCGTCATCCGCTGGCTGTGCTGGCGAGACGGATGCCGTGGGCATCGAAGCGACGCTAGCCCCTTGCCCGCGCGGCGCGCTCCCGAAGGCCGGGTCAGTGAAGGCGTTGATCCGTTCGGCACGACACCGGCGCTAGCGGGCGCGGGCCAGAGCGAGGCAGGACGTCCGCGGCTGATCACCCTGCGAGCGGCGCGCGATGCAAACGCCCTTGGCAGGCACCGATGTGCAGAGGCGCAAAAAAAAACGGGCTCCCCGACAACGAGAGCCCGCCTTCTTACTACCTACCTAGACCGGTTCACGAAAAGCACCCAAACCGCAGCGCTTTTCGCGACCATCACCCAACGCTTACCACTGGTACGACGCACCTGCACCGTAGGTCGTATCCGCCGCGCTGATCCCCGCACCGACCTTGACTTTCAGGTTCGCTGTAATACGCGCCGACGCGCCCAGTGCCACGGCCTGATAGCCCTTGTAGCTGCCGCCGGCAATGCCGACTGCCAGCGTCTTGCCCGGATCAACTTCCGGAATCATCGTCAACGCGGTAGCGGCTGCAACACCGCTATAAGCGTTACGCGCGACCGAGCCCATACCCTGCTGGAACTGACGCATGTTCACGGCGTCCGTCGGGCCCTGGCCGTCAGCGACGTTCGTGATACGGCGCTCATTGCCAGGCGAACCCACCGATACGGTGTTCGCCTGATCAGCCACCGAGCCTGCGCCGAGTGCCACCGAGTTGTCTCCATTTGCCTGAGCGCCACCACCCATCGCGATCGCTCCGCTGCCGGTTGCCGTAGCGGCCGGAGCGCCGGATGTGTCGATCGCCAGCGCGCTGCTGCCGGTCGACTGCTGGTTCTGCACCGTCTGGTTCAGGTTAGCGACTTGCTGGTTGGTGTTCCACAACTGCGCGCCAGTCACCGCGTCTGAACTCGTCGCCGACAGTTCACCGTCCTGCAAATTGGTCAGCTTCACCTTCGGCGCGCTGGCCGAACCGCCCAACGTCACCTGGTTGTGTGCCGCGCTGTCATACGACACCGCGTTCGCCACCGAGCCGGTCATCGTGCCAACACTCTTCTGCAGGCTATCGATGTCAGACGTGTTCTGCGTCACACGGTCGTCGATGTTGGTGATTGCCGCACCCACGTTGTTCACGGTCGTTCCGCCCACGTTGTAGGTCGGCGCGGAAACCGTGCCGTCCGCATTGACGGTCGAACCGCCGCCCAGTGCCGATGCCGTGCTTGCTGCAGTTGCATGCAACTGCGAGCCGTTCACCGCATCGCTGCTCTGCGCACCGATCGCACCGGCCGCCACGCCCGTCACAACACGGTTGCCCGCTGTGCCGGCCATATTGACCCGCAGGCCGTCAGTCGCCGCACCGACAAGGATGTCGCGCGAGGTCTGATTTTGCGTGACCATCCCGATACTGCCGTTGTTAATCTGCGTCTGCAGCGTCGACAGACCGTTATCGAGCGAATCGAGTGCGCCGCCCACCGTGGTCTGCGTAGCGCCCTGCACGTGGTACGTCGGGCCGGTGACCGAACCATCGGCATTGACCTGCGCACCGCCACCGAGCGACGCAACAACCGGGCTCAACTGACCAACGTTGACTGCGGAGTTGCTCGTCGTGCCGGCTGCAACACCGATCAGTTCACGTGCGCCTGCGGTGCCCGCAAAGTTGACGTGCGCGCCGTCCTTGTCGCTCGCAACCATCAGGTCACGCGAGGTCTGGTCCTGTTGCACCAGACCCAGTTCGCCGTTGTTGATCTGGTTGGTGATATTGCTCACCGAGTCTTCAACTTTCGTCACTCGCGAGTCGACATTCGTGATCGCATCGCCGTTCTTCGTGATCGCGTCGCTGTTCGCCGCCACGTCCTGGTTCGTCTTGTACAGCTGCGAGCCATTCACCGCGTCGCTGCTCGAGTCCGACAGCGCGCCCGCTGCCACACCCGTCACCACCCGGTTGCCCGCCGTGCCGGCCATGCTGATCTGCAGACCGTCCGTCGCCGCACCAACCGTCAGGTTGCGCGTAATCTGGTCCTGCTGCACCAGGCCCACTTCACCGCTGTCGAGCTGCTTCGTGATGCCACTCACCGAGCTTGCAACGTTGTCAATCGCGTCAGCGTTCTTCGTGATCGCATCGGCGTTCTGGGTGATTGCATCAGCGTTCTTCGTGATCGCATCAGTGTTCTGGGTAATCGCGTCGCTGTTTTTCTTGATGGCGTCGCTGTTCGCTGCCACGTCCTGGTTCGTCTTGTACAGCTGCGAGCCGTTCACCGCGTCGCTGCTCGCGTCCGACAGCGCGCCTGCTGCCACACCCGTCACCACCCGGTTGCCCGCCTTGCCGGCCATGCTGATCTGCAGACCGTCCGTCGCCGCACCAACCGCCAGGTTGCGCGTGGTCTGGTCCTGCTGCACCAGGCCCACTTCACCGCTGTCGAGCTGCTTCGTGATGTCACTCACCGAGCTTGCAACGTTGTCGATCGCATCGGCGTTCTTCGTGATCGCATCGGTGTTCAGAGCAATCGCATCAGCGTTCTTCGTGATCGCGTCAGTGTTCTGGGTGATCGCGTCGCTGTTCGCCGCCACGTCCTGGTTCGTCTTGTACAGCTGTGAGCCGTTCACCGCGTCGCTGCTCGAGTCCGACAGCGCGCCTGCTGCCACACCCGTCACCACCCGGTTGCCCGCCGTGCCGGCCATGCTGATCTGCAGACCGTCCGTCGCCGCGCCAACCGTCAGGTTGCGCGTGATCTGATCCTGCTGCACCAGGCCCACTTCGCCGCTGTCGAGCTGTTTCGTGATGTCGCTCACCGAGCTTGCAACGTTATCGATCGCATCGGCGTTCTTCGTGATCGCATCGGTGTTCTGGGTGATTGCGTCAGCGTTCTTCGCGATTGCGTCAGTGTTCAGGGCAATCGCATCGGTGTTCTTCGTGATCGCGTCACTGTTCGCCGTCACGTCCTGGTTCGTCTTGTACAGCTGCGAGCCATTCACCGCGTCGCTGCTCGAGTCCGACAGCGCGCCTGCTGCCACGCCCGTCACCACACGGT
>NZ_JBNPVS010000047.1:0-77998 GCF_050434225.1 Paraburkholderia sp. GAS32 | reverse complement strand
AACGCCTGCGACATCCGGCGGCTGCCATAGCTGCCGCGTGTTTCCCGATGAATCTCCCGTGCGGCCATCAGCAGCGCTGCCGGCGAACGGCGCGCTGCTGGCCGCCTGGCACGTGCGTAATAGCTGCTACGTGAAACGCCTGTCACTTCGCACATCACGCTCACCGGCCAGGCCTTCTTCAGTGACCGGATCACTTCGGGAAGCGATCCATTTCCTTGACGAAGAAGGCCGTAGACTTCCTAAGAAACACACCTTCACGCTGGCGAGTCCTGAGGTTGCAGTGAATACCCAAATTGCGCCGCGCGGCGATGAAGCTGTTTGATGACGCGGTCCCTGTACTGCTGCTCGTAATGATCCGCACCCGGGTCGCGATAGTCCATGCCATAGCGCATCGCGTTATAAAACAGGACAGCGATCTTGCGCGCCGTCGCGGTCACGGCCTTGGCGTTGCCGATGCGCCCGGCGAGGCGCCGGTAGAATGCACCAAGCGCGGTATTGCTTCTTCCAACGGTCACCGCCGCAAGCCTCAGGGCGACTGTGATGCGACTGCTTGTTTTGCGCGTGTGCGATGACAGCACCTTGCCACCGCTGATCTTGCAGCCGGGCGAAAGCGTGAGCCATGAAGTGAAATGTTTGGCGGTTGGCCATCGGCTTAAGTCCGTTCCACATTCGCCAATCAGGCGCAGTGCAAGGAATGGGCCGATGCCGTGAATTTGCGTCAGGTCGGTCCCCGCGAGTTGGTACATGGCCGTGCGCACATCAAAGTTGGGATCGCTGGGCAGCTTGCTGCGATGCTTCGCCTTCGGCAACGGCGCATCCGGAATCGGATGAGCGATATTGAGAATCGCGACAGCGCGTTCGATCTCAACATCGCACTCGTCGATACACCGCTGGTAAAAGTCATACAGCGCAAGCGCCTGTTTCAAGGCGAATACGTGCTCGGGCTGGTAGTTGCCCACCAGCGCACTACGAATGGTCTCAAGGCTTTCCTTGCAGCGGACGTCGCGCATCGCCGCCAGCCTGTCTGGATCGCGTTCACCGGCGACGATCGCGCGGACGATCCGCATTCCAGTGACGCCCGTGATATCCGTGATCACGTGGTGCAACTGGATATTCATGAAGGTCAGCGCTTTCTGCATGTGCTGGATATGCGCGGCGGCATAGTCAGTATGCCTTTCGCGGCAACGCAGGTATGCGCGTAATTCCGCGATGTCGCGCCCAGGCCGGAAACTTGCCCGTAGTAGCCCACACGCGTGCAGTCGCTGCAGCCATTGTGCGTCGTTGACATCACTCTTTCTTCCAGGGACTGCGCGCGCCTCGCGTGCATTGGCAAGAACGACTTCAAGGCCCCGGGACTCCAGCACCTCGTAGGCGGCGACCCAGTACACGCCGGTCGACTCCATCACAACCGTCTTTGTGCCAGTCGCGACGAGCCAGTCCGCCATGCGTTGCAAATCGCTCGTAAATGCCTGGAATGTCTGCACCGGCTCGTCGCACAGATCTGGACTCACGGCGACAACATGGAACCGTGAACCGATATCAATACCGGCTGCAAACGGATGAATGATCGGCAACCCTGAGGGCTTGGATCGTGTTCGGTCTTTTGGCATCACCCACCTCCTGGATAATCAGGCGCAGGACGGGGACTCGGAATAGATCAATTTCCTAAACGGGGTCGCCCGAAGACGCCGCCACAGATGAGTCCGCAGCTTCCCCTGGGCCAGGTTTTTTGACGGGGTTCATACCTCCAAGAAGCTTACGGCCACTGTCTCTGCGTGCATCGAGTGTACTCCCCGGGAGTTTCTACTCATGAGGGGCGCGCGCAAGCGCGTAGGGCGGTTTTTTAGAATATCCCGCTCTCTCTCGAGATCGGCCACTCGCGCTTCCAGTTCGCGGATGCGACGCGCGTCCGCCTCGATCTCCAGCGTCGTGCGCGGCGGCTTTGCCTGCTCGGCACGCCACTGCGCTACCCAGCGACGCAGTGCGGTATCGCCCACGCCCATTGCCTCACAGGCCTGGGTAAACGAATAGCCCCTGCTGACCACCAGTTGTACCGCTTCCGCCTTGAATTCTTCAGGAATGTTCCGTCTGCTCATTGCTCACCTCAGTTGGAGAATTATCCCCTTTAGAGGTGTCCACAGTCATTGAACCACTACAGGTGCCGCCCCGCACAGGGGCAACACTAATAGACCACTAGCAATTCAAGGAAAGGCCAAAGCCCTAAGAACACTGACAACAAGCGCCGCAAAAGGCAAAAAACCCGAAAACCTTCAAACAACCCGAAAACCTTCAAACAACCCCCTCCGCCGCAGGCGCCCCTAGTGCATTACGAATAGCATTAGCCAGCTCAGCGGCTGCAAACTTAGCCACATACCCATTCGCCCCAGCATTCTTCACATGCGCCTCATTCGCCGCACCGGTCAAAGAAGAATGAATAATCACCGGAATATCCCGAGTCCGCTCATCAGCTTTGATCTGACGGGTCAACATGAACCCGTCCATCTCCGGCATCTCGAGATCGGTCAACACCAGCGCGATACTGTCCTTCACCCGCGTGCCGTTAGCCTGCGCTTCACGCGCGACCTGCTGCAACGTATTCCATGCCTCCTCGCCAGTCTTGGTCATCACGTAGTCCGCGCCGATCGCGCTCAACGCCTGCTCGATCAGCTTGCGCGCAAAACCGGAATCGTCAGCGGCGAGAATCTTCGCGCCGGGGCGGATGCCAAGCGCCTCACCCACAGAGGTCGGGTCGACGCTCGGATGCTGTGACGGAAACACGTCGCGCAACACCTGCTCTACGTCGATCACCTGGGCGAGCCGCGAATCGCCCGTGTTGCCGTCGATACGTGCAATGCTCGTCACTAGATTGCCACCGGCCGCGCCTTCAGCGGAAAGCACCTGGTTCCACTCAAGCCGCACGATGTCGTCCACTTCCTCGACTGCAAAAGCCTGCGTCGAACGCGCGAATTCCGTCACCAGCAAAATGTTCAAGCCGCGCGTCGGCTCGCAGCCCATCAGGCGCGGCAAGTCGATCACGGGAATAATCTGGCCGCGAATGTCCACCGCGCCCATCACGAACGGCGAAGAACCCGCAATCGGCGTCACCGGCGGCATCGTCGAGATTTCACGCACCTTGAAGACGTTGATGCCGTAGAGCTCATGCGCGTCGCTGCCGGGAACCGAACCCAGCCGATACAGCAACAACTCGAATTTATTGGAACTCGTCAGATTGCTGCGTTCGTCGTACGCGCGGTGATCTACTGCCATCGAATCTCTCCAGGGATTGCGGTGCGAGTGGTGCGCCATGCATACCGTTCGTTCGGCCCCGGCGCGTGCCCTACCTTTCTGTTATCGGCGCAGCAGCAGGAAAGTTCAGTGAATTCAGGCGGTTTGCCGATGCTTTCTGGTTAACCCCCAGCCGCTATTCAGGGCAGGAAGAGGCCGGCGGCTCTACAGCAAAAGCAGGAAATTCGTATGAAGGTTACCTAACGTTACAGAAGCGACAGCATGGTTTCACATGCTGGGTGATGCGCCTCCTAGAATGCACAGCGATAAGAGCGCGGCGCCGTTAGCCAGTCGCAAGCGACTTGCAAGGTATCAATGCAATCGCGTGCAATGGCCAAGGCGCACTCGCATCGCCGTCGTTTCGCTTCCACTCCAAGGAGAACGTATGATCCGCTTGCCTCTCGCCGCCATCACCAGTGCCTGCATGGCCAGCCTTATGGTCGTCGCTACCGCGGCCAGTGCTCAAACCGCGGCCGCGCCGGATGCCGTTCGCATTCATGCCGCCGACCAGGCCTTCATCACCGACGCCACCAAGGCTGTCTCCACGCAACGCGATGCCGCACGCATCGCCACTTCGCGCTCCACCGACCGGGACGTGAAGGCATTCGCAGAACGCGTGTCGAACGACAACGCGAAAATCTCCGACGCGCTGCGCGCCGCCAGCCCGCGTGGCGTCGACGTGCCGAAGAACGATCCGGACCCGGCGGTGCTCGCGAGCATCAATAACCTGCGCGGCGCCGACTTCGACAAGACCTACATCGAGCAGGTCGCACTCGCCGGCGAACAGAAAGCGCTGTCGGCCTTCCAGGCGGAAATCGCTTCGGGCCGCGACGAACAATTGAAGGACGCAGCGAAAAAGGCGCTGCCGACCATCCAGGAGCACTACGCGATGGCTCAGGAACTCGCCAAGCGTAAGCATCTGACTGCGCAGTAAGCCGGACACTAGACACACCCGGCACAGTCCACGCATCAAGGCGCGCGTCACGTTGCGGCGTGACGCGCGCCACCAGGCGGCATAGAAAAACGCCTCAAAAGGACGCTTAAAAACACGTCTAAAAAAGACGCCTCCAAAACCAGCAGCCCTCCCTCTCGCTCGCGCGCATCCAAGGCCGCTTGCACACAGCAGTCCAAACGCGTTCTTTTCGGCGATAATCGGCTTCGTTCTTTCAGGCCTGACCCGCGTGGCTTCCGCCGCGACTCAGGAAGCTTGCAAGCGGTTTCCCGATTCCACACGCATTCCATCAAAGCTCACCTCATGAGCAAGCCTGCCAATCTCCCGCAACAGTTGGACCATATGCTTCGCCAAGCCGTCGCGCTTCAGCAGAACGGCGCATTCGCCGAGGCCGAAGAACTCTACCGTGAGATTCTCGAACTGAAGCCACGCCATTTCGAGGCGCTGCAATTGTTGGGCTCGCTCGCGCTGCAGGCGGGTCGTGTCGAGGAGGGCATCGAGTTCCTCAGCAAGGCGCTCGCCATCAATGCCAAACAGGCGCCCGTCCATTCGAATCTCGCCTATGCGCTCAATGCCTTGCAACGTTTCGACGAAGCACTCGTGAGCGCCAATCGCGCGATCGCATTGCAATCGAAATTCCCGGACGCACTGAACAATCGCGGCAACGCGCAAGCCGGCCTGAACTTGCCGCTCGAAGCGCTCAGCAGCTTTGACCGCGCAATTGCCTTGATGCCGGATTTCGCGCAAGCCTGGAACAATCGCGCCTGCGTGCTGCGCGATCTGGGCCGTCCCGCCGATGCTCTCGCAAGCTGCGATCACGCGCTCGCATTGCAGCCGACCTACCCCGACGCGTGGAGCAATCGCGGTAATGCGCTCAGCGATCTGAATCAGGCGGACGAGGCGCGGCAAAGCTATCAGCGCGCGCTCGAACTCGCGCCTGCATTTGCCGATGCCTGGAACAACCTTGGCCTGACCCAGGTCGATCTCGGTGAGCACGCGCAAGCGTTGCAGAGCTACGAACGCGCACTGGCCGTCAATCCCGTCGCTGCCGAGACGCATTGGAACCAGTCGTTGTGTCTGCTGCAACTGGGGCAGCTAGAAGCGGGATGGAAGGAATACGAATGGCGCTGGGAGCGTAGCCGGATCAAAGCAGGCAGGCGCACCTTTGCGCAACCGCTTTGGATGGGCAATTTTTCGATCGACGGTAAAACGATTCTGCTTCACGCCGAGCAGGGTCTCGGCGACACGCTGCAGTTTTGCCGGTATGCCGGGATGGTGTCGAAGCTCGGCGCGAAAGTCGTGCTGGAAGTGCCGGGTGAGTTGATACGGCTAGTGTCCACGCTCGACGGAGTGGATCAATTGATCGAAGCGGGCGAGGCACTACCGCCGTTCGATTGTCACTGCCCATTGCTGAGTCTGCCGCTCGCGTTCAGGACCGATCTCGCGAGCATTCCGTCAAAGACGCCTTATCTGTTCGCCGACCCGCAAGCAACGCGTGAATGGCACGAACGTATCGCAGCACAGGCAGAAGGGCGCCTGAAGGTCGGACTCGTGTGGGCTGGCGGAAACCGGCCGCATGTCGCCGAACTCCGCAAGAACGACGCGCGCCGTTCGATTACGTTCGAGCGGCTCGCACCGATTCTCGATGTGCCGAACGTGCAGTTCTTCAGTCTGCAAAAGGGACCGTCTGCGCTTCAGTTGCCGCGCAACGATTCGCCCCCTAACGTCGTTGACTACACCGAAGAACTCGAGGACTTCGCCGACACGGCCGCGCTGGTGGCAAACCTCGACCTGGTGATATCGGTAGACACCTCCACCGCGCATCTGGCCGGAGCGCTAGACAAACCGGTATGGATTCTGAATCGTTTCGACACCTGCTGGCGCTGGATGCTGGAACGCACCGATACACCGTGGTATGCGCAAGCGAGGTTGTTCCGGCAGCCGGCATTGGGTGATTGGGACAGCGTGATTCGAAGCGCGCGTGACGCGTTGGCCGGGTTCGACGGCACGTTTGCCGAGACGCGCGTAGACTGAATGTCCGTTTATCGACGGTTAGGACACGGAGAATCATCAATGGAATACAGACATCTAGGTGCATCTGGTTTCAAGGTGCCGGTGCTGAGTTTCGGCACGGGCACATTCGGCGGCAAGGGCGAATTTTTCCAGGCGTGGGGCGCCACCGACGTCGCCGAAGCGCGTCGCTTGCTCGACATCTGTTTCGATGCGGGCGTCACGATGTTCGACAGTGCCGACATCTATTCGAGCGGCGCTTCCGAGTCGGTGCTCGGCGAAGCGCTCAAGGGCAAGCGCGACAAAGCGATCATTTCGACCAAAGCGACTTTCCGTTTCGACGACGGTCCGAACAATGTCGGCTCATCGCGCTTTCATCTGATTCAGGCGGTGGACGCAGCGCTCAAACGTCTGCAAACCGATTACATCGATCTGTTCCAGTTGCACGGTTTCGACGCGAAGACGCCTATCGCCGAAGTCATGTCGACTCTCGACGATCTCGTGCGCGCCGGCAAGATCCGCTACACCGGCGTGTCGAATTTTTCCGGCTGGCATCTGATGAAATCGCAGGACACCGCGGATCGTTACGGCTATCCGCGCTATGTCGCGAATCAGACTTACTACTCGCTGATCGGTCGCGATTACGAATGGGAGCTGATGCCGCTCGGCGTCGATCAAGGCGTGGGTGCGGTGGTGTGGAGTCCGCTCGGTTGGGGACGTCTCACCGGCAAGATCAAGCGCGGCCAACCGTTGCCGGAAACGAGCCGTCTGCACAAAACCTCTGACATGGGGCCGCCGGTGCCGGACGAGTATCTGTTCCGGGTGCTCGACGCAATCGACGAGGTTGCGGCCGAAACCGGGAAGACCGTGCCGCAAATCGCGCTGAATTGGCTGCTGCAGCGGCCTACTGTATCGACAGTGCTGATCGGTGCGCGTAACGAAGAACAGTTGCGGCAGAACCTTGGCGCGGTGGGTTGGAATCTGACACCCGACCAGGTGGCGAAACTCGACGCTGCCAGCGCTGTACGTCCCGCGTATCCGTACTGGCATCAGGAAGGATTTGCCGAGCGTAATCCGAAGGCGGTTTAAGCACGCGTCTTTGGCTTTTTCACGGCGTTACCACGCGCTCCGGCTCGACGGCTATTTAATGAGTTCTGCCGGAGCGGCGAACAGTTCGCTGTAATAGCGGCGACTGAGGTTGTTGTCGCGCATCGCAAGCGTCGCTCGCCGATCTGATCCATCACGCCGTCATAACGTGCATACGCAGCGGCGCGTTCGGTATCGGCTGGTTTGCCGGCGCTAGGGAAGTGTGCGGTGCCGCGAGTGAACGCGCCCGGCACCACGATCGAGGTTTCGATACCGAAGCGCGCGATTTCGTAGGCGAGGGTGACGGCCAAAGAATCCATCGCCGCCTTTGCCGCACCGTAAGGACCGAGGAAGGGAGGAAAACCGCCCTTGGTCGTCGTGCTGCTGATCCACAACATCAAGCCCGCTTCCTGCTGGCGCAGATACGGCAGCACCGCACGGTTCACACGCTGCGCGCCGAACAGGTTGGTGTCGAACACCTTCACCATTTCTTCGGGTGTGAACGCTTCGGTCGGGCCGACCACCAGATGTCCCGCGTTCTGCATCACCACGTCGAGCCGTCCTTGCTCTCGGACGATCGTCGCGGCGGCGGCATCGGCGGATTCCTGCGACAACACGTCGAGTTCGAGCGGATGCAACTGGATGTCCTTCGCTTGGGCGAGCGCCCGCATTTCGTCGGCGCGCGGCTTGTTGCGTCCTTCGACATCGCGCATCGTCGCGTAGACGATATGGCCGGCTTCGGCCAAGGATTGTGCGGTGAGCTTGCCGATGCCCGTACCCGCGCCCGTCACCAGAATGACGTTCTTCTGCATTTTTCTTCTCCGATTCGATGAAAGTGATGCGACGTAAAGGTGCTGTCAGAGAGGCGCTTTACGTGTTTTCAAGCTGGATTAAGTGGGTTAGGCCACGCCGCCGTTGGCGCGCAGGATCTGGCCATTGACCCAGCCTGCATCCGGGCCGGCGAGGAAGGACACGACCGACGCGATGTCGTCCGGTTGGCCGAGGCGTTGCAGCGGCGGCATTTTGGCGAAGGTCTGGATCTGTTCTTCGGTCTTGCCGTCGAGGAACAGCGAGGTCGCGATCGGGCCTGGCGCCACCGCGTTGACGGTGATGTTGCGGCCGCGCAGTTCCTTGGCGAACACATGCGTGAAGGCTTCGACGGCGGCCTTGGTGCCGTTGTAGATCGCGTAGCCCGGCATGTTCAGCGCCAGCGTCGTGCTCGAAAAGTTGACGATGCGTCCGCCGTTGTTCATCCGTGCTGCCGCTTCGCGCAGCGTGTTGAAGGTGCCGCGCACGTTGATGTCGAAGGTCTGGTCGTACAGCGCGTCGCTGGTGTCGGCGAGCGGCACTGTCTTCAGTACGCCGGCGTTGTTGACCAGCACGTCCACTTTGCCGAGTTGCTGTTCGGTGGTTTCGAACATGCGACGCACGTCGTCGGCGTTCGACACATCGGCCTTCACTGCGATGGCCTTGGTGCCTGCCGCCGTGAGTTCCGCGACCAGCGCATCGGCTTCCGACGAGCTCGATGCATAGTTGACGGCAACCGCAAAGCCGTCCTTGGCGAGGCGTTGTGCAACCGCTGCGCCGATGCCACGGGATGCGCCGGTAACGATGGCGACTTGTGCGTTCTTGATCGTGTTCATGATTCGTTTCCTTCTGTGTGGTGAGTTGGTGAAACGAATCTTGGTCGCTTTCGTGGAAGAGATAATCTGGTTAAAATTGCCATAATCATTCCATTCACTTCAATAATTGGCCGACGAGCGGCCGGATCGCCGGCCCGGCACAAAGGCATCAACCATGGATCGTTTCGAGGAAATGCGGGTGTTCATCCGGATCGCCGAGCGGCAAAGCTTTACGCGCGCTTCGGACGATCTGCAGATTCCGCGCGCCACCGTCACCAACCTGATGAAGCGCATGGAGCAGCGGCTCGGCGCGCGGCTTCTCGAACGCACCACGCGCTCGGTACGCCTCACGCATGACGGCGAGGCGTACTACCGGCGCTGCGTGCGGCTGATTGCCGATATGGAGGAGGCGGAGGGCTCGTTTTCCAACATCGCGCCGAAGGGCCTATTGCGCGTGAATCTGCAGGGCACCTTGGCCCGGCACTTCGTCGTGCCGGCGCTGCCGGCGTTTCTCGCGCGGTTTCCCGACATTGAGTTGACGATCGGCGAGGACGACCGGCTGGTCGATCTGGTGCGGGAGGGGATCGATTGCGTGTTGCGGGCGGGCAATCTGCAGGATTCGTCGATGGTGGGGCGGCGCGTGGCGCAGTTACCGCAAGTGACAGTGGCGAGCCCGACTTATCTGGAGGCGTATGGCGAGCCGGCCGATCCGGCGGCTTTGTCTACGCATCGGGCGGTCAACTATCTGTCCAGCGCGACCGGCAAGCCGGTGCCGCTCGAATTCAGAATCGACGGCCGCGATACCGCCACGTACCTGCCGTCGACGGTGTCGGTGACCGGCGCCGATCTCTACACCGGCTCGGCGGTGGCCGGGCTCGGCATCGTGCAAGTGCCGCAATACCGTGTGGCGAGTGAACTGGCGTCGGGTCGGCTGAAGATCATTCTCGCGGACTTCCCGCCGCCGCCGATGCCGGTTTCGGTGCTGTATCCGCAGAATCGCCAGTTGTCGTCGCGGGTGCGGGTGTTTGCGCAATGGTTGCGCGATATTTTCGAGGCGGCGGGGGCGCAGACGGGTTCGCGGTAAACGTGTGAGTTCAGCGCGTGCGCGCGGCGATTGTCATATGGTGCGAGCAGTCCGTGCTTTTGCGTAAGCCGCGCTGCGTATCGTGGGATCATACGGGCTGTGCTGGGCGATATTGCTTTTTGCACGGTACGGAAAAACAGGAGCAGGACGATGATCGATGGACTGGTGGGCGGGCGCTTGTACGGCGAGGCGCAGATCCGCACGGGGCAGAATGGTAAGCGCTTTGTGACCTGCAAGGTCCGGGCGACCACCAATGACGGCGATACGATTTTCGTCAACGTGATTGCGTTTGATGATGATGTGCAGACGGCGTTGCTTGCTCTGTCGGACGCAGATAGCGTCGCGTTGAGTGGCGCGTTGACGCCTAAGGTTTGGACTGACAAGAATGGGTTGATTAAGCCTGCTGTGGATATGGTTGCGCATAAGGTGCTTGTGGGGTATTTGAGGGAAGGGTAATGGTTTTTTGTTGCCTTCGCGGCGCTTTTTGTCTGTGTTCTTGGGGTGTTGGCCTTTCCTTGCATTGTTAGTGGTCTATTAGCGTTGCCCCTGTGCGGGGCGGCACCTACTTCTCTTTGCCGGCTGCAAAGAGAAGTAGGCAAGAGAAAGCAGCTCAAACCGCTACTGCTAAGCGGGCACCGTGGTCTGCTACGGGTAGTGGTGCATCTGGAATCTGGGTTCGTGCACCTGCAGGCGCCAGTGACAAGGGTGTCATACTTCCGGCGGCGCTGCGCGCGCCGAAGAGTACTTCTTAAAACCACCCGTTACGTTTTCGCGCTCCCGCCTCATTCGGCGTGGTGGCTCGGCGTGTATCGCCTCGATTGCTCTCGGCACTTCAGTGTTTTATTCGAAGTGCGAAATTCGAACTCGTGCTCGTTCGACCTAGCGATAAGTCGGAGGTCGAGAAACAATACTTCGAATATCCGGCGGTAATCTCGCATTCATCGCTTCGCCGAGACGAAGCCGATGGACCCCGCTGCGCCAACCGAAGCCGCTGGTTTCCCATGCAGACCCGTCCGCGACGCACGTAGTGCGGAGTGGGAGCTGATGAGTCCTTTGTCACTAACGCGGAACGTGGGAGAGCACGGATTCCAGATGCACCACTACCCGCAGCAGACCACGGGCCCCACTTAGCATTAGCGGTTTGAGCTGCTTTCTCTTGCCTACTTCTCTTTGCAGCCGGCAAAGAGAAGTAGGTGCTGCCCCGCACAGGGGCAACGCTAATAGACCACTAACAATACAAGGAAAGGCACCAAAGCCAGATCAAGGAAAGGCCAAAGCCCTAAGAACACTGACAACAAGCGCCGCGCAGGCAACTGAGTTCCATATGCCCCGAACAAGAGCAACACCAATCAGCCCATTACAAAATTCGGACAGGCGCCACCGCAGGAAAACCTTCAGTAAGCACTCAGCCAGGCATAAACCCGCTATTTCGTGATTAACAACATCCTGAATCCCCGAAAGCATCCTAATATCAAGGCGAACTGAAAAAACGACAGGGGAAAGCCATCATGTATCGTCATCGTTCGCTGGGTGTGGTGACGGGCGCGTCGCCGCTCGCAAGCGTCGACGTGTTGAGCAGGATGACCGCGGCCTGGCGCCGGCCCGGCGCGGCCAAGCCGTTCGACTTCGTCCTCGAGCAGCATTCGTGGCAAGGACCGGCGACGCCAGGCGCCGCGAGCGCGCCATTCAAGATCCACGTGTTCGACACGATTCGCGCCTTCGAGAAACGCGGTGTCGACGCGATCGTCCTGCCGTGCTTCCTCAGCCACACCTTCATCGACGAACTCTCGGCGAACGTGGCGCCGCCGATCGCCAACATCATGGCTGCGCTCTCAGCGCACGTGCGACAGGCTTTCCCATCGGTCCGCCGTATCGGCGTGCTGACTTCCGGCACGATCCGCCGCCACGGCCTTTTCGAACGCTATTTCGACAATGCGCGGTTCGACGTGCTGCATCCACGTGACGAAGCGGGCGTCGATTGCGTAACGAGCGCCGTGTACGGCGACCAGGGCATCAAATGCGGGCATCTGTACGGCCGGCCAGTCGAGTTGTTGCGCGCCGCTTGCGCGGACCTCATTGCGCAAGGCGCGGAGATCATCGTACCCGGACTCGCCGAAATCCCCCTGGTGGCGCGCGCACTCGGCACGCTGGAAGTGCCGTTCGTCGATACCAATCTCGTCTACGCGCGCTACGTCGCAGCGGCGCAATATGCGCAGCCGGAGCGGCGTTTCAAGGTGGGCGTGCTGGGCGGTGTCGGCCCGGCGGCGACTGTCGATTTCATGGCGAAGCTGGTGCGCAACACGCCCGCCGCCTGCGATCAGGATCACATCAAGGTCATGGTCGAGCAGAATCCGCAGATTCCGGATCGCACTGAAGCGCTGCTCGGTAACGGCGACGATCCGACGCTCGCGCTCTATGCCGCATGCAAGACGCTCGAAGAGGGCGGCGCCGATCTCATCGCGATTCCGTGCAATACGGCGCATGCGTTCGTCGATCGGATTCAGCCGGCATTGACCATTCCGATCGTCAATATGCTGACCTGTACCGCCGATTATCTGCGCGAGGCTTTCCCGAGCCTGCGCGAAGTCGGTGTGCTGGCCACCTCGGGCACGCTGGCGAGCCGGGTCTACGAGAAGGCGCTCGAAGCATGCGGCTTCGTGCAGATCGCGCCGGCCACGGCCGCCCAGGCCCGGCTCATGAACGCGATTTATGGGCCGAGTGGCGCCAAGGCGGGCTACACGTCGGGTGAGTGCTGTGACGACCTCGCCGCTGCGGTGGATGATCTGGTCGCGCAAGGCGTGCAGGTCATCGTGCTGGGCTGCACCGAGTTGCCGCTGCTGCTGCGCGGTTCGACGCTGAAGCGGCCGGATGGTTTGGTGGTGCAGCTTGTCGATCCGACCGAAGTGCTGGCAAAACGCTGCGTGGCTTACGCGCTCGGCGGAAGCGGAGTGGCGCAGGCCGCTTCGGAACCGGCGGAGCCGGTGATGGGCCGGTTTAACGTGGAAAGCGTCTTCGGCTAGGGTCGGGCAGACCCGGCTGGTTCCGGCTTGCGCGCGGCCCCGCGCTGCGCCGGAAAACCTTGTATTTCCCTCCCGCCGCCGCCATTTCCTGACGACTGCGCGGTTCCTCTGAAACGGCACATCGCTTGCTGGTCGGCCGATCGGGGCGCGCTCGGCGCCGCCATTCCTGGCCCGAGGCGCTGCGAACGCGCAGTCGTGCCGTGTCATGGAAAACTGTATAAATATACAGTATAGTATCCCCCTGCAACCCGGCCTTTGGCGTGTCGTTCCGCCAGCCTGGTATCCCGAACTTGCGCGGTCGCGAGGCGTCCGTGAGAGGTGGTCCACTCATTCAGACGGTCGGAAAAATTGGCATCTAACGGAATTATCCGCATTCGCGGCGCGCGCCAGCACAACCTGAAGAACGTCGATCTCGATGTACGAACCGGCGAAATGACAGTCGTCACCGGGCCGTCCGGCTCCGGCAAATCGAGCCTCGTGTTCGACACGTTGTACGCGGAAGGGCAGCGGCGCTACGTCGAAACCTTCAGCGCCTACGCCCGGCAGTTTCTCGATCGCATGGACCGGCCGCAAGTCGACCGGGTCGACGGCGTACCGCCCGCCATCGCAATCGACCAGACCAACCCGGTGCGCAGTTCACGCTCCACCGTCGGCACCATGACGGAGCTCAACGATCACCTGAAGCTGCTCTACGCGCGCGCGGCCGAACTGTTCGATCGCAAGACCGCGCTGCAGGTGCGCCACGACACGCCCGAAACGATCTACGCCGAACTGCTCGAGCGCACCGCTGAGCATGATCCACGGCTGGTCGTCACGTTTCCGGTCGAGTTGCCGGAGACAGCGTCCGAGCAGGAAGTGGAGCAATGGCTCTCCGCGAGCGGTTACACGCGTGTGCAGGCGCAGCGCGAAGTCGACTCGCCTACCGGCAAGCGCAAGCTGCTCGACGTGGTGGCTGACCGCTTCCGTTTGAGCTCGGTCGACAAGCAACGGGTGGTCGAAGCGATCGAGGCATCGCTCAAGCGCGGCGGCGGCCGCGTCAATATTTACGTGCTGCCGGCCGCGCCCGAGGCACCGGAAGCCAAAGAAGCCGAGCCGCAAATCTGGCGTTTCTCCACCGGTCTGCACAGCCCCGAGAGCGACCTTCGTTACGCGGATCCGCAGCCGGCGCTGTTCTCGTTCAACTCGGCGTACGGCGCGTGCGAAGTCTGCCGCGGTTTCGGCCGCGTGATCGGCGTCGACCTCGGCCTGGTGATTCCCGACGCGCGCAAGACGCTGCGCGACGGCGCGATCAAGCCGATGCAAACGCCGGCCTGGAAAGAATGCCAGGACGACCTGATGCGCTACGCGGCGAAAGCCGATATCCGCCGCGGCACGCCTTGGGGCGAGTTGACGGACGCCGAGCGCGACTGGGTCATCAACGGCTCGCCGGACTGGAACGGCAAGTGGCAAAGCCATTGGTACGGCGTCAAACGCTTCTTCGAGTATCTCGAATCGAAGGCGTACAAGATGCACATCCGCGTATTGCTGTCGAAGTACCGCAGCTATACGCCGTGCGAGACCTGTGGCGGCGCGCGTCTGAAAACGGAATCGCTGTTGTGGCGCCTCGGCAGCAAGCAGAATGCGGACGAGGTGCTGGCGGCCGAAAAGCGCTTCATGCCGCGTGGCGTCGAGTGGAAGCGTGCACAACTCGAAGCCTTGCCGGGTCTGACCGTGCACGATCTGATGCTGATGCCGATCGAGCGCATCCGGCGTTTCTTCGACGAGATCAGCCTGCCTAGCGCCTTGCTCGACGACGCACTCAAGCTGTTGCTCGCCGAAGTACGCACGCGCCTCAAATATCTGTGCGACGTCGGCCTTGGGTATCTGACGCTCGACCGGCAAAGCCGCACGCTGTCCGGCGGCGAGGTGCAGCGGATCAACCTGACCACGGCGCTCGGCACGTCGCTGACCAAAACGCTGTTCGTGCTCGACGAGCCGAGCATCGGCCTGCATCCGCGCGATCTGAACCGGATCGTCGAGGCGATGCATCGGCTGCGCGATGCGGGCAATACGCTGGTGGTGGTCGAACACGATCCCTCGGTGATGCTCGCGGCGGATCGGCTGATCGACATGGGTCCGGGGCCAGGCGAACGGGGCGGTTCGATTATTTACGACGGCGCGCCTGAGGCAATCCGTTCGTCTGGCACGCTGACCGGCGAGTACCTGGGTGGTCGCCGGCATGTGGCGGACGCGGCGCACTGGTCGCAACGTCCGGTGGATGACCGCACGCCGCGCATCGTGCTAGAAGGCGCAACCGAACATAATCTGCGCGACGTCACGGTCGAAATTCCGCTGCAGCGGCTCGTCTGCGTGACGGGTGTGTCGGGTTCCGGCAAGTCCACCTTGCTGCAGGACGTCTTGTATCCGGCCATGGCGCGGCATTTCGGTCTCGCCACCGAATCGCCCGGCGCGTTCAGGAGCCTGAGCGGCGCCGACCAGGTCACCGACGTGGTATTTGTCGACCAGTCGCCGATTGGCAAGACCGCGCGCTCGAATCCGGCCAGCTATGTCGGTGCTTTCGACGAAATCCGCAAGCTCTTCGCCAAGGCGCCGCTCGCGCAGCAACGCGGTTACGGCCCCGGCATGTTCAGCTTCAACTCCGGCGACGGGCGCTGCCCGACCTGCGGCGGCTCGGGCTTCGAGCATATCGAAATGCAATTCCTGAGCGACGTATACCTGCGCTGCCCGGATTGCGATGGGCGCCGTTATCGCGCAGAACTGCTCGAAGTCAAAATCGAGCGTGGCGAGCCGGCGCGTGCGTTGAGCATTGCCGACGTACTGGAGTTGACGGTGAGCGAAGCCACCGCCTACTTCGCCAAGGATGCCGAAGTATTGCGCGTGCTGCAGCCGATCGTCGACGTGGGTCTCGAATATGTAAAGCTTGGCCAGCCGGTGCCCACGTTATCCGGTGGTGAAGCGCAGCGGCTCAAGCTCGCCGGCTTCCTCGCGGAATCAGCACAGGCGCGCACCGCGCGCAGCGCGAAGCAGCCGGTCGCAAAACGCCTGTTCATGTTCGACGAGCCGACCACCGGCCTGCATTTCGACGACATCGCCAAACTGATGCAGGCGTTCGGCAAGCTGCTGGCGAGCGGACATTCGCTGATCGTGATCGAACACAATCTCGACGTGATCCGTGCTGCCGACTGGCTGATCGACCTCGGTCCCGAAGGCGGCGACGGCGGTGGCAGGGTGCTGTGCGCGGGCACGCCGGAAGACGTCAAACTTTGTCCGGAATCGCATACCGGCGAGGCATTGCTGCAATACGACCGCGCCATGAACGCGGCGGCCGAACCGGAATCGCAGGGTGTGCCGTTGCAAAGGGCGTTGAGCGCGGCGCGTGCGCGGCGGGCGATCGAAGGCGAGGACGTGGTGCGCATCGTCAATGCGCGCGAGCACAATCTGAAATCGCTGGATGTGGATATTCCGCACGGCAAATTCAACGTGATTACTGGTGTCTCCGGGTCGGGCAAGTCCACGCTGGCCTTCGACATTCTGTTCCACGAAGGCCAGCGCCGTTACCTCGAATCGCTAAACGCATACGCACGGTCCATCGTGCAGCCGGCCGGTCGACCCGAGGTCGACGCGGTGTACGGCATTCCGCCCACCGTCGCGATCGAGCAGCGTTTGTCGCGCGGCGGTCGCAAGAGTACCGTGGCGACTACGTCCGAAGTGTGGCACTTCCTGCGTCTGCTGTATGTGAAGCTCGGTCTGCAGCACTGCATCCACGACGGCACGCCGGTCACGTCGCAAAGCGTCGAATCGATTGCGGCGCAATTGCTGCGCGATCACAAAGGGCAGCACGTCGGTTTCCTCGCGCCGCTGGTCGTGAACCGCAAGGGCGTCTATACCGATCTCGCGAAGTGGGCGAAAGCGCGCGGCAATACGCATCTGCGTGTGGACGGCGAGTTCGTGCCGGTGGACCCGTGGCCGAAGCTCGATCGTTTCCGCGAGCACACGATCGAGTTGCCGGTGACCGACCTCGTTGTATCGCCGGATAAGGAAGCGGAACTGCGCCAGGCGCTCGATCAGACGCTGGAAATCGGCAAGGGCGTCATGCATCTGCTGGCGCCGCTCGACGGTTTGCACGACGCGATCAGCGGCGGCCGTCCCACGGCGAAACTCGGCGCGGTGAAGGTACTGTCCACCAAGCGCGCCTGTCCGGTATGCGGCACGAGTTATCCCGAACTCGACCCGCGCATGTTCTCGTACAACAGCAAGCATGGCTGGTGTACGACATGCGTCGGCACGGGCCTCGCACTGACGCGCGAACAACGCGCGGCGTACGACGACACCGTGATCGTCGACGACAACCGCGGCCGCGAGCAGAGCTTGCCTTCCGAGGAGCAGGAACCGGAAGGTCTCGTCGACGAGCCGTGTGCGGATTGCTCCGGCACGCGTCTGAACCCAACTGCACGCGCAGTCACGTTCGGCGAGCAGGCCATCGTCGACGTCGCGCAATGGACGGTGTCCGATACGCGTGCATGGATCGACACCCTGGAGATGAGCGGTCGGGACGCGGAAATCGCGCGCGACGTGGTCAGCGAAATCGGCAGCCGCCTGCAATTTCTGGAAGAAGTCGGGCTCGGTTATCTGAGCCTCGATCGCGCGGCACCGAGCCTGTCGGGCGGCGAAGCGCAGCGCATCCGGCTCGCCGCGCAACTGGGCAGCAACCTGCAAGGCGTGTGCTACGTGCTCGACGAACCGACCATCGGCCTGCATCCGCGCGACAACCAGATTCTGCTCAATGCCTTGCGCAAGCTGGGCGAAAAGGGCAATACGTTGGTGGTGGTCGAGCATGACGAGGACACGATTCGGCGTGCCGATCACATCATCGATATCGGGCCGGGCGCGGGCAAGCGCGGCGGCACGCTGGTCGCGCAGGGCAGCGTGGCCGATCTGTCGGCGCAGCCCGATTCGCTGACCGGGCAGTTTCTCGCCAATCCGATCGTGCATCCGCTGCAGCCGCGCCGCGAGGTGGCCGCGCCGACGAAGCGCGCCGCCGCGGTGCCGGAGAACTGGCTGACGGTGCATGGCGGCAAGCTGCACAACCTGCAGAACGTCACCGTCGGCATTCCGCTTTCACGGCTGGTGGCGGTGACGGGCGTGAGCGGTTCGGGCAAATCGACGCTCGCGCGCGACGTGCTGATGGCCAATCTGCTGGATGCGGTGGGGCGCTCGGTGCTGTCGTCGCCGGCCACGCGGCGTGCGCGTGCGGCGGCCGAGACCCAGCCGGCGGCGAACCGGCGCTCAAGCGTGCTGGCGCGCACGGCGCCGCGAGCGCCGCTGAACGTCACACATGCCTGGCAAGGGTGCGATGCGATCACCGGCTGGGAAACCATCGACCGTGTGCTCGAAGTCGATCAGACGCCGATCGGCAAAACACCGCGCTCGTGTCCGGCGACCTACATCGGTGTGTGGGATGCGATCCGCAAGCTGTTCGCCGGCACGCTCGAAGCGCGCGCGCGTGGCTACACAGCATCGCGTTTCTCGTTCAACACCGGCGAAGGACGCTGTCCAGCTTGCGAAGGGCAGGGCGTGCGCACCATCGGCATGAGTTTCCTGCCCGACGTGAAGGTGCCGTGCGACGTTTGTCACGGGCAGCGCTTCAATCCCGAGACGCTGGCGGTTACGTGGCGGGGTAAGAATATCGGTGACGTACTGACCATGGAAATCGACGAAGCCGTCGAGTTCTTCGCGCCGATTTCGAACATCGCGCATCCATTGCAATTGATGAAAGATGTCGGGCTCGGCTATCTGACGCTCGGTCAGCCGTCGCCTACCTTGTCGGGCGGCGAAGCGCAGCGTATCAAGCTCGTCACCGAGCTAAGCAAGGTGCGTGACGACATCACACGGCGTGGTCAGAAGCCGCCGCACACGCTCTATGTGTTGGACGAACCGACTGTCGGTTTGCATATGGCCGACGTCGCGAAGCTGATTCGCGTGCTGCATCGTCTCGCGGATGGTGGTCATAGTGTCGTCGTCATCGAACACGATCTCGACGTGATTGCCGAGGCGGACTGGATCATTGACCTCGGTCCGGAAGGTGGTGTGGGTGGTGGCACGATTGTCGCTGCTACGGATCCCGAAGGATTGTCCCGTGTTGCGGCGAGTCACACCGGTGCGGCCTTGCGTCCCGTGCTCACGCGTACGCGGAACGACACCGCAGTCATCGCGAGCGAAGGAACCAACGGTTGAGGCATCGGAGCGGCGCAGTCGGCTTTGCGCCGCTCCGGTTTGCTCGTCCGGTCTGGAGAGCCGCACGTGGCGGGTCACGCTTAAGCCAACCGGCCACTGGGGTTCCATGGACGCGTGTTGTCGAGACGCCCGGCATGCCCGAGTCGGGCATTATCGTCAACGTCGGCTATATGTAATTAATTGAAATGATTTTGTAATTATATAAATGGCGCAATTGAAATGTATATTTAGAGTGTCGTAAATACCGCTAAAAAGATTTGGAAACAGTGTTTTTCTTCTGCTATCTTCCCGCCCTTGACGCAGACCTCTGGTCGGCGCTTGAAACGTACGTTGGGTAACTTGTTCGGGATCCGTCGAGGTTGCCGCGCAACCCTCGCGCAACGCACACCCAGCAGGCTTTTGCGCCACGTATCGCCAGTGACTCGTTAGCAGTTCATCGCGTGCCATGGAAGCCCGCAATAGCGGCTGCATCCCAATTGGCGAGCCACGAAAGGCGCGCTCGCATCTGTTCGACACGCGCTTATTCTTTTAGAGCGACGCGAATAGGGCAATAGTTAGAGTGTTCTCTCTAAACTTAGTATGCTCCCATCAAAAAAAGTTTGACCCCGTATTTTTTGTCCTGCTATTGTTGCCTCCCATGAAATGCAGGTGACAAACGCGCAAAAAGTTCACGAGCCGCAGCGCGCTTCGATCAAATTGTCTTCAGCATGTTCATGCCAGACCGAAATGGGCGGGTCGAATTTTATCCATTAGTAGTTCTACTTAGATGAGCGTTCGCCTGGTGTGAAGTGCCGTCGTGGTGTCTCACAGCCGTACCCGTGCCATTGCACCAGGGTTGGGCATTGCAGCATAAAGTTTGGACTGCAAATCAAGGACATGGGTGATGTGTGTGATTGTTTGAAGTGAACGTTGTTTGCCGTATGTAAGCGCACTGCAGTGACAGAAATGGACGGTTCACGCCGGAGGAGTAAAGGTGGGTACGAAAGTCGAAGGGCAATTTCCGGCAGCAACGGCCCGTATGGAGAGGCCAGGACGCCCGCGTGAGTTTGGGCGCAAGCAGCAAAACCCAGTACGCCGCTTCGGCGGCATCGCAGTTGTTCTGCTCCTGCACATCGTGCTGATCTATGCACTCATCAATGGCCTTGCCACCAAGGTCGTGCAGGTCATCCAGCATCCTATCGAAACCAAGATCATCGAGCCGGTGAAGCCGCCTCCGCCGCCGCCGTTGCCTACCGTGCAATTGCCGCCGCCGAAGTTCGCACCGCCGCCGCCGCCGTTCGTGCCGCCGCCGGAAGTGCAGGTGCAAGCGCCGCCCCAGCCGACCATCACGCACCAGGCCGCACCGGTCGTATCGGCGCCCGCTGTCGCGCCCCCCGCACCGCCGGCGCCGCCTGCGCCGAGCAAGCCCGTGAGCGCTGAAGTAGGGGTCGTGTGCCCGAACTCGGATCAGATCCGTTCGTCGATTCGCTACCCGAAGGAAGCGCAGGAGAACAACGTGACGGGTGATGTGCTGATTGAATTTGTAGTCGACCCGCAGGGCCATATTACGAATGAACGTGTTGCCAAGTCGGCGGACGATTCCTCACTGGATCGTGCGGCCTTCAACGCGGTCAAGCAGTTCACGTGCGTTTCCCAAGGCCAGGCTGTCCGTGTGCAAGTTCCGTTCTCGTTTAACCTGAACTGAAACCCACGGGCTGTTCGGTACCGGTAGCGATTTATCAGTCTTGGTTTAGAAGTTGTACTAATGAACTTGGAGCAGGCATGAAGAAGCGTACTCTCGCCGCATTGGCGGCAACCATGTTGTTCGCCGTAACCACGGTGGATACCTTTGTGGCACCGCAAATGGCCCACGCGCAAGCGAGCGACGCGAGCGCGTCGGCCGCTGCCACTGCCACCACTGCCGCACCGCAAACGGCCGCCCCGGCCGCAGATGAAGCAACACCGCCACCGGCGCCGGCTACGTCCGAAACCGTCAACAACCCGTACGGCCTCGGCGCGCTCTGGAAGAACGGTGACTTCGTTGCACGCTTCGTGCTGATTCTGCTGGTGCTCATGTCGATGGGTAGCTGGTACATCATGATCACCAAATTCCTCGAGCAGTTCCGCGCGAACCGTCGTGCGAAGAGCGCCGACGAACAACTCTGGACCGCGCCGTCGCTGGTTGAAGGCACGAAGCTGCTCGACGAAGCGTCGCCGTTCCGCTTCATCGCCGAAACGGCCATCGAGGCAGGCGAGCATCATGACGAAGCACTGCTCGAGGCCGTCGACCGCAACACGTGGATCGATACATCGGTCGAGCGTGCGATCACCAACGTGTCGAACCGTCTGCAAGACGGCCTGGCTTTCCTGGGCACGGTTGGCTCGACCGCGCCGTTCGTCGGTCTGTTCGGTACGGTGTGGGGGATTTATCACGCGCTGACGGCAATCGGTATCGCCGGCCAGGCTTCGATCGACAAGGTCGCGGGCCCGGTGGGCGAGGCGCTGATCATGACCGCGATCGGCCTCGCCGTCGCCGTGCCGGCTGTGCTTGGCTACAACTTCCTGGTTCGCCGCAACAAGTCGGTGATGGAGCGTGTTCGTGCGTTCGGCGCACAACTGCACACCGTCCTGCTCGCCGGCAGCCGGCGCTCGGCACGCGCTTCGGCTCGTGAAGCATCGCTGGTCCAATAAGCGGAGTCTGTCATGGCTATGAGCGTTGGGCAGGATGATAACGACGAGGTCATCTCCAGTATCAACACCACGCCGCTTGTCGATGTGATGCTGGTTCTGCTGATCATCTTTCTGATCACGATTCCGGTGGTGACGCATACGGTGCCGGTGCAACTGCCGAAGGAGACGATCCAGCCGCTGCAGACCACACCAAAAAGTATCGTCATTGCGGTCAACCACGACGGCGATTTCTTCTGGAACGAGAAGCAGGTGGATGGGCCTACGCTGCTGACACGCCTGAAAACCGTGTCGGTCATGACGCCGCAACCGGAAGTGCACGTTCGCGGCGACCAGAGCGCGCGTTATGAATTCATCGGCCGGGTCATTACTGCGTGCGAGCGCGCCGGTATTGCCAAGGTTTCGTTTATTACTGAGCCGCCCGCGCGCGGGGGGTAGCTTTGCATGGGACCAGAGTAAGAGCTTTGCATGGGACCAGAGTAAGCGCTTTGCATGGGACCAGAGTAAGCGCTAAAGCGCCAACTCTGGTCGACAGCTAAAGCGCCAACTCTGGTCGACAGCTGAAGCACTTAGTCCGGTCGACAGGAGGTGATCATGGGAATGAACGTATCTTCGAGCGGTGGCAGTTCCGAACCGGATGTGATGGTCGATATCAACACCACGCCGCTGATCGACGTGATGCTGGTGTTGCTGATCATGTTGATCATCACGATTCCGATTCAGACGCATGCCATCAAGATGAACTTGCCGGTCGGCAATCCGCCGCCGCCGATCACGCAGCCTGAAGTGGTGCAGATCGATATCGACTTCGACGGCACCACGACCTGGAACGGCCAGCCGGTGCCTAACCGCGCGGCACTGGAATCCAGGCTTGCACAGGTGGCGGCCGAACCGGTTCAGGCGGAAATTCATCTGCGGCCTAACAAGCTGGTGCCGTACAAGGATGTCGCGGAGGTGATGGCGTCCGCGCAGCGACTGGGCGCGACGAAAATCGGCCTGATCGGCAACGAGCAGTACATGCAATAGGGAAGTGGAATGCTAACGATCCATCATCGCTTCAAGCGCGCCGTCATCGCGGCCGCTATCGGAGGGCTGTCCGCGCTCGTCGTGCTGCCGGTCACGTCTCATGCTGCGGACACGCTGCGGCCGGACGTGGCGAAGCCGCTGAACGCCGCGCAGGATCTGTATCGCGCGCACAAGTACAAGGACGCGTTGACGAAGATCGATCAGGCCGACGCCGTGCCGGGCAAAACGCCCTATGAAAGCTACATGATTCAGGAGATGCGCGGCGCCGCGGCAGCAGCAGCCGGTGAATCCGGTGTGGCTGCCCAGGCCTACGAAACTTTGCTGGGTTCAGGACGCCTGACCGGTGCTGACGAGCAGCGCACCACCGCGGCGCTTGCAGGCATCTACTTCCAGCAGAAAAACTACGCACAGTCTGCGAAGGTCGCGCAACGTTATCTGAAGTCGGGCGGCAGCGATCCCGACATGCGCACTTTGCTCGTGCAGTCTTATTACCTGTCAAACGATTGCGCCAATGTGGTGAGCCTGCTCAAGCCGGGTGTCGATGCGCAAGTGCGCGCCGGTCACGCGCCCGACGAGTCGCAACTGCAATTGCTCGGCACGTGCGCGCAACGCGTGAAAGATGATGCGACGTACCGCAGCACGCTCGAAAAGCTGGTTGCCTATCATCCGAAGCAGTCTTACTGGGACGATCTGTTCAACGCGATTCGCCGCAAGCCCGGCTATTCGTCGGCACTGGATATCGACACCTTCCGTCTGCGCCGTGCGACGGGCTCGCTCAGTACCGCCGACGATTACATGGAAATGACACAGCTCGCAATCGTGGCCGGCACCACGGCCGAAGGCAAGCAGGTCATCGATCAAGGCTTTGCGTCAGGCGTTCTGGGCCACGATGCGCAGGCCGATCGCGAGAAGCGGCTGCAGGCACTCGCCGCGAAACGGGCGCAAGCACCAGCGGATCCCGCGAACCCCGTCGCGCCGGTCAACGTCGGCTTCAACCAGGTCTTCGCGGGACAAGCCAAGCAGGGCCTGAGCGCCATGGACGCTGCGATCGCAAAGGGCGGAATCGATCACCCGGACCAGGCGCAACTGCATCTGGGCGAGGCGTACTACATGGCGGGCGATAAGGCGCGTGCAGTGCAAACCTTCCGCGCAGTGAAGGGTGCCGACGGTTCGGCCGACCTCGCCCGTTTGTGGGTGCTGGTGGCGTCGAAGTAACGGCATCCTGTTCCCGATATGTCCGATTTTGCGAACTGCTGCCGAGGTACCGCTGCGTCGAACCGGGCGGCACATTCTCACCGTTTGGAACGCAGACCTGCGCTAGTTGAAGGGGGTGGTTGCGTGCGCAACCATCGCCCAGTTCGCAGCAAGGTCGGAAGTATCGCGGCGATCGCAGCGATCGAGCCATGCATCGCGGCAACCGGCCAGACATACGGTACATGTCCCAGGGAGGATGTTGCGCTCAACGAAACATAGTTTGGTTTTATCAAACTAATTTTGACTACGGGATTCTGTCTTGCTATGGTTTTGCCACTCGATAACAAGGCACACGTTGCAGTCTCTATAGGAAACAAAATCCGCGCGCTTCGCCAACGCCTCAAGCGCACGCTGGATGAAGTGGCAACCACTGCGGGAATTTCCAAACCTTTTCTGTCGCAGGTCGAGCGAGGACATGCAACGCCGTCGATCACATCGCTAGTGGGCATTGCGCGGGCTTTAGGCGTCACTGTGCAGTACTTCGTCGACACACCAACTGAAGACAAGTCGGTGCGCAGAGGCAGTGAATTGAAGTACTTCGGGTTCGACGGAACCGCGAATCTTTTTGGACGGCTGACGAACCTGTCGGTCGGCAGCAAGCTGGAAGTGATTCTCGTCAGGATGCCGGTGGGGCAGAACCCGTCGGAAGTCACGACGCACGCAGGGGAAGAGTTCTTGTACGTGATGAGCGGCCAGATATCGCTCACGTTAGAAGGTACAACGTTCGTATTGCAGGCGGGTGACACCGCGCATTACGAGTCCACCGTGCCTCACGCCTGGTGCAATACCGCTCGCGAAGAAGCGGTGGTTGTGTGGGTGGGCACACCAAGATTGTTTTAGGTGCCTTTGCTTCATGCTTTCGTCGAAAGCGGTCACGTCGCATTTGTAAGCATTACTTATGGTGAGTCGGGAATGAGTCCGGTTGGGAGTGTATTGCCCTATAGTCCGAGCCCGAGGTAGTAGAAGTGAAAACAATTAGAAAGCGCTGCGCATTTCGTTTGTAATAAATAAGTAGTCCGATATTGAAGTATCTGAAGTGTCCCGTCTTCCTGTCTGTATTTGCAAACTGGTGCGCTGTTGACCGGTTTGCAGGGCAATGGGAGGACGGGTCAGCTTTAACGGAGCGCGGCGCAAGATCGCCGTATATCGAGTGGGGAGGTTCACAAGACCTCTCTTCACACACACAGCAGTGGCCTTAATTGACGAGCGAGAAGGGGAAAAATGAAACAAAGGGCATTGGCGCTGGCCATCAAAAGAATAATCTGGGCTGAACTGGCGTTGGCCGCAATCGCCGTACCGGCGTTTGCACAAAGCCAGCCGGCCACGGCAGGAACCGAGGCAGGCGCGACGACTACGGAAAGCACGCCGGCTGCGGCTCCGGCATCGGGCACTGCCGCAACACCGTCCGCGGATAGCAACACCGCGACGCCTGCGGGCAAAGGGGTTCAGCAACTTAAGAAATTTGAAGTGACCGGCTCGCTGATCCGCACGTCGGACAAGGTCGGCAACACGGAAGTCCAGACCATCACGCCAAAGGAAATCGAGCAAAGCGGCTATACGACCGTGGCCGACTTCCTGCGCGGCACGTCCGTGAACTCAGGGAGCAGCTGGGGCCAAACGAACATGAACAGCTCCGCGCAAGGCGGGGGTGGCATTGCATTGCGCGGTCTGAGCGAGAAGTACACGCTAGTGCTGGTGGACGGGCAACGGGTGGCGAATTACGGCAAGGCGGTGAACTTCACCGACACGTTCTTCGACGTGAATTCGATCCCGCTCAACATGATCGACCACATCGACATCGTGAAGACCGGTGCGGTCTCGGTGTATGGTTCGGATGCCATTGCAGGCGTTGTCAACATCATCACGAAGAAGGACTTCCAGGGCTTGCAGATCGATGGCCAGCTCGGCAAGGCGCAGCATCCGGGCGACGCGCAGGGCAACTTCGGCGTGCTCGGCGGTATCGGCGATCTGAATGGCGATCGCTTCAACGTGACCGCTGCAGCGAGCTACTACCGCGATAGCGGCTCCTCGCTCGCCGATCGCTCCATGACGGCGAATCAGGACTTCAGTCAGTTCCCTGGCGGCCTCGCCGGCCCGCTCGGCCCGAATCAGCAATCGTA
Organism: Paraburkholderia sp. GAS32; assembly: GCF_050434225.1. Taxonomy (NCBI): domain Bacteria; kingdom Pseudomonadati; phylum Pseudomonadota; class Betaproteobacteria; order Burkholderiales; family Burkholderiaceae; genus Paraburkholderia; species Paraburkholderia sp. GAS32. Next base: position 51,638 of record NZ_JBNPVS010000047.1, on the reverse strand, counting down.
CTGGACCGCGCCGGACGGCACCAAGACGGCACTCAGCCCATGCCCTCCGGGCAGCGTGTCGGCGGACGGCGGCGCGGAGTGTAAGTCGAATCCAGCCAGCCAGACCTCGCTGGTCCCGTCGACGACGCGCCTGAACGCGAAAGTGCGCGGCACGTTCAAGATCAACGACGACATCCAGGCCTATGGCGACTTGTGGGTGAGCCGCAACGAAACGGTGCAGAACGAAGGTCCGGCTGTGTTGAGCAGTCAGACCAACGCATTCAATCCCGCCACCGGCTCGGCATTGCCACTGAACCGCACCGTCTCGGCAACCAACCCGTACAACCCGTTCGGCGCACCGGCGCAGATCAACTACACCTTCCCGAACACGGTTTCGGCCGATACGGTGTCGACCTTCTGGCGCGCGATGACCGGTGTGAAGGGCTCGTTCACCACCGCCAAGTTCGGCGACTGGGATTGGTCCGCGGATTACGGCCATTCGCAGAGCACGGTCGACACGACCTACCGCAACGCGCTGAATGTTGCAGGTGTCGAGAACATTCTGCAGAACGGCGTGTTCAACTTCTCGAACCCGTCGTCCACGCCGAACGGCTTGAACGGTGTGTTCCAGAACGACTACGAGCAGGCGATCTCCAAGCTCGATAGCGTGACGGCGAAGACCTCGACGGGCAACCTGTTCAATCTGCCGGGCGGCCCGGTCGGTGTTGGTTTCGGTACGGAATTCCGTCACGAAAGCAACCTGATCAACTCGCGCACTGATAGCGCGCTTGGGATTACCGCTCCGGCCAACGTGCAGACGGTCGACGGCGAACGCAACGTGGCCGCCGTCTACTATCAGGTCGATATTCCGATCATCCGGAACCTGACGTTCACGCAGGCGGGCCGTTACGACCACTACAGCGACTTCGGTGGTGCGTTCTCGCCGAGCTTCGCATTGCGCTTCCAGCCGGTGCAGTCTCTCACGACTTACGCATCGTATAGCCGCGGCTTCCGTGCGCCGACGCTGGTCGAGAACTCGCAGGCAACGTATCTGGCCCACCAGAACCTGGTCGACCCGAACGACCCGAGCGGCGTGCCGACCAAGCACTTCACGACGGAACAGGTCAACGGCAATCCGGCGCTGCAGCCTGAGCATACGAAGAACTACAACATCGGCTTCCAGCTCTCGCCGGATTCGTCGACGGATATTGGTGCGGCGTTCTACAAGATTCACATCGATGGCGTGATCGGCACGAACGATCCGAACGCGGTGATCGATGCGAACAACCCGTCGACCGTGATCCGCAATCCGGACGGTACCGTGGCCTACATCAAGGAACAGTTCATCAACCTCGGTTCGCTCGACACCGACGGCTTCGACATGAACTTCCGCAAGTCGGTCGGTACGAAGTACGGCACGTTCACGCTGGCAGGCGATTGGGTCTACGTGTGGCACTTCAAGCTGAACACCCCGGGCGCGCCGACACAGGACTTCGCCGGCAACAACCTCGCGCTGCTGCAACCGTTCGGTGCCAGTAACCCGCGCTGGAAGGGCAACACGAGCCTGAGCTGGGATTACCGCAAGCTGACCACGACGCTGACCTGGCAATACACGGGCCCGTACACCAACGCGGTAGCGGCGGAATTCGGCGACGGCGGCACGCTGTCGGTGGCGTCGTACAGCCAGTTCAACCTGGTGGCCACGTATCGCGGCTTCAAGAACTGGACGATCTACGGCGGCATTAACAACATCTTCGATCGCAAGCCGCCGTTCGACGTCGAGTGGCAGGCCACCCCGGATATCACGGGCTACGACCAGTCGCTTTATACCAACATCGGCCGCTTCTTCCAGGTCGGTGCAACGTACCGCTTCTGAAGCCTTTGATGTTTGCGATTCACCCGCAGTCTGTCTAGTCGGTCGGCTGCTCCGGCGTCCGGTCATCGGTGCCGGAGCGGCTCAATTTTGTTAGAGATGTACATTGGAGTTCCCCGTGCTCAATGCTCGTTTAAGATCACGGCGAACGACGACGACCAGTAAGCCGCAGCGCAGCGCTAGCGGGAAAAACTACGCAGGCGGCGGCGTCAAGCCGCCGCCCGCGCCGATTCGACTTACCGCGCGCGGCTTGAGGCCGGCGCGTTCTGACGCATTCCGAAGATGAGACTTGTGAAGTTTCGCCTGCCACGCACCGTGTGGTCGGTTTCGCGCCAGCCGGCGCTGACGGCCGGCGCCGCATGGCTTACCGCGCTGAGCTTGTGCCTGAGTTTGAATGCGGCTTCGGTGCAGGCGAAGCCTTCGATCGCGCAATACGACGAGCCTAAATACCCGGCTGATTTCAGCCACTTCGACTACGCGAATCCCGACGCGCCGGCCACGGGCTCGCTCAGCTTCGAAAACTATAACGAACTGCAGACCTACGATTCGCTGAACCCGTTTCTGGTGCGTGGCGCGCCCGCGCCCGACATCCTCAACCTGATGTTCGACACGCTGATGCAGCGTAGCTGGGACGAGCTGGCCTCCGAATATCCGTTAATCGCGAACGACGTAGAGGTGGCGCCGGATCTGACGTCAGCGACGTTCCATATCAATCCTGCCGCACGCTTTTCGAACGGCGACCCGATCACCGCTGCGGACGTCAAATATTCATACGACACGCTGACAAGTCCGCAGGCGTCGCCGCTTTTCAACGCGCAGTTCTCGATCATCAAAAGCGCGACGGTGATCGACAGGGGCACGATCCGTTTCGATTTCAAGCATGCCGAACGCGATGCGCCGCTGATTGCCGGCGACCTGCCGATCTTTTCTCCGAAGTGGGGCGTGCAGCCCAACGGCAAGCGTCTGCCATTCGACCAGATCTCTTCCATGCCACCGATCAGCAGCGGTGCCTATCTGATCGAGGGACGCAAAAACGACAAGCAGATCACGTATCGCCGCAACCTTGACTACTGGGCCGCGAATCTGCCGTCGCGACGCGGCATGTTCCGTTTCGAGCGCATCACGTTCAACCTGTACCGCGACCACTACACGCAACTCGAAGCCTTCAAGGCGGGCGATGCGGACGTTGTCGTCGAATACAGCGCGACGCAGTGGGCGCGCAAATATGTCGGCAAGAACTTCGACAACGGACTGCTGAAGAAAGGCGAATTCGCCGACGGTCCCGCGCAGATGCAGGGCATGCTGATGAATATACGCAAGCCGATGTTCCAGGACCCCCGCGTGCGCCATGCCCTGACGCTGGCATTCGACTACGACTGGATGAACCGGATGATGTTCTATGGTCAATACCGGCGCACCAGTAGCTACTTCGAGGCAAGTCCGTTCGGCGCAACCGGTATGCCGGGTGAGAAGGAACTGGCGCTGCTCGAACCGCTGCGTGGCAGCGTGCCGCCAGAAGTGTTCGGTCCCATGCTCAAACAACCCGACACGATTCCACCGAATTCCCTGCGCGGTAATTTGCGCGTCGCGCGCGATCTGCTCGCACAAGCTGGCTGGCACTATCGCGACGGTGCACTGCGCGATGCCAAAGGTACGCCGATGACAATCGAGATCATGGACGACCAGCCCGGCATGGATCGTCTGATCCTGCCGTATATGCAGGCGCTCGGCATGCTCGGCATTCAAGCCCATATGCGCGAAATCGACAGCGCGTTGTACCAGAAGCGTCTGGATAATTTCGAGTACGACATGACCACCTTCATCTATCCGCCGGTCACGATTCCGGGCGCCGAACTGACGCGCCGCTTCGGCAGTGCGGCGGCATCCGAAGTCGGCTCCGAGAACTATCCCGGCATCCGTTCGAAGGCGGTCGATTCGTTGATTCACTCCGCGCTCACCGCCACCAATCTCGACGATCTGGAAGCCGCGACCCGTGCGCTGGATCGCGTGTTGATCTATTCGTTTTACCTGGTTCCGGAGTACTACGCGCCGGGCGCGCGCATTGGCTACAAGACTACCCTCGGCTTCCCGAAGACCGTGCCGAATTCCTACCAGTACGAAGACTGGGTCATCGACTACTGGTACGTAAAAGCGCCGGGCGCACAAGCGACACAGAAACTCCAGGCCGTGCAATCCGCGAGTTCAGCCACGGCAACGGCCCACTGAGGAACACCATGCTCGCCTACATTCTCAGACGATTGCTGTTGATGGTGCCGACGCTGCTCGGCGTGGTCACGCTGACCTTTGTCGTCACGCAGTTCGTGCCGGGTGGGCCGGTCGAACAGGTGATGACGCAACTCCGCCACGGCGCTGGCCGTGGCGGAGAGGCGGGGTCGGGTGGCGGCGGCTATCACGGCAGCCAGGGTGTCGATCCGCAGCAACTCGAACAGATCAAGAAGCAATTCGGCTTCGACAAGCCACCGCTCGAGCGCTATGTCCTGATGCTCAAGCGCTATGCGACCTTCGATCTCGGCCAATCCTACTATCAGCATGACAGCGTGTGGGAGGTCATCAAATCGAAGCTGCCGGTGTCGATCACGCTCGGCTTATGGACCGTGATGCTCACCTATCTGATATCGGTGCCGTTGGGCATTGCGAAAGCGGTGCGCAACGGCTCGCGCTTCGATACCGTGACCAGTGTGCTGGTACTTGCCGGCTATGCGATTCCCGGCTTCGTGCTGGGCGTGCTGCTGCTGATGCTGTTCGGCGGCGGCACCTTCTGGCAGGTGTTTCCGATGCGCGGCCTGACCTCGGATAACTTCAACGACCTCAGTGCGTTCGGCAAGCTACTCGATTATTTGTGGCACATCGTGTTGCCGGTTACCGCTTCGGTGGTGGGCAACTTCGCGATCGTCACGATCCTGACCAAGAACACCTTCCTCGAGGAGATAGGACGTCAATACGTATTGACTGCACGCGCCAAAGGGGCACCGGAGCGCGACGTGCTGTGGAAACACGTGCTGCGCAATGCCGCGATTCCGCTGCTGACCGGTTTGCCGGCGGCTTTCGTCGGCGCCTTCCTGAACGGCAATCTGTTGATCGAAACCCTGTTCTCGCTCGACGGCATGGGCCAACTTTCGTATGACTCGGTGATTCGCCGTGACTATCCGGTCGTGCTCGGCTCGCTGTTTCTGTTCACGCTGATCGCCCTCGTAACCAAACTCATTGCTGACGTCTGCTATGTCCTCGTCGACCCCCGCATCCAATTCAACCGCCTGGACCGCTGATCAGTCCGGCGCGGCGCACGTGGCGTCGCCGTCTCCCTGGCGGCGCACATGGCTGCGTTTCAAGCGGCAGAGACTCGGTTACTGGAGCCTCGTGATCTTCGTGTCGCTGTTCGTCATCAGCCTGTTCGGCGAGGTGCTGTCCAACGACCGTCCGTTGATCGTCCGCTATGACGGGCACTATTACTTTCCTATCGCCAAAGACTATTCGGAGAAGATTTTCGGCGGCGATTTTCCGGCCCGTGCGAATTACCTCGATCCGTATATCCGTTCGCGGCTCGAATCGAATGGCAACTTCGCGATCTATCCGCCGAATCATTTCCATTACGACACGATCGACTACTTCGCCGCCCATCCATACCCAGCACCGCCCACCCGAAGCAACTGGCTCGGCACGGATCAGTACGGACGCGACGTGCTTGCACGGCTGCTGTATGGTTTCCGGCTCTCGGTGCTGATGGCGCTCGCGCTCACGGTATCCGGCGTTCTGATCGGCGTATTGACCGGCGCGGTGCAGGGCTTCTACGGCGGCCGCACCGATCTGATCGGCCAGCGTCTGATCGAGATATGGAGCTCAATGCCGGACCTGTACCTGCTGATCATCTTCGCGTCGATCTTCGAACCCACGCTATGGCTGCTCTTTATTCTTCTCTCGATGTTCGGCTGGCTCGTGCTCTCCGACTACGTGCGCGCCGAGTTTCTGCGTAACCGTTCGCTGGACTACGTGAGGGCGGCACGCACCATGGGCCTCTCGAACTGGCAGATCATGTGGCGCCATGTGCTGCCGAATAGCCTGACGCCCGTGATCACGTTTCTGCCGTTTCGCATGAGCGCGGCGATTCTGTCGCTGACCAGTCTCGACTTCCTGGGGTTGGGCGTACCGCCGCCCACGCCGAGCCTCGGCGAACTGCTTCAGGAAGGCAAGAACAATCTCGACGCCTGGTGGATTTCGATTTCGGCTTTCGCTGCCCTGGTGATTACGCTGCTGCTGTTGACCTTCATGGGCGACGCATTACGCAATGCGCTCGATACGCGCAAACGCGGTTCGGCCTTCGGTGGAGGTCCGCGATGAGCGAAGCCAAACCAAACCGGCCGTTGCTGGAAATCGATCGCTTCTCCGTGCGGTTCGGCGACAAGATCGCGGTGCATGAACTCAGCCTCTCGATCGCGCGCGGTGAGCGCGTCGCCCTGGTCGGCGAATCGGGCTCCGGCAAGAGCGTCACCGCACTGTCGATTCTGCGTCTGGTCGAGCACGCTGATCTCAGTGGCCGCATGCTGCTCGACGGTGAAGATCTGCTGCAGAAAACCGAGCAGCAGATGCGTGGTCTGCGCGGCGCCGACGTGGCGATGGTGTTTCAGGAACCGATGACGGCGCTCAATCCACTCTTCACGATCGGCAAGCAGATCGCTGAAAGTTTGCGCCTGCATGAGGGTTTGCGGCCAAATGCGGCGCGCCAGCGCGGCATCGAGTTGCTCAGGCGCACCGGCATTCCCGAGCCGGAGCGGCGCATCGACAGTTTTCCGCATCAACTGTCCGGCGGCCAGCGGCAGCGCGCGATGATCGCCATGGCGCTGGCGTGCCGGCCACGTCTGCTGCTTGCCGACGAACCGACCACCGCGCTCGACGTCACCGTGCGTCAGCAGATCGTCGATCTATTGATCGCGTTGCAGGAGCAGGAAGCGGCCGAGCGTGGCATGGCCGTGCTGCTGATCACGCATGACCTGAATCTGGTGAAGCGTTTCGCGCAACGCGTCGCGGTGATGGAAAAGGGCGTGCTAGTCGAAACCAATACGACTGAAGCGCTGTTCTCCAACCCACAGCATCCCTACACGAAGCGCCTGTTGGACAGCGAGCCGCAACGTGCGGTGGAGCCCGTTGAGCCGGATGCGCGGCGTTTGCTCGAAGTGCAAGGGCTCGCCGTCGACTACAGCACCTCTGCGAAGGGCTGGCGCTCCATGTTCGGGCGCTCTACGTTCCGCGCAGTGCACGACGTCGACCTGAGCGTGCGGCGCGGCGAAACGCTCGGCATCGTCGGCGAATCGGGGTCGGGCAAATCGACGCTGGCGGCGACCGTGCTCGGTCTGCAGCAACCGGCCGCCGGGCATATCCATATCGACGGTTTGCCGCTTTCCACGCTGAAAACGGCGCGTTCCCGCCGGGCGTTGTATTCGCGCATGCAAGTCGTGTTTCAGGACCCGTTCGGCTCGTTGTCGCCACGAATGACGGTGGAGCAGATCATCGGCGAAGGCCTGACCATGCATCAGCCCGACATGGACGCCAAGGCGCGGCGCGCACGTGTGGGTGGCTTGCTGGAAGAGGTGGGCATGCCCGCTGACGCAATGCTGCGCTATCCGCACGAGTTTTCCGGCGGCCAGCGCCAGCGTATAGCGATTGCGCGTGCGCTCGCGGTCGAGCCTGAATTGCTGGTGCTCGATGAACCGACCAGTGCGCTCGATGTATCCATCCAGAAACAGGTGCTGAATCTGCTGACAAATCTGCAGAAAAAGTACAAGCTAAGCTATTTGTTCATTACGCACGATCTGGCGGTGATGCGAGCTATGGCGCATCGTGTGATCGTGATGAAGTCAGGACGCATCGTCGAAGCCGGCGACACACTCGATGTGTTGCACGCGCCGTCGCATCCTTATACCCAGTCGCTGCTCGCGTCGTCGCTGATCGTGTCGCCGGCGGGTGCGGCAAAGACTCCTACGGGAACCGTTAATGATTGACGAACGTTGGGCGCAAGCCGCCGGGTCGCTTACGAGCCGCGCGGCGTTCTGGTCGCTGCGCATTGTCGATGAACAGATCGACGATCACGAGATCCGCAACGACATCGCGCAACCCATGCGCACGGTGCGCGATCGCGGCGCGATGCTGATCGCATGGGTGGGCGCGGGCGCAGGCTATGCGGCCACCGCGAATCTGAGTGCCGCCGGCTTGCAGGAAGCGCTGGATCTCGCCACGGCCCGTGCGGAAGCGAGCGCAGCCTTGTCGCTGATCGACCATCGCGAGGTAGTGCGTCCTGCCATGAGCGGCCACTATGTGTCGCCGAACGCGCAGCTTGCGTTGCCGAGCCGCGCCGAATGGTTGGACCGTTTGAGCGTGGAATGCGCGGGTGCGAATCTCGATGCACGCATTGTCGAACGCGTCGCGGCCGTGCAGATCACGCTAACCGATCAGCTCTACATCACCAGCGACGGCGTGCGCATCGATCAACAGTTCCAGTTCGTGATGCCGCAATTGAGCGTGGCCGCCCACGCGGACGGCGATACGCAGGTGCGTACCCTCGGTGGCAACTACGGCACGTTGGGACAGGGCGGCATGGAAGTGCTGACACGCTTCGGCTTCGACGGCTCGGGTGCGCGTGTCGCCCATGAAGCGCTGCAATTGCTGGCCGCGCCGAATTGCCCGTCAGGCAAGCGCGATTTGCTGCTGATGCCCGATCAGATGATGCTGCAGATTCACGAATCGATCGGCCATCCGCTCGAACTCGATCGTATCCTCGGCGACGAGCGCAACTTTGCCGGCTGGAGCTTCGTCAAGAAGGAAATGTTCGGCTCATATCGCTACGGCTCGGAACTGCTGAACGTGACTTTCGACCCGGAACTGCGCGAGGAAGCCGCCACGTACGCATTCGACGACGACGGCACTGAAGCGAAAAAGCAGTATCTGATCCGCGATGGCGTGCTCGAACGTCCGCTCGGCGGCGCGCTTTCGCAGCAACGCGCGCATATGGCGGGCGTGGCGAATTCGCGCGCGTCGAACTGGAACCGCCCGCCGATCGACCGGATGGCGAATCTGAACATCGAGCCCGGCGAGAGTTCTCTGGAGCAGATGATCGGCAACATCGAACATGGCATTCTGATGCGCACCAACACGTCCTGGTCGATCGACGACCATCGCAACAAATTCCAGTTCGGCTGCGAGTTCGGTCAACTGATCGAAAACGGCAAGCTCACCCAGGTCGTCAAACAGCCGAATTATCGCGGCATTTCGGCGAATTTCTGGCGCAGCCTGAGCGCGGTGGGGAATGCGGATACGCGCGAGGTGTACGGCACATCCATGTGCGGCAAGGGTGAACCGGCACAGATCATTCGCGTCGGCCATGCCTCGCCGGCTTGCGTGTTTAGCAACATCGACGTGTTCGGAGGCGCCTGATGAGTCAATTCATGTCCTCGCGCGCCGCTACGTCGATCGACTGGCAGCAGCATTTCACGTCGCTGGCCGATGCCATCGAACGCTTGCAGCAAGGCGCGGAAATCACGCTGAGTTCATTTGCCGGCGAACAGTCCGACTTTATCCGCTTCAACTCGGGCAAGGTGCGGCAGATCGGCAGCGTGTCGCAAGGCAAGCTGACCTTGCGTTTGATCGACGGCGCGCGCCAGGCTTATTCGACGCTGACCGTCTGCGGCGATCTGCAACAGGATCTGGACGACGTGAACTCGGCGCTCGCCACCTTGCGTGAAAGCCTGCGCGGCGCGGCGGACGACCCGCATCTATTGTTCGACACGTCGCAATGGCAGCGCACCACGCAACGTTCGGGCAAGCTGCCGGAGCCGGACAGCTTGTTGCGCACCGTTGCCGAATGCGCGCAAGGGCTGGATTTCGTGGGCTTTTACGCGGGCGGCACGATCGTGCGCGGCTTTGCGTCCACGAACGGCAGTCGCGGCTGGTACGAAGTCGATAACTTCAATTTTAGCTGGTCGCTATACGACCCGAGCGGCCGCGCGATCAAAACGACATACGCGGGCGACGACTGGAGCGACGCAGTTTTCGCGCACAAGGTTGAGCAGGCCGCAACGCGTCTCCCGGTGTTCGCGCGCACGCCGCGCACCTTGGCGCCGGGGCGTTATCGTTCGTATCTCGCGCCCGCAGCGCTCGCGGAACTGCTTGGCGTGGCGGCATGGAGCGGTTTCTCCGCACGTGCCCAGGCCACGTCGCGCAGTGAGTTGTACAAGCTGCATGTGGGAGAAATCGTAGTCGACCCGCGCGTCACGATCAGCGAAGATCTGAATCTCGGCATTACACCCGGCTTCAACGGCGACGGCTATTTGCGCGAGAGCGTCCCGCTGATTCAGGCCGGCCGCAGTGCCGAACGCCTGACCAATGCGCGCAGCGCGCGCGAGTACGGTTTGACGCCCAACGGCGCGCTGGCGAACGAGTCGCCGGCGGCGCTCTCGATGGAAGCGGGCGATCTGCCGGAAGAGGACGTGCTGGCGAAACTCGATACCGGTCTCTACATCGGCAATCTCTGGTACGTGAATTTCTCGGACCGGATGAATTGCCGCCTGACCGGCATGACGCGCTTTGCAACCTTCTGGGTCGAGAACGGGCAGATCGTCGCGCCGCTCGAAGCCATGCGTTTCGACGATAGCCTGTACCGCGTGCTCGGTAGTGAACTTGAACAACTCGGCGCGCAAGCGGAATTGCTATTGAGCGACTCGACATGGGGCGAGCGTGCCACGGGCGGCATGCAATTACCCGGCATTCTGACGAGGTCATTCGAATTGACGTTATGAGCCTATGAATCAAGACATAAGAACAAAATCAAATTCTGAGAGCTTGCCCGAGGGCCTGACGCTGCGCGCGTCGCTCGGCATTGGTGTACACGACGCATGGCACCGGCGCGGCATCGGTAGTGCGCTGATGACCGAACTGATCGATCTGGCCGATAACTGGCCGGCAATCCCGCCGTACCGCAAGTTCGGCTTTGTCGAAGAAGGCCGCTCGCGCGGTTTTGCATTGCGCGACGGCATACTGGCCGACATGCTGCATATGGCCCGCCTCGTTGACGCGCCGCGTCTCCAGACAATCTGAACGGATTTCTTGCGTGCCATTTTTCTTCATCGACCGCCCGGTTTTCGCATGGATTGTTGCGCTCGCCATTGTCGTGGCGGGCGCGCTTGCCATTCCGCAACTGCCGGTAGCGCAGTATCCGCGTCTTGCGCCGCCGCGCATCGTGATCAGCGCCATCTATCCGGGGGCTGCCACTGAAGTGGTCGATGCGAACGTCGGCAGCATCATCGAGGAGAGTCTCGACGGCGCCGACAATATGCTGTACTACGAAACGACCAGCGACAACCTCGGCAATCTCGAGATCGACGCGACCTTCGCGCCGGGCACCAATCCGGATCTCGCGCTGGTCGACATCCAGAACCGTCTCAAGCAGGTCGAGCCGCGCTTGCCGCAACAGGTCGTGCAGCAGGGCATCAGCGTTTTCAAGGCGGCCAATACGTTTCTGATGCTGGTCGCGCTGACATCCACGGATGGCTCGCGCGATTCCGTGCAATTGAGCGACTACCTGAGCCGTTACGTGTTGCGCGAACTGAAGCGCGCGCCGGGCGTGGGCGCGGCAGAGTTGTGGGACGCCGACGAAGCATTGCGCATCTGGCTCGATCCGATGAAGCTGCGCGAGTACGGCCTCGGCGCCGCGGAAGTGAACGCCGCGATCGCTGCGCAGAACGCCACGGTAACGGCCGGCACGCTGGGCGACGCACCGTTCGTTCCGGGGCAGCAATTGACGGCCTCGGTGAGCGTGAAGGGACAACTGATCTCGCCCGCCGAATTCGGCCAGATCGTGCTGAAGGCGCTGCCAGACGGCTCGGCGGTGCGCTTGCGGGACGTCGCGCGGGTCGAACTGGGACGCGACAACTACTCGTTCTACTCCCGCCTGAACGGCAAGACCGCGGCGACCGTCGGTATTCAACTCGGGCCGCGCGGCAATGCGCTCGAGACGTCCAACGCGATCCGCGCGCGGCTTGCCGAACTATCGAAAGGCTTGCCGCCGGGCGTTGCCGTCGAAATTCCGTTCGACAACGCGCATTTCGTGAAGATTGCGATTCGCGAGGTGCTCGTCACGCTGGCGGAAGCCGTGGTGCTGGTGTTCTTCGTGATGTGGCTGTTCCTGCGCGATCTGCGCTACACACTGGTGCCGACGGTGGTGATTCCGGTCACGCTGATGGGCGCGTTTCTCGCGATGTACGCCTGCGGCCTGTCGATCAATGTGTTCACGATGTTCGGCCTTGTTCTGGCAATCGGGATTCTCGTCGACGATGCGATCGTGGTGGTGGAGAGCGTGCATCGCGTGATGGAAGAGGAGGGCCTGCCGCCGCGCGAGGCCACCCGTAAGGCGATGACGCAGATCGGCGGCGCGATCGTCGGCGTGACCGCGGTGCTGACCGCCGTGTTCGTGCCGATGGCGTTCTTTCCGGGCGGTGTCGGCGGTATTTACCGTCAATTCGCGGTGTCGATGATCGCGTCGATGCTGGTGTCGTCGTTCATGGCGTTGTCGTTGACGCCCGCGCTATGCGCGAATCTGCTGAAAGCGCACAAGCACCCGGTGAGTCAACGCGATGCCCGCCGTGGCCTGCTCGGCTTCGCGGCGCGAGCGGCGAGCCGCTTCACGACCGGTTTCGATCGGGCCGCGAGCGGCTATCGCGGGCTGACCGCGCGTACGCTGCGCCGTATCGGCCCGATGCTGGCGATCTATGCCGTGCTGGTCGGCGCGTGCGCCGCGCTCTATTGGCAGATGCCCGGTGGCTTTTTGCCGAGCGAAGATGAAGGCCAGTTGCAGGTGATGGTGCAATTGCCGGCCGGCGCGACGCAGGCCCGTACGCTCGCGGTGGTCCAGCGAATGGAAACGATCCTGCGCGCCGAACCCGCCGTCGCGCACGTCACCAGTGTGATCGGCTGGAGTTTTACCGGTAGCGGTCAGAACGTGGCGATGGGCTTCGTCGAATTGAAAGACTGGGGCAAGCGCAATACCGATGCGATGGCCTTGCGCGAGCGGCTCAACGAGAAGTTCGACAAGATTCTCGACGGCAATGTGGAGGCGCACTTGCCGCCTTCCGTGCCGGGACTCGGGCATTCGGACGGCTTCGTGTTCCGGCTTGAAGACCGCGGCGGAGTCGGGCTGGATGCGCTGAAGGCCGCGCGCGAGCAACTGTTCGCGCAGGCCAAGGCGAACCCGGTGCTGGCTTCCGTGCATTCGGAGAATCTGCCGGATGCGCCGCGCGTCGAACTCGTCATCGATCGTGCGAAAGCGTATGCGCTCGGCGTGCCGTTCGACCGCATCACCGATGTGCTGGGCAGCACCTTCGGCTCGACCTACATCGACGACTTTCCTACCGGTGGCCGGATGCGCCGCGTGATGATTTCCGCCGACGCCGCCACGCGGATGACCGAGGACGATCTGATGGCGCTGGCCGTGCCGAACTCGTCCGGCGGCATGGTGCCCTTATCCGCGATTGCGTCACGTCATTGGAGCATCGGTCCGGTGATGCTGACGCGCTATAACGGCTATCCGTCGCTCGACGTGAGCGGCCACGCTGCGCCCGGCTACAGTTCGGGCGCGGCAATGGCGGAGATGGAGCGGCTCGCTGCTTCGCTGCCGGTCGGGGTCTCGTATGACTGGGTCGACGCGGCGCGTGAAGAAACCGCGGCGGCACAGCTCACGCCGTTGCTGATCGGCCTGTCGCTGCTGGCCGTGTTCATGGCGCTCGCTGCCTTGTACGAAAGCTGGGCGATCCCGCTTGCCGTGCTGATGGTCGTGCCGCTCGGCGTGATCGGCGCAATCGCTGCGATGCTGCTGCGGGGCATGCCAAACGACGTGTACTTCAAGGTTGGCATGATTACGGTGATCGGCCTCGCGGCGAAGAACGCGATTCTGATCGTGCAGTTCGCACGCGATCTGTATCGCCGCGGCCTGCCGTTGACGCGCGCCGTGACCGAAGCGGCCGCCGCGCGCTTCCGGCCGATCGTGATGACTTCGGCAGCATTCCTGTTGGGCGTCGTGCCGCTGGTGGTGTCGAGCGGTGCGGGCGCGGAAAGCCGTCGCTCGATCGGCACCGGTGTGTTCGGCGGGGTGCTGGCGGCCACGCTGTTTGGCCTCGTGTTCGCCCCGGTCGCGTTTCATGCGGTCGCCTCGCTAACGTATAGCAAACGGCGGCTTGCCGAGTTGCGCCGTAAGCGTGACGAGCGGCGCGCACGACGGCAGCCGAGCGAAAGCGGCCAGTTGACGAACGGCCGATAGGGCTACGATGCTCACGCCGCGCGTGGGCACCACCGTCGTCAGTGTCGAGCACGGCGTTCAGCCGGCCGGCTGATTCACTGCTTGCGCGGGCGCTGCACTGCCCAGCGTTCGCGAATCGGCTGATTCAGCCGATTCAGTTGAGCATGCCGTGTACTTCGAGCGAGGCTTCCAGTTGCTGCGTCAACGCGTGATGCAGCCTCGCGAGGCTCGCGGTGGGGAGCGCGAAGCCGGCCCAGCCCAGACCGGAATGCCGCAGGAACAGTACGGCGCCGTCGTCCAGCGGATGCTTTTCGGTGTGCCAGCATGGATCGATTTCAATCACGTACTGATGGGTGCGCAGCGGTTCCTTCGGCACTTCCGGGCGCATCGTGGCGCGCATCGCGCTGAGGTGCTCGATCACGGCATCCAGATCGGCCGCTTCGAGCAGTACCGCACGGTCCTCGATGGCGATGCGAACCGCGTTCTGTCCGTATTCGTTGACTCTCTCGATGCTCATGGGGCGCGACATATCTCTGCTCCTTGCTGCTCTTACGGTACGCAAATTATGGCGCCGCCTCTCTTAACCAAGTCTTAAAGAGAACGATCAAGGGATGAAACTTTGTTTAAGGAAACCGCCTGGCACGATTTGCGCTGCAGCATGGAATCGTCTGATGTTCTCCCGGTATGCAGGCCGATGACAAGCGCATTTGGTCATACGTATAAGAAGCCGGATGTTTCAATATAGAAACATTTTTAATCGAATGAGAATGCAGGGTCGAAATGCTTAATCTTGAATGTTTCAATAAATGTGCGGTTTGCCACATTGGCACTGTCGATAAATTCCAGATTTGCGAATAAAGCCAGATTGAATGTTCATTATTTGCGAGGTTTCGAGTTCACGTTTGAAACATTTTTCGTATGTGATTTCGGTGAATCGCCGTCGCGAATTCGACGCTTCACGATGAGTTGCCGCAACGGCGCTGTAGGCTTGAGTGCGGCTCTGTGCAAGGTGTTGCGGTCTTCGGGCGGTCGTCAGGCCGCTATGGCCTGTCGCTATGCCGGCTCATATGCCGAAAGTCATATGAAACACACAATAATGGTTTTCGTCATACATTGAATTTCTCGATGCGGATTTGTTTTTCAAATTTACTATGGCGCGGCATTCGGCTAACATCACGCATAATCCGTTAAGCGGCGTTGCCGGTGGTTTTCATCCGCCGTAATTCAATTCGTCCATATCGTCCGGCAGACGGGGCAGCGGGGTCCACAATGTACGACAGCTTGGGGAAAGATCATGCCGCACTTGCATCTGGATACTGCGAGGATTACCTGGTTACATACGCCAACGCTAAACGTGCGTAGCGCAGCGCGGCGAATCGGCGTGTTGCTGTTCGACGGCTTCTGGCTGCTCGGGCCTGGCACAGTGGTCGAGATGTTCCAGACCGCCAACGAACTCTCGGGCTCGCGGGCTGGCGAAGAGCCGCCTTACGAAGTGCAGTTTCTGTCGATGGACGGAGGCAGCGTTGCGAGTTCTTCGTCGGCGCGGATCTGGACTGACCGCATCGACACACGTTATGGCAGCGGTTTCGACGTGCTCTTCATCGCAGGCGGCTACGGCGCACATGAGGCCGCACTCGACGAACGCTTGCTGGGCTGGTTGCGATCGGTGCAAACGCGAACCCGTGCGATCGAGACGATCGGCGAGGGCCGTCTCGTTCTGGAAGCAGCGGGTCCCGCGGAGCATGACGGTCTGCAGGTGAATCGCTATCTGGGCAGCGCCACGGCCGATGCCGTGCGCAGCGCCGCCAACGATCGTAACGACTGCGCGCGCAGCGCGCTGATGTTCATCAAGCGCGATCTTGGCGCGGAACTCGCGCGCAGCGTCGCCGATCGGGTGATGCCGGGCATGGCCGCCACCTGGGTGCCGCTGCAGGCTGAAGGCGGCACACTCAGCGTCGCCGAGAAAATCCGTGCCGCCGCGCGCTGGATGGAGGCGAATTGCGATCGTCCGGTGTCGGTTGCCGACGCAGCGCAAGTGGCGGCGATGAGCGAGCGCAATTTTCTGCGGCGCTTCAAGCATGAAATGCAGGTCACGCCTTCTGACTATCTGCTCCAGGTGAGGCTGCGTATTGCCTGCAACTTCCTGACCGAAACAGAATTACCGGTCGATAAGATAGCGCGCCGCAGCGGCACCGGCAACGGCGACCGCCTCGCGAAGATATTCCGCAAGCGTATGGCGCTGTCGCCCACCGAATATCGCGCGCGCAGCCGGGTGGCGACCGAGGCGTAATCTTGAGCAGGCGCCGTGCAGACGGTGCAACTCAGGGTGCAATTCAGAGCGGATGGGTGCGTGTGCAGCGGGGTGTGCAACGGCGTATGCACCGGTGCGCGCGTCGGCGGTCGCGTTTTCTCCTGGCGGGCTTCTTACGAGCACAGTGGCCATGGGCAACAAGGTAATGGCGACAGCATTGCCGGAGGTGAAACTCATCGAGCCCGAGGTGTTTTGCGACGAATTTGGCTTCTGCTTCGAGAGCTTCAGCGCGGATGAGTTTACCGACGACGTCTCGCAAGGTTTCAATTTCGTGCAAGACCGTCATTTACGGGCAGTGCGTGGCGTGTTGCGCGGCTTGCACTATCAGGTGCATCGGCCGCAAGGTCGGCTCGTGCGCGTGGTGGTGGGGGAGGTGTTCGACGTCGCCGTGGACGTGCGGCTCAATTCGCCGACCTTCGGCAAGTGGAGCGGCGAACACCTGAGCGCGGTCAATCATCGGCAGATGTGGGTGCCGCCGGGCTTCGCACACGGTTTCGTCGTGCTGTCCGATGTCGCCGAATGCCTGTGGAAGACCACTGAATACTGGTTCCCGGAACTCGAGCGCTGCATCTTGTGGAGCGATCCCGACATCGGCATCGAGTGGCCGATCGAAATCGAGCCGGTCCTCGGCGCGAAGGACGCAGCGGGCCGGCGTCTTTACGAAGCGGAAAATATCGCCTGAGCGCTGCGCAAGCACACGCAGCGGTTCAACGCCGTTCAGCGTGTCGCCACCACGGCGCCCACGCTCGCCGCAACCACCAGCAGCGTGCCTGCGATCTGCAAGACGCCCATCGGCTGATGCAGCACCACGAAGCCAGCCAGCGCGCCGATCGCGGGCTCGACACTCATCAGTATCCCGAACGATGAGGCCGGCATGTGCCGCAACGCCACCATTTCCAGCGCATAGGGTAACAGCGGGACCAGCAACGCGAGGCCCGCGGTTGCGGCGATCTGTCCTGCGGCGATGTGTGTGCCGCTTTGCGCAAAGCCAAACGGCGTGGCAACCAGTGCCGCTGCGATCAGCGACACCGACAATCCTTCAAGGCCGGCGAACACCGTGCCGATCTTTTTCATCAACACGATATAGCTGCCCCAGCCGAGCGCGGCCCCGAACGCGAGCAGCACGCCCAGCGGCTCGCCGATCCAGCCCGCGCGATCACGCGAGAGCAGCAGCACGCCGGCAATCGCCAGGGCCGGCCACAGTACTGCTCGCGCGCGGCGCACCGCGAAAGTCGCTACGGCGAGCGGTCCAAGAAAATCGATCGCGACGGCGAGCCCCAATGGAATCCGCTGCAGCGCCGCGAAAAAGCACAACGTCATGCCGGCCATCGCGGCCCCCAGCGCACCGGCCGCGAGCCAATGCGAGCGCGAGTAGGTGAAGAAACGCGGGCGCACCAGCAACGCAAGCACGACGGCCGCCCAGCAAAGACGCAACCAGGTGGTGCTGAGCGAGCCGTACTCAGCCATTGTCGGCGCGGAGAGCGCGGCGCCGAACTGCACGCTCGACATCGACAGCACGCACAGGAGCGCTGCGCCGGCTGCGGCACTGACGGGCTTCACTGAAGCTGGTGTTGGCACTGGATTCAGCGCGGGTTTGATGGTGGTGTCCTGCATCTTGGCCTCGTGACCGCTTTTCGGATGGGGTGGAAGCTATCTTATCGGTGCAGGCAGTATTAAGATAAGTTGATATTTCTTATGACCACTTCAATAAACGTGATGACCCGAGATCTCGACAGCAGTCTCCTGCGCGCGTTCGTCACCGTGGCGGAAACCGGCGCGGTGGGCGTGGCGGCGGCCCGCCTTGCGCGTACTCAGGCGGCGGTAAGCATGCAATTGCGCCGGCTCGAGGAAGAGTTGGGGCAGCGTTTGCTCGACCGCTCGCCGCGTGGCGTGCAACTCACGGAAGCGGGACATCTGCTGCTGCCGTTCGCGCACACGATCCTCGGCGCGGGCGCCGATGCGCGGCGGGCGCTGAGCGCGGGGCAGGTGTCCGGCACGGTGCGGCTCGGCATGCTGGAAGACATCGCGGTCGGTCGCTTGCCGCGTGCGCTGCGGCGTTTTTCGATCGCTTATCCGCAGGTGGCGCTGGAGATCGTCGTCGATACCAGTTCCGCGTTGTCGAACCGGCTTGCGGACGGCGGCCTCGACGTGGTGGTGGGGGACCCCGCGCTGGTCGACTCGGTGCCGCTGCTGACGTGGACGCAGCCGCTCTTCTGGGTCGGCGCACGCGGGTTTAGCCGCGACGATGGCGCCGTGCTGCCGGTGGTTGCGTTCGGCGGCGCGTGTCTGTGGCAGCAACAGGTGTTGACGGCGCTGCGGCGCGCGGGGATTGCGTGGCGCATTGTGTGCACCAGCACCAGTTTGCCGGCGGTGCAGTCGGCCGTGGAAGCGGGGCTCGGCGTGTCGGTGCTGCTCGACGGCAATATCCGCTCGGAGTCGATGCGCGTGCTCGGTCAGGCCGATGGATTGCCCGATGCGCCGACCGCCGATTTCGGACTCTTCATGCGCCCAGTCTCCGGTGCGCAGGCGGCCGCCGTGCAGACATTGCAGACGTTCCTCTGCGAGGAATTGCATCTTGGTTTGCGGGAGAGCGAGCCGCTTGTGGTGCCGGCGGCCTAATGCGTGGGCAAGCTGTGCCAGCAACATGCTGGCACGCACATCCCATGTGAGTTTTTACGACATTTTTTCTTGAGACGCCTACGCGCGAAATCTACACTTCGTGCATCTTGATAGCGCGAGGTGCTCAACGTGAAGCGACGTGCAACGACGCAGCAATCTGTCCGTATCGATTACGTGTGTCACGGCGCGGGCCGTGTCGAACTGCGCCGCTTCGATCCGTCGCGCGATTCGTATGTCGCGTTGACCGCGCTGCTGCATCGCGCTTTCACACGACTCGGTGCAATGGGGCTGAATTGCACCTGTGTGGATCAAACGGTGGAGACGACACGTTCACGCGCGACGCGCGGCGATTGCTACGTGGCGGTCTGCGAAGGACGCATTGTCGGCACGATGACGCTATATGCACCGGACCGCGAGTCGTCGTGCGAACTCTACCGGCGTGACGATATTGCCAGCTTGCGTCAGTTCGGCGTGGAGCCGGTGTGGCAGGCGCGTGGCATCGGTACGCTGTTGATCGCTTTCGCCGACCACTGGGCGGCGACGCGCGGCTATGCGGAACTCGCGCTCGATACGCCGCAGCCGGCTGCACACCTGATTGCGTTTTACAGAGGGCAGGGGTTTCGCATTGTCGATTTCGTGCGCTTTGACGGCAAGCACTACGACAGCGCGATCTTGAGCAAACCACCGGTGGCGACGCGCACGCTCGCGAACTGGTCGCATAGGTTGACTGTGCCGACGAGGATCGCGCGCGCGGCGTGAGGTGGGTGGGCTGGCGATAAAACCCCCGGCGCGGGCAGCAACTATTGCAATACCGTGTGGCAAGTATTGCAACGCGCTGCTGATCCTCGCACCGGGGCGGGTGTTTCTTCCTACCTGTTCGATGCGGAGGTCAGCGTCGCATCACGCCCATCAGCAAGGTGACGAGGAAGATCACCACGAAGATAAAGAACAGGACCTTGGCGATTTCCGTTGCGCCTGCGGCAATGCCGCCGAAGCCGAATACCGCGGCGATGATCGCGATGATGAAGAAGATTACGGCGTATCGAAGCATGGGGCCTCCCACCGATGGATTGCTGGATCGAAGTTGAAAACGGCTACTCGTTGTGGGCACTGCGTGCTTTGACGTGTCGTTGCCGGCGAGCGATATGGAGCAATACGTGTGCCCAGCAGCGGGACGAGCAGGGGCGCTCCTGATCCGTGAGCTGAAACTCAATCAACTGATGATCTTCGAACGCGTGCCGGAAACGTGCCTGGTCGTGTTGCCGCCGCCTCATATAATTCGGAACCCTTATGAAGCGATTGATCGATGCCGATTCGCTTGGCTCGTGATTGGCTTGATCTGGCGCGTTCAACAACCAAACCCACCCCGCTACCGGCGTTACTGTCGCGTTGCCGCAACAGCACGGCATCCGCGTATTTGCGGAGTCGCAGATCGCCGAACTGGCCGCGGGAATCGAACGCGAATCCAGCAAGTGAGACGCACGGTCAATTTGAACGAGTCGTTCATGATATTGCCCGCACCACGTCGAATCCGCCGATAACGTTTGCGCAGCCTTAATCAGCGGGCAATTCCACTTGAGCGAATGAGGCGGAGTAAATGTTAATTCTGATTTAACATTTACGGATTTTGAAAATGATTAGCCTGAATTTAACGCTTTCATAAACATTCGGAAAACGTTTGCGCTGGCTTAATCACCCGGCTTCGTCGGCAAAAAATCCCGTTTCCCGGCTGCAAGGCGCCGCCGCGGACGTGCCACATAGGCAAAATCCATTGTGAGATAGGCGGAAATACGCGCTAGAATGCGCATCGATTCACCATCAATGGCCGCTCGTTCAAACGACGCTCAAGTGAATCCAGTCGGCAGTTATTACATCCGATCGATTCGTTCCCGGCGTATATGGGAACTGCCGCTAATTATCGGCGACGGGCAAGTCAGATCGGTAAATATCGGGGTGCGATATTAACGCGTGCTCCGCATTGCCTGCCGCCAATAAAACATTCAAATAAAGATCGAGGGCATATGCCAACGAGGATTCTGTCGATTTTCGGGACGCGGCCGGAAGGCATCAAAATGGCACCGCTGGTCAAACAACTGGAAGCTGACGCCGGCATCGAGTCGGTGGTCTGCGTCACAGGCCAGCATCAGCAGATGCTCGATCAGGTACTCGATCTGTTCCAGATCAAGCCGCATCACAATCTCGCCCTGATGACCGGCAACCAGACGCTCAACGGTCTGGCGTCGCGCCTCATCGCGTCGCTCGACGACGTGCTCGCAACCGTTCAGCCGGATCGTGTGCTGGTGCACGGCGATACGACCACCGCGTCCACGGCGGCGCTGGCCTCGTTTCATCGGCGGATTCCGATCGGTCACGTCGAAGCGGGTCTGCGTACCGGCAACCTGATGCAGCCGTGGCCGGAAGAAATGAACCGCCGCGTGGTCGACGTAATGAGCGATCTGATGTTCGCGCCGACCGCGAGCTCGAAAGCGAACCTCGCGCACGAAGCGCTGCACGGCAGGATCATCGTGACCGGCAATACGGTGATCGACGCACTGAACCTCACCACCGCGCGCATCGACAACGACGCGGCATTGCGCGCCGAGCTCGACGCGCGCTTGCCGTTCCTCGACGGCGTGCTGCCGGTGTTGCTCGTCACGGGCCATCGCCGCGAGAGCTTCGGTGCGGGCTTCGCGAATATCTGCGCGGCACTCGCGGATCTGGCGAGGACCAACAGGGTCCAGATCGTCTATCCGGTGCATTTGAATCCGAATGTGCGTGGCCCGGTGCAGGAAACCCTCGGCACGGCGCGCAACTTGCATCTGATCGATCCGCTGGACTACCTGGGTTTTGTGCGTCTGATGCAGCGTGCCTCGATCATTCTCACCGACTCCGGCGGCGTGCAGGAAGAAGCCCCCGCGCTCGGCAAACCGGTGCTGGTGATGCGCGACGTGACCGAGCGTCCGGAAGCAGTGGCGGCCGGCACGGTGCGCCTCGTCGGCACGGAGCGCGAAGCGATCGTACGCGCGGTGACGGGCTTACTCGACGACGCCGGCGAGCGCGACGATTTCGCGCATCGCGTCAACCCATACGGCGACGGCCATGCGTCGCAACGGATCGTCGCGGCGTTGACCGGGCGCCCGTTCGACGAGTTCGTGAGTGGCGGCATCGGTGGGACGGGGCAGGTTCCGAATGCGCAGCGCGCGGAAGCCGTGCAATAGCGCCGCGCGGGCCGCAGTTCCAGACAATCCATGCAGTGCGAATCAGCTTCACTGTTTGTGCGCTAATTAAGAGAAAAGACAACGTGACCTCCCATACGCCAATGCGCCGCCTCGCGCGTCCTCGCCTGAACGCCCTTGCCGTGCTGCTGTTGCTCGCCTCGACGGCCCATGCTCAACAGCCGGCCGACGTCGCTGGCAGCCTCGCGCAACTCGGCAGCGGCCGTCTCGCGACGCGCACGGTGTCGCTGGCCGAACTGGGAATGCGCGATCCGGTCGTGTTGCGCGCGCCGGACGGCCGTCAGGAACTGTATCTGCCGGTGCCGGCCGGCGTGCCCTTGAGCGACGCGGCCTTGCAGATCGACGGCAGCTATCTGCGCGGCAACGGCGGCCGCACGACCATGCTGGTGTCGCTCGACGGCGCACCGGTGCTCTCGCGCAGCCCGACACAGGACCAGGGCGATGCGTCGGCGAGTCTCGGCGTGGATGGCGCGGCACGGCCGGGCGGCTTCGTGCGCGTGGGCCTCGACTGGTCGTCGGTGCTCAGCGATAACATCTGTACCGATCAGACCGCGATCGGCAACGTCTGGCGTATCGCGCCGACTTCGCGCCTGACCTATCGCTACGATCCGGATGCGGTCGTCGATCTGCGCAGCGCGTGGAGCGCCTTGCCGCAAAAGCCGGTAGTGATGCTCGGCGCGAGCACGCTCGCGGCACCGGCGTTCGATGCAGGCTGGCGCGTCGAAGCGCTGCTGCAACGCGAAGGCCGCACGCCGGCAACGCGGACGTGGCCGGCGGTGGGCGACACGGTCGATCTGGGCGACACCGAGGTGCCGGCGCCGCTGCGCGCGGTTCCGGCTTTTGCGGCGTTGGCCGCGGGCGGTTCGCACAAGCTGGCGAACCCGGCGGAAGCGGGCGCCTTGATCGCACTCACGCCGCGCTCGGCGTTCGCGCCGGACGTGATCGTCGCCGACGACACGGTGCGCAACACGCTGAAGACTTCCCTCGATGCCTTGCGCGAACAGGTCGTCGGCGCCGCGCCGGGCGCAAGCGAGGCTTTCGATGCATGGCGCGCCCGCGCGATCGACCCGATCGCGAGGCCGCTCGCCTCGGGCGAAGTGCGCCTTGCTCACCTCGGTGGCCAGACCGCGATCGTGATCGGCGATAACGACGGCGTGGCGGTCCTCGCGCGCTCGTGGCGTCCGATCGACGTGACGAGCCGCCTCGTGGTCCATCAGATCGACACCGCACCGAACACGCGCGGCGACGAAATCGCACTGTCGCTGCTGGGCGGCCAGCCACGCACGCTCGACGTGCAGGGCCGGGCCACCTGGGACGCGAGTTTCGATCTGGGCGCGGCATCGGGCAACGGCAAGTTGCCGGGCACCGTGGTGCTCGACGTGGCCGCGTCGCCGACGCCGAACAACACCGCGCAAACCGCCTCGATCTATTTCAACGACGTGCTGATCGGCTCGCAACTGCTGACCGCCAACGGCAAACCGCAGCGCATCGCCGCCCGCGTGCCGCATTACGCGCTCGCCCCGAACAACCTGCTGCGCGTGGTGTTTCAGCGTCAACCGGAAGGCGGCTGTCAGGCGCGCGGCCAGGGTCATCCGATTGCCGTGCTGCCGAGCAGCCATCTGACGCTAACCGATGCGAAAGTCGGCGACGACTTCACCGGCATGGTGGCGCGGTTCGCGTCGGAAGCGAATGTGATCGTGCCGGCCTCGTATCTGAACGACGCCACACAAGTGCTGCCGCGCGTCGCGCGCCTGGCGAACGCGAGCGGCATCGCGCCGACCCGTGCGATCTTCAGCGTTGCGCGTGACGGCGAAGCGGCGAGCCCGAAGGGCGCCTTCCTCGCGGCCGACGTCACGCTCGCCGATGAGAAGAGCCTCGCCCATCTGTCGAAAGACCGTCTGTCGCTCACCGATGCATCCGGCAAGATGCTGGCGGATATTTCGGGTTTGAACCGCGTCGGCGTGATCGAAGCCGTCAAGTCGGGCAGCGTATCGGGCATCGTGTATCGCACGGTGGGCGATACGGCAGCGATTCTGCCGGCGTCGCTGCAACTGTCGCGTGGCGACGTCGCGATCGTCGACGGCAGCGGCACGTTGCGCCAGTTCGATACGCGTCATCCGGGCGAAGTGGTCGATGCAGAAGACGTGCAAGGCCCGTGGTTCATGCAGAGCTGGGTGCGCTGGGGCATCCCGGCCGGCCTCGTCGGCTTGCTGATCGTGTTGCTGCTGGTGGCCAGCGTGGCGCGCCGCAGGAATCAGGACAAGTCGTGAGCTTCGCGCTAATCAAATGGTATGCGGGCTACGCGGTAGCCCACTATTACCATGGGCTCGAATACGTCGCGGCGCTGGTGGCGTTCATCATCCTGCTGTCCAGCCTCGACGATCTGTTCATCGACCTCTGGTACTGGACCCGCACGCTCTATCGCCGCTTCACGGTGCAGCGCGCCTACAAGCCGCTCACCAGCGCGCAGTTGTATCAGCGCGACGAGCAGCCGATCGCGATCATGGTGCCCGCGTGGCACGAGTACGACGTGGTCGCGGCGATGATCGAAGACATGGTGCGGGTGATGGACTACCGCAACTATGTGGTGTTCGTCGGCACCTATCAGAACGACCCGCAGACTATCGCCGAAGTCGAGCGGATGCGCCGCCGCTATAAGCAGTTGCGACGCGTGGAAGTGCCGCACGACGGTCCGACCTGCAAGGCCGACTGTCTGAACTGGGTGATCCAGGCGATCTTCAGGTATGAGGCCGAAACGGGCGTCGAATTCGCCGGCGTGGTGCTGCACGACAGCGAGGATGTGCTGCATCCGGTCGAGTTGCGCTTTTTCAATTACCTGCTGCCGCGCAAGGACATGATCCAGTTGCCGGTGGCCTCGCTCGAGCGCAACTGGTTCGAACTCGTGGCCGGCACCTATATGGACGAGTTCGCCGAATGGCACGCGAAGGATCTGGTGGTGCGCGAGAGCCTGGTCGGCTCGGTGCCTTCGGCGGGCGTCGGCACGTGTTTTTCGCGGCGCGCGCTACTCGCGCTGAACGCTGAAACCGACAATCAGCCGTTTAACACCGAGAGCCTCACCGAGGACTACGACGTCGGCGCGCGCCTCGGCAAGATGGGCATGCAGTCGATCTTCGCGCGCTTTCCGGTGCAATTCGCCACACGCCGCAAGGCGTGGTTCGGCCTTGGCCGCGAACGCGACATCACCGTGACGATGCCGCTCTGCGTGCGCGAATTCTTCCCCGATACGTTTCGCACCGCTTACCGGCAGCGCGCGCGCTGGACGCTCGGCATCGGCTTGCAAGGGTGGAAGCAGACCGGCTGGAGCGGCTCGCTCGCCAACCGCTATCTGCTGTTCCGTGACCGCAAAGGCATCGTTACCGCGTTCGTCGGCATCATCGCGTATGCGCTGGTGATCCAGTTTCTGCTCTTCGCCGGCGCCGATCTGCTCGGCTGGATGCCGGAGCTGATCGCTTCGCCGTTCGCCGATTCGCCGTGGCTGCAAGCGCTGCTGTGGGCCAACGGTTGCGCGTTGCTGTTGCGCGTGGTGCAGCGGATCTATTTCGTGACCCGTCTGTACGGCTGGGAGCATGGGGTGCTGTCCGTGCCGCGCATGGTGGTGGGCAACTTCATCAACTTCATGGCTGTCTCGCGTGCGTGGAAGATGTTCCTCACGCATCTCGTGACCGGCAAGCGGCTGGCATGGGACAAGACCATGCATGACTTTCCATCGGCCGACGGCTTTAACAATCGCCGTCAGCGTCTTGGGGAATTGCTGCTGTCGTGGCAGGCCATCGATCCGGACAAACTCGAACAGGCGCTCGGCGAAAGCCATGCGCGTGAAGCGCCGCTCGGTCGCGTGCTGATGGCCAAGGGCTGGCTCGACGAGGAAACCCTCGCGGAAGCCATTGCCTTTCAGTCTGATTTGCCGCGTGGCCGCGTGGCGCTCGAACGCATCAAGGACGATGCGAAGCGCTTGCCGCTCGAAGCGATCGTGCGCCACCGCGTGTTGCCGCAGGCCGACGCCGCGGGCGGCCGCACGATTCTGCTGAGCGCGAGTCCGCTCGCCGAACCGGTGTTCGCGGAACTGAGCGCGCTGGTGGGGGGGCAGGTCGTGCAGGAGATCGTTCGTGAGGGCGAGATCGCCGCGGGGCTGCGCGTGTTGCGCGGCGTCGAGATCGCGGCGCCGGCGGGCGAGGGCGAGCAGGCGGGTACGGCGGGTGGGGTGGAAGGTGCGTCAGCGGGCGCATCGTCGGCCGGCGGTGCCGAGCCTGTGCCGGCACGCAGCGTACCGCTGATCGGCGATCTGCTGATCGAGCATGGCCACGTCCGCCGCGAGGCTTTCGAAGCGGCGATGCAGGACTACCGCCCGGATCGCCATGGCCGCATCGGCGACTACATGGTGGCGCGCGGGGTGATCTCGCGTGCCGCACTCGAGAACGTAATCCAGCAACAGCGCCGTCTTCAGGGCGCTTTGGCGGCATCCGAATGAGCGATTCTTTTTTCACCCGGCGTGCGTGGATGGGGCGCGCTTCTTTGGTGGCTTCGGCTTCTGGCTCAACGGCGGCGTCCGCTTTCGCGTGCGCTGTAACTAGGGTTACAGCGACGGCTTCGACTGCGACTCCAACTGCGGCTCCAACTGCGACTCCGATTGCGGCGTCCGCATTCACGTTGCGTGGCGTCACCGCTGCAATGGTGGTCGGCGCGTTGTGCTTGAGCAGCGCAGCGGTGTATGCACAGAGAGCAGCGGCCGCGCCGCAGCCGGCCCCATCCGAACACAATGCGCTGCCGTTGAGCGGCGCCGCCTATCGGGTGGCGCAGGAAGCGTATGCGGCCTATGGGCGCGGCGACTACACCGGCGCGATCGCGCGGGCGCGCGAGGCGATTCGCCAGCGCCCCGACGTCGTATCGCTGCGCGTGCTGCTCGCCAACGCGCTCGCTGCGCTTCGCCGTTATAACGAAGCAAGCCGCTCGCTCGGCGACGCGATCGCACAGATCGGCCGCGATCCTGCGCTGGTCTCGCGTCGCAAGCAGATCGACGCGCTGAACGTGTCGACCCGCGCGGTCGCCCGCGCCGGCCGCCAGCAACCGGGCGACCCGGACGCGCTGACGGGCGCTGCGTTGAAGGCCGCGCAGCAGGCCTACAAGGCGTATGCGGCGAAGGATTTCTCGGGCACGGTCAGGTACGCGAACGAGGCGATCGCGTTGCGTCCCGATCTGCTGCGCCTGCGCTTGCTGCTGATCGACGCGGCGAGCGCGGCCGGTCAGGACACCGATGCATGGAACGCCGATTTCGATGCAAGAAAGCGCTTCGGCGACAACGACGAACTGCGCGTGAGGCGCAGCTTCATCGGCAGCCGTCTGGCGCCGAAGTCGTCGGGTGCGTCGTTCGCGGCGCGCAAGAAGGGCGACTACGTGGAGGCCGCCGCGCTCGCGCGCGAGGCGGTCGCCTATGCGCCGGATCTGGTCGGCTACCGCATCCAGTTGATCGACGCGCTGTTCGCCGCGAACGATCTGCCAGGCGTGCAAGCGGCGGCGAGTGCTGCCATTGCCGCCGACGATACGGAAATCATGCCGCTTACGCTGCGTGGCTACACGCTGGCCGCGCAGGGCAAGACGGCGGAAGCCGAGGCGGACTTCGCCAAAGCGCTGCATGCCAACGACGCGACCCAGCGCAACCAGCGCGTGGCGCGCGTGATCATCGCCGACGTGTGGATCGCCGAAGGACAGCCGCAGCGCGCGCTCGATCTGCTCGCGCCGCTGAAGATGGATCGCGATGACACCGATCCGCCGATCGCGCTGCGCCGTTATCAGGCGCGGCAATTGTTGGCGCATGCGTTGGCGGGGCCGAATGCGTCGACCGCAACGACCGCAACGACCGCAACGACCGCAACGAACGCAACGAACGCAGCCAACGCAACTAGCTCAGCGACCGCCCCGATCTCCTCATTCGATCCGGCCCGACGCCCAATCATCGACTGCGTCGTCGATCAATTCGGCGCAAGCTGCGACGTCTACGCGGCCGATCCCGGTTTCACCGCGGCGCGCGCCACGGCGACTGCCGCGGCCGCGAACGACAAAACCGGTGCGGTCGGCTATGCACGCGAAGCGGTCAAGGCAGCCCCGGACGATCCGCAGCATCGTGTGGAACTGATCAACGCGCTGAGCACGGCCGGCGACGATTCCGCCGCGACGCGCGAAGCGCAAAAGATGGTCGATGCCGGCATGCTCGACGCCATGCCCGACATGACGGCCGCGTATATCGCGCAACGTGCCGGCAACAACAAGGTCGCGTACCAGCGCTTCAGCATGGCCGACAAGGCCGGCACCCTGCCGGCCAGCGCCGCTGCCGACGCGGGCTATGCGGCCGTCCAGGCGCACCACAATCACGAAGCCGCGCAGTACTTCGAGCGCGCCATCGACGCGAGCGCCACACCAACGGACGACACGCCGCCGGTCACACCGGCGCAACTGAACGAGATGCGCAGCGCCCACGCCGAGGCCACGCGCAACTGGGGCTTCGACGCATCGCTCAACTATCGTGGCGCGGGCATGCAGCCGGGCTATGCGTCGTCGCCGACGCCCGGCACGTCGAACAACTGGCAAGCAGGCGTGGAAGCCTACTGGCGTCCGTTCGGCAGTCTCGGCGACCGGATGTTCGAGCTCTACGCGCGTGGCTATGAAAGTTTCGGCGTGAAGAACGGTGGCGCGAGCGGCATCGATACCTTGCAGGCCACCGTCGGCGCGCGCGCCAAGCCGTTCTCGCAGATCGACGCGATCGTCGCCTTCGAACGGATCATTCCGATCGGCTCGCAGGTCAATCCCGACTGGCTCGCGCGGCTCGCGTATTCGGGTGGCTACGGCACCGAGCGCCGGGTGGACGTGCCGTCGTGGTGGACCGCGCAGGTCTACGCCGAAACGGGCACCTATCTGAACGCCGGATCGGTCTACGCGACCACTAATCTCGAACTGGGCCGCACCTTCCGCATGGACCGTTACAGCCCGAAGTGGACCGTGTTCCCGTATGCGGTAATCGGCGCGGACTACGACTCGAGCGTCAACCACAGCATTCCGCTCGGCGCCGGTGTGGGGATTTCGACGCGTTACTGGTTCCGCGACGGCAAATACGACGCACCGCGCTCGTATGTCGATCTGTCGGTGCAGTACCGCCTGAAGATCACGGGTGACGAACGTGCGCGCGGCGTCTTCTTCGGCGCGATCTACTCGTATTGACTCCGGACGAATCAAATGAAAAGAAACCGCTTGGGTAAATCGAAGGTGGCAGCGGTGATGGCAGCGGCCGTGGCCTCAGCCGCGCTGCTGTCGGCTGGCGTGGCGCACGCGGCTGCTGACGATGTCGCGAGCCTGTATGGACCGCAGCCGCCCGCCAACGCGTCGTATCTGCGCGTGCTGAACGCATCGTCGCAGGCGGTGCGGGTCGCGCTCGCCGGCAGCGAAGCGCCGCAGACGCTCGCGCCGGGCGCGGTCACGCGCTTTAGCGTGCTGACGGAAGGCACGCCGCCACGCGTCACGGTCGACGGTAAGGCTCTGGCCGATGCCGCCGGTTCGGCCAATGCGACGGCGAATGCAGCGACACGTGCAGGCGACGCCGTCACCGTCGCGCTGCGTCATGATGCAAAGGGGTGGCATGCGACGCGGATCGTCGGCCGCTATGAGCGGGTCGATGGATTGAAGGCGACTTTGCGCGCGTTCAATTTCGCGCCCGGTTGCAGCGCGAAGATCGGAGTGGACGGCAATGGTCCGACGGTGTTCGCTCAAGTGGCCGCGGGCGCGCAGGACACGCGCGCGATCAATCCGGTCAGCGCGAAGCTGGTGGGGCAGTGCGGCGCGGTGGCGAGCGCGGTGCTGCCGTTGCCTGCGCTCGCTGCCGGTGACAGCTACAGCCTGTTCGTCACCGGCGATGCCGCAAAGCCGGTGTTGAGCGGCGCACGCGATGCGCTCGCGTGGCCGCCGGCCGCGAATTGAGCGGCACGCATTGGCAACACGAAATAGCAGTAAGAAGTAGCGGGAACACCAAGAGAAGATCGCAACGCGGGCCACGCTTCAGCGCGCGCCGCCGACGTTGTGCCACATGAGAGATGCTTCAAATCAGTCCGGGGAACACGACATGACCGACTCCTGCCGTTCGCTTTTCCAACCGTCCATCCAGGCCGGGCCACTCAACAGCACTCGTCGCCGCCTGCTGCTCGCCCTGGCCGCGGCGCCGCTCAGCGGCGCGCTGTCGCTGCTGCCGCGCCGCGCGTTTGCCGCGGCGTCGACCAGCGTGATCGAGGGCCGCAATCTGTGGCTCTATCCCGGCTGGGAAAGCCTCACCGATGACGCAACGCCCGCGTGTCTGAAAGCCGTCGATCTGATTCATCAGGCGACGGACAAGTTGACGGCGCGCGGCATCCATAGCGTGATCGTGATCGCGCCGCTAAAAGCCCGTGCATGTCCGGAGAATCTGCCGGACGGCACCGCGATGTCCGCAGGGGTCGCGAGCCGCTATGCCGCGATTCGCGCGCACGGCGCTTCGCTCGGCTTGCAGATAGTCGATGGCGACGGCGCGATCGCCGCGGTCGATGCTTCGCAGGAAAAGTACATTCGCGCCGATTACCACTGGAGCGGCCATTCCGCCGAAGCGGTCGCCGCGCGTGTCGCCAAACGCCTCATGGCGGCCGGTCCGCTGAAGGGCACCGCGGGCGCGGGCAGCCGGCTTGGCAAGTGGAACGAGGAAGTCCGCTACGGCGACCTCGCGGCCTTGCTGCCGCCGGACCGCAAGAAAACGGTCGGCAAGGATCACTTCATCGTGCGCACGGTAGTGGCGTCGCCGGATCTCGTCGATGGTGGCCCGCCGGTCGTGCAGGTGGTCGGCAACAGCATGGTTCAGCCGTACCTCGGTTTTCCGCAGAAGCTCTCGAACGCAATCGATCGCCCGGTTGGTTTGACGTGGACCTTCGGCGACACCGGTCCGTGGAAGACGCTGCTCAACTATGTGGAAGCGCCGGCCTTCAAGGCGAATCCGCCACACGCGATCGTCTGGCAATTCAACGAAGGGCAGATGATGAATCTGCCGAGCGCGAGCGGGCAGTGGGACGCAGCCTCCGTCATGGCCGACGATGCGTTCCTCGCACGCCTGACCAAGGCTATCGCCTGATGAGCGAGTCAGTCGGACGCACGCCGGCGCGTACGGTGGGTCGCACAGCGGCAGGCGCAGCGGGCAACGACACCGGTGCGGCGCACGGTCACGCTGCTGCGGCGGCGCAAGGGCCGCTCGCTGAGCCGCTTGCTCGCGCGCATCGGCACGTCGCGTGGCTGGTCGCGCTGTTGCTCGGCCTCGGTTGTGCAGGCGCGCTGGCCTCGCTTGTCATGCAGTCGCGCGACGGCGCGTCGTTCGATGCGCATGGTTGGCGTGACGGCAGCCTCGGCCGCAGTCTCGACCGTGCAATCGACGTGCCGTATGCGCGGTCGATGCATCGCTGGCAAGCCGCGGCGCGTTACCGGTTGTTCGGCGACCTCGGGCATCAGGTGCGCGAGGGCTGTCCCGGCTGGCTGTTCTATGCGGACGGCCTGCGCGCGCCGGTGCAGCCGGGACATGATCCCGTCGAACGCGCCGATGGCGGTGACGCGCTGACCGATGCGCGCATCGCCTCGTTGCATCGTTACGCGGATGCGCTACGCAGCGACGGGATTCAACTGGTGGTGGTGACGGTGCCCGACAAAGCGCGCGTGGAGAGCGAAGCGCTGTGTGGGCTGCGTCAGGACGCGCGGATGACGCAGCGTCTGAAAGTATGGAATCGCGCGTTGACCGCGAGCAACGTCACGCACGTCGAATTGTTGCCGGCGTTGCAAGCTGCACGTCCCGCGTTTTTCCGTACCGATGTGCATTGGAATGCGCGTGGTGCGCAAGCAGTTGCACAGGTGGTCGGCGCCGCGGTGTTGCCGTTGCTCGGTAAATGCGGCGACACCACATTCATGCACACGATGGCGCAACCCGCACCGCGCATCGGCGATCTGCTCACGCTGGCCGATCTGAATGACGTGCCGGATGCGTGGCGGCCAGCGCCTGATGTCGTCGCCGCTGAAACTCTACAGGCACAACGCACAGGCGGCCTGCTCGACGACGGTCCCGCCGCCGATGTGCTGCTCGCGGGCAGTTCGTTTTCGCGCCGCAGCGCGTTTGCCGAGCGCCTCGGCGAGCAGCTCGGCCGCGAAGTGTGGAACGTCAGCCTCGACGACGGCCAGTTCGATCGCGCGATGCAGGCGGCTTGGCGCGAGCGTGCCACGTGGCCGAAGAGTGTGCGCGTGGTGATCTGGGAAATGTCGGAAGACGCGCTGTCGATGCCGGTCGGCACCGCTCCCGCACCAGCCAGGCAGGACTGATCCCGATGCTATTCAATTCATTCATCTTCCTCACGCTGTTCCTGCCGCCGGCGCTGGCCGGCTACTACCTGCTCGGCCAGCGCATGCCACGCGCCGCGGCGGCGTGGCTCTGCGGTGCGTCGATCGTGTTCTACGGCTGGTGGAATCCGGCGTTCGTCGCTTTGCTGGTGGGGTCGATCGCGTTCAACTACGCGATGAGCTGTGCGATTGTCGCGGCGCCTGCGCAGTCCACTCGCCGCCGCTGGTTACTCGGTCTCGCGATCACCGCCGACCTCGCGCTGCTGGTGCGCTACAAATATCTGGCGACGCTGCTCACCGCGCTCGTGCACGCAAGCGGCGTCGCGCCGGCCGACTGGTTCGCGCACGGCATGCAGGACGTGATCCTGCCGCTCGGCGTGTCGTTTTTCACCTTCACGCAGATCGGCTATCTGCTCGATTGCAACGCGGGCATCGTCAAGGAGCGCGACCTGCTCGGCTACGTGCAGTTCGTGACGTTCTTTCCGCATCTGATCGCGGGGCCGATCCTGCATCACAAGGAAATGATGACGCAGTTCGCGCAGCCGGCCACGTATAAGCTGCGCGCGGAAAATCTGTCGATCGGTGCGTTCGTCTTCACGATCGGCCTCGCGAAGAAGCTGCTGTTCGCCGACACCATCGCACCGTTCGCCGACGCGGGCTTCGCCGCGCCGCACGAGTTGCAGTGGCTGGCCGCGTGGGGCACCTGTCTCGCGTACGCGTTGCAGCTTTACTTCGATTTCTCTGGTTATTCGGACATGGCCGTGGGCCTCGCGAAGATGTTCGGCGTGCGTTTTCCGTTGAACTTCAATTCGCCGTTCAAGGCGGCCAGCATCATCGACTTCTGGCAGCGCTGGCATATGACGCTCACGCGCTATCTCACGGCTTACCTGTACTACCCGCTGGCAATGCGGATCAACCGTAGCCGTGCGTTGCGTGGCCTGCCGATCGGGCGCCTCGCGCAACGCTCGACGGGCGGCTTTCTCTCGACGGTGGCCGTGCCGACTTTCTACACGATGGCGCTGGCCGGCATCTGGCACGGCGCGGGCTTGCAGTATCTGATTTACGGTCTGCTGCACGCGTCGTATCTCACTGTGAATCACGCTTATCGCGCGTGGCGGGGGGCGGCTGCGCCGGCGGTTGGGGTGAGTGTGAGTGGGGCAACTGCAGCGGGGACGGTACGGGGCGCAGCGGTGACTGCAGGGCCGGCACGGGCGATCGGGACAGCGGGGACGGCAGGAACAGCCGCGGCGTTCACATTGAGCTTCAAAGCACGCGTTCGCCATGCGGGCAAGGTCCTGCTGACCTTCGTGGCCGCACTGGTCGCGTTTGCATTTTTCCGGGCACATGGCGTTGGCGATGCGCTCGCGTTATTGCAGGGCATGGCCGGTTTGCGCGGTATCGAAGCGCTCGACTGGCCCGCCTGGAGCACGGCGAACATGGGCCTTGGCGAGTGGCTGCATCTGGTCGCGGGCCGTTCGATGCTCGCGTTGCAGATCGTCGCGCTGTTGGCGATCGTCTGGTGCACGCCGAATTCACATCAACTGATGGGCCGCTTCTCGCCGGCGCTCGACCGCGCGGTCGAAGGCTTGCCCGCTGCGCTGACATGGCGGCCTTCGCTGCGCTGGACCGTCGCGATGTTCGGCGTGCTGGTGTTCTGTGTCGCGCAGTTGCATGGCGAAGTGCGTTTTCTTTATTTCCAGTTCTGATTGCCGGAACGACGTTTGCGCAAGGAGTACACAATGACTCAACACGAAACGCTGCACGCCGACGTGGCGGCGCTGGTCGAATCCGTCGTGCTGCGCCTCGTGCGCAGTGATGAACCGCTGCTCGAAACGGGGCTGGTCGATTCGGTGCTGGCCGTCGAAATCGTAATGGGCGTCGAGATGCAATTCGGCGTGCGGATTCCGCCAACCGAGATCGCCGAGCACCTGGCATCCGTGGATGCGCTTTGCGCATTCATCGCCGCCAATCGCTAGGCGCGCCATGCGATTCGATCTGAACGCGAACTGCTTTGCCGATGTCGATGTTCGTGCGGACACGTGGGCGGTGATCGGTGCCGATCGCGCATTGCGCTGGCACGAGTTGGAGGAACAAGCCCACGCGTGGGCCGGCCAGGCGCGCGCACACGGTTTCGCTGCGGATGTGCCGGTGATCATCCGCGGTCACAAGGAAGCGGAATTTTTTGTGGCGATGGTGGGGGCGTTGCTGCTCGGCGCGCCGTTCGTGCCTGTCGATACGATCTATCCGGATGAACGGATGCAGCGCATCGCGAGCACGCTCGGCGCGCAGACTTACTTCGACGCGCGCGACGGCCGCTTCGTGAGTTTGAACGGGCACGGCGCGTGGGTCGAATTTGAGGCGGTAGAGGGGGCGGTGAGTTCGACTTCGACTTCGACAGCATCAGCACCGCCGGCATTGCGCGAGAAAAACCTCGCATACGTGCTGTTCACCTCCGGTACGACCGGCGAACCCAAAGGCGTCCAGATTGGCCGCGAAAGCGTCGCCGCGCTGGCCGACTGGATGGCGGCCGACTTCGCGCTTGGCGACGCGCCGGTGTTCCTGAATCAGGCGCCCTTCAGCTTCGATCTGTCGATGTACGAAGTGTTCGGCACCCTCGCGCTCGGCGGCACCGTGGTACTCGCCTCGCGTGCACTGACGACGCAGGGCGCAGCGTTTCTCGCCACGCTCGCACGTCACCGCATGACCACATGGGTGTCGACACCATCGTTTGCGCAACAGCAACTCCTCAATCCGCAGTTCTCGCAAGACGGCTTGCCGGCGCTCAGGACCTTCCTGTTCTGCGGCGAAGTGTTACCAGTCGCACTCGCGCGCCAATTGCGCCAGCGCTTCCCGGCCGCACGGATCATCAACACATACGGACCAACCGAGGCGACTGTAGCGACCACCTGGATCGTCGTCGACGATGCGGTACTCGCGCATCACGCGCGCCTGCCGATCGGCCATGCCAAGCGCGACGCCGAGGTGTTCGTCGACGCTGGCGAATTGTGCATCGCCGGCGCACATGTGATGCGCGGCTATCTGAACCGCGAAGACCTGAACGCGGCACGCATGTTCACCCACAACGGACAGCGGGCGTTTCGCACCGGCGATTTGGGCGCGATCGACGGCAACGGACTGCTGTTCTGCCACGGACGTATCGACGATCAGATCAAGATGGGCGGCTACCGGATCGAATTGATGGAGATCGACGCGGCCCTGCGCGCGCTGCCCGCTGCAGCGAGTGCCGCAGCCGTGCCGTTGCGGCGGCCGGACGGCTCGGTCGCGCGGATCGTCGCGTTCGTCGCAACCGGCAACGACGACGGCCGGCTGCCCGATGCGTTGCAGGACTGGAAGACGCTGCTGGCCGCGCGCCTGCCGTCGTATATGATCCCGTCAGAATTGCTCGCGTGCCGGTCCTTGCCGGTATCTGTCAACTTCAAGATCGATCGCGCGCAACTTGCTCAGGATTATCGTGACGTTCATTTCAAAGCACAGCGCCAGCACAATGCGTAGTTCACACGAGGTTCAGACCCGGGAGGGCGAGCCGGTCTCGCCGCGCCGCCGCGCGCTGCTGGCGGCGAGCGCGTGCGCCGCGCTCGTGTACGGCTGCTCGGCGCCTGGTGCGAGCGACGCCGGCGCGTTGGCGCAGGGCGTGGTCTGGCAGATCGACGATGATCATGTCGACCCGCACGGCGACTGGAATCGCCTCGGCGTGACGGATCTGCTGGTGCAATGGACGGCGGTGGACGGCACGTCGTTTCTGCCTGGCACCGCTATGCAAACGGCCCGACGCTTGCCCGACTGGACGCGGATTGCCGGCGAACCATGGGCGCGCAATGTGATCGTCGGTCTCGCCGGACGTTTCGACGAAACCACAGCCCGTGCGCAGGCGGCGCAACTGATCGAACAATCGAAGCAGTTGGCGGCCGTGCGGCCGGCGATTCACATCGACGGTTATTACTTTCCGGTGGAAGTCGACCCAACCTGGAAGGACGCCGCCGCGCTCGCGCCTTTGCTCGACAAGCTCCCGCGGCCGCTGTGGATCAGTGTCTACGACAACTCGAATATCGGCGGCGCGGCGCTGGCAGCGTGGCTGGACGGCTGGCTGCCGCCCGATGTCGGCGTGTTTCTGCAGGATGGCTGCGGTGTCTATGCGCGTGGCCCGGCGGCTGCGCGTGAATATGCGGATGCGTTGGCGGCACGGCTCGGCAAGGATCGTGTGCGGATCATCGCCGAGGCATTTCGTCCCGCCCAGGGCGGCGCGTTCCGCGCGGCGACGGCTGCTGAACTGTCGCCGCAATTGCTCGCGTATCGCGGTTACCGGACCTATCTCTTCGACGGACCGCATTACGTGTCGGCGCAACTCGTGCAGGAACTGCTCGGCATGCAGCAGGTGCAGAAGTAGGGCGCCTGCCGGCAATCACCGCAACTGCGTCACCGCCAGCAGCAATACCATGCTGCCGATCGCGCCGTCCAGCACGCGCCACGCCGTCGCGCGGCGAAACAGCGGCGCCAACGCGCGGGCGCCGTAACCCAGACCAATAAACCAGATTCCGCTCACCGCCATCGCGCCGAGCGCGAACGCCACCCGTGCGCCGTCCGGTTCGCGCGCACCGGCCGTGCCGATCAGCAGGAAGGTGTCGAGATACACGTGCGGATTGAGCCACGTGAAGGCCAGCGTCATCAGGATGATCGGCATTGCACGTTGCACGGGTGCTGCTGCGCTCGTGCCCGGTGCGGTGCCGCCCGCATTGGCGTCCAGCACTGCATGTCCCGGACGTACTGCACGGCGCAGCGCGTTGATGCCGAACCACGCCAAATAGGCAAGCCCGATATACAGCATCGCGTGGACGAACACCGGATAGCGCTCCACCAGGACCGACGCGCCACCGACGCCCGCGCCGATCAGGATGCAATCGGACAGCGCGCACAGAGCGACGATCTTGCCGACGTGCGAGCGCATGATGCCCTGACGCAGCACAAAGGCATTCTGGGCGCCGATCGTCACGATCAGCGACGCGCACAGGGCGGCACCGTGGGAAAAAGACAGCCAATTCATAATCGATCCAGTAGACGGGGAAAGCGAACGAGACTAGTCTGCGGTTTTGCTGCTCATAAGAGAAGCTAATTTACTTAATGCCGATTAAGGAACGCTAATGCTCGACTATGCATTGCTCGACGCGCTGGCCGCCGTGGTGCGGCACGGCTCGTTCGACCGTGCGGCCAGCGAACTGAACGTGACGCCCTCAGCCGTCTCGCAGCGGGTCAAACTGCTGGAGGAGCGGGTGGGGAGCGTGCTCGTGAAGCGCGGCCAGCCGTGTGTCGCGACCACCTCGGGGGCGCTGCTGTGCCGCCATACCGAACGCGTGCTGTTGCTGGAAGCGGAGCTGACCGG
Organism: Paraburkholderia sp. GAS32; assembly: GCF_050434225.1. Classification (NCBI taxonomy): domain Bacteria; kingdom Pseudomonadati; phylum Pseudomonadota; class Betaproteobacteria; order Burkholderiales; family Burkholderiaceae; genus Paraburkholderia; species Paraburkholderia sp. GAS32. The sequence continues at coordinate 13,532 of NZ_JBNPVS010000047.1, read as the reverse complement.
CCGGTTGCCGGCACTGCCCGGCGCCTTGGTCGAACCGTGGCCGGCGCTGCGCGTGGCCGTCAACGACGACAGCGTGGGCACCTGGTTCATCGACGCAGTGGCGCAGTTCTGCGTGGAACGGGAGATGCTGCTTGATCTGGTGATCGACGACCAGGACCACACCGCGCAGAGGATTCGCGACGGCAGCGTGCAAGGCGCGGTCACCACGCAGGCCGAGCCGGTGCAGGGCTGCCGCTCGACCCGGCTCGGGCGGATGCGCTATCTGGCGGTCTGCACGCCGGCGTTTCGCGAGCGTCATTTTGCCGACGGCGTCACGCGCGAGTCGTTACGGCGCGCGCCGTGCGTCGATTTCAACCCGAAGGATCAGTTGCAGAAGCGCTTCATGCGCCGCATCACGCGGGCCGATTTGGATCCGCCCTTGCACTGGATTCCGCACGTCGCCGGTTTTTTGCGCGCCTGCGTGACGGGAATGGGCTGGGGCATGTGTCCCGAACGGATGATCGCGCCGCACCTTGCCAGCGGCGAGTTGGTCGAGGTGGCGCCCGGCAAGCATATCGACGTGGATCTGTACTGGCAGAGCTGGCGCCTGTCGATCGGCTGGCTCGACGATTTCGGCGCGGTGCTGCGCAAACGGGCGACGGAGTTTCTCGATTGAGCGTCGCGCGGGCGGTGTTTTCTGAATCTGGGAATCTGAAAGACGCCGCCCGCGCTTGCCAATTTCAATGGAGCCGGATCACCGGATGCACGCGTCGACGCAACCAGTGGCTCGCCGAATCGAGCGCCATGCGTGCGAAGCCGGTCAATGTCATCACGTGGCGGCGATAGATGAGCTTGTAGACGGCAGTCGCCAGCCAGCCGTCGACGAACACCGGCTGCGTCAGCAAGCTGTTGCTCAGACTGCCGATCGTGCCTTCGCGGCCAAAGCCGACCAACGTGCCGGCGTCGCGATAGACGAACTCCGGCAAGGGTTCGTCCGCTATCCGGCACTTCAGCGCGCGCGCCAGAAACAGCGCCTGCTGATGCGCGACTTGCGCGCGCGGCGCCAGAAACGCGTCCGCGTTTTCAGAAGAAGGGCAGGCCGCGCAGTCGCCCAGTCCGAATATGTTCGCATCGTTCGTGCATTGCAGCGTGCGGTTCACCTGCACCTGTGCGTTGCGATTCACCGCGATGCCGCCCAGCGTGCGCAACACCGGCGGCCCCGCGATGCCGGCGGTCCAGATCGCGATGTCGCTGGCGAGCGGTGCGCCTTCATTCGTCAGCACGGCGTCGGCGCGCACTTCGGTGACGCGCGTGGCGTTCAACACGTCGACCCCCAGACTGACGAGCATCTTTTGTGCACGCGCCGAGATCGTTTCAGACAGGGCGGGCAGCACGCGCTCGCTGCTTTCGATCAGACGGATGCGGAAGTCGCGCACGGGGTCGAGCGAAAACGGGCTATAGCGGTTCAGCAGGCGCACCGTGTCGCGCAACGCAGCGGCGAGTTCAACGCCTGTCGCTCCAGCGCCGATGATGTTGATCGACACCGGCGTGTCCGCCTGCGCGGTCCGTGCGCGTCGCGCATGGTTGGCCCGCAGACAGGCGTCGAGCAGCTTGCGGCGAAACGCTTCCGCATGCGCGACCGATTCGAGCGGCAACGCGTGTTCGGCCGCGCCGGGCACGCCGAAATATTGTGTGACGCTGCCCATGGCCAGCACCAGCGTATCGAATGCAAGCTGCCGTGACGGCAGGATTTCGCGGCCGTCGGCGTCGTGGAGCGCATTCAGCGTGATGTGCCGGTTCGTACGATCGAGCGCGGCGAGCTCGCCCTGTTCGAATTCGAAGCCATGCCGTTGCGCCTGCACGGCGTATTGCAGTTGGTGTGTGGCCGGATCGAGCTGGCCCGACGCGGCTTCGTGCAACAAGGGCTTCCAGAAATGCGTCGGCCAGCGATCCACCAGCACGATCTGCGCGAGACCGGCGCGTCCGAGCGTTTCCGACAGTCGTGTAGCGAGCCCAAGGCCGCCGACCCCACCGCCGACGATCACGACGCGATGCGCCGCCGCTTGCGTCGATTGAGCCGCTTGCTGCCCTTGCTCTCTGCGTTGCGCGGTAGAGGTTCCCTGCTGATCGATTGCGGCCATGATCCTATCCTCCTGAAGTTGTCCGTGCTGAGCCGGTGAAGGCGTTCCGGGGCTATACCGGGTATTCACCGGCCTCATCTGTCAGGGCCAGTATAGAATCGGCTGAAACCGCAGCACAATTTAATGTTTCTGCACAATATATAGGTTTTCACTTATGTTAAAAGCCGCCACGTTTCGTCAATTGAAAGCCTTGCATACGGTCGCGAAGCTAGGCAGCGTGTCGCGCGCGGCCGAAGAATTGAAGCTCACGCAGCCGGCGGTGTCGCTTCAGGTGCGCCTGCTCGAGGAGGCCGCGGGCGCGCCGCTGTTGCAGCGGGTGGGCCGTGGCGTGCAGTTGACCGCGGCGGGGGAAATCCTCGCGCGCTATGCGCTGGAAATCCTCGATCTATGGAACGGCGCAGCGGATGACCTCGCCGCCTTGCATGGCGAGCAGGGCGGCACGCTGCGCATTGGCGCGATCACGACCGCCGAATATCTGATCCCGCCTTTTCTGGTGCGCTTCACGGAATCGCGCCCACAAGTGAAGGTGCAATTCAAGGTCGGCAATCGCGCCGACATCATCCGCATGCTGGCCACGCACGAGATCGATCTCGCGGTGATGGGCAGCGCACCACGCGAATTGCGCACAGTGGCCACGGCGTTCGCCAAGCATCCGATGGCGTTCGTCGCCTCGCCCGCCCATGCGTTGATGAAGAAGAAGCGCCTGTCGCTGGACGATCTGCAATCCGCGAATCTGTTCGTGCGGGAGCGGGGCTCGGGTACGCGCTCGACGGTCGAGAATCTGTTTCGGCTCGCCGGCCACAAGCTGCATATCGGCTCCGAACTCTCGAGCAACGAAGCGATCAAGCAACTGGTCGAGGCGGGCTTGGGTATCGCGTTTCTGTCGCTGCATGCGTGCTCGCTGGAATTTCAGGCGGGCTTGCTGGCGTTGTTGCCCTTGCCCGCGAATCCAATCGAGCGCGATTGGTACGTGATGCATGTGTCCGATAAACGCCTGCCGCATGTCGCCAGCCTGTTCCGCGATTTTCTGATCGAGCACGGCATGTCCGGCGCGGTGCCGGTGCCGCTGCCGACTGTTGCCGCGGCGAAGCGGCGCCGTCAGGCGCGTGAGGCAAGCCCGATTTGAGGCGAGGATTCTCGCTATTCGCTTCGACGTTTGCGTTTCGCCAGGCCCGAAGGAGGTACCCGCGCGGCCTCTGGCTACCTCCGCAGAGCCTTATAGGACGGGCATTTCAGGTTACATCGCCCGCGATCGAAGTAAAGGTTGGGCGGGCGATATTTTTGCCCGCACTGATTGTCTTTACAGTGGCGTCCAGACATCTGAGAAAAGTGGACGCCGCATCCTCGTGGCGAGCCATCGTGATTGACCTGGCCGTTACAGGAGTTGGAGACAATGAGCAGCAACAGCATCACCCAAGTCGAAACATTCGGTTTTGAACGCATTCCGGATCGCTCGCGTTATGCGCGGCCGATCGATCTGTTCCGCTTGCTGTTCGGCGGTTGCAATACCTTTTCCACCTCGGTGCTCGGCAGTTTTCCGGTGCTGCTGGGTCTGTCGTTCAAGGCGGGCGTTTATTCGATCGTGCTTGGCGTGGTGATCGGTTCGTGCATTCTTGCGCCGATGGGGCTGTTCGGTCCGCGCAACGGCACGAGCGATCCGGTTTCGTCGGGTGCGCATTTCGGCATTCATGGCCGGATCGTCGGCTCCTTTCTGGCGGTGTTGACCGCCGTCGCGTTCTTCTCGCTGGCGGTGTGGAGTTCGGGCGATGCGCTCGTGGGCGGCGCGAATCATCTGCTCGGCCTGCCGGTCAACTGGATGACGCTGAGCTTCGCGTACGGTCTCTTTGCGGTGCTGGTGCTGACCGTCTGCGTCTACGGCTTCCGCTTCATGCTGTGGGTCAACAAGATCGCCGTGTGGGCCGCGAGTCTGCTTTTCGTGGTCGGCATTGTGGCGTTCGCCGGGCCGTTCAATAGCGCGTACGCCGGCAAGGTGGCGCTCGGGTCGGTGGGTTTCTGGCCGGCGTTCGTGAGTGCTGTGCTGGTTGCGATGAGCAACCCGGTGTCGTTCGCCTGCACGCTCGGCGACTGGGCTCGCTATATTCCGCAGAACACGCCGAAGAAGCGCACGATCCTCGCGGTGATGCTCGCGCAACTGGCCACCTTCGTGCCGTTCTTCTTCGGTCTTGCTACCGCGACGATCATCGCCAGCAAGGCACCGGATTTCATCGCCTCGAATAACTACGTGGGCGGTCTGCTGGCGATCTCGCCGAACTGGTTCTTTTTGCCGGTGTGCCTGATTGCGATCATCGGCGGGATGTCGACGGGTACCACCGCGCTGTACGGCACCGGGCTCGATATGTCGAGCATGTTTCCAAAGTTTCTGAACCGCGTGCGCGCCACGTTGCTGATCGGCAGTCTTGCCATCGGCTTTATCTTTCTCGGCCGCTTCGCGTTCAATCTGGTCGAAAGCGTGTCGACGTTCTCGGTGTTGATCAATGTCTGCAGTTGCCCGTGGATGGTGATCATGATCATCGGCTTCGTGACGCGGCGCGGTTTCTATCTTTCCGACGATCTGCAGGTGTTCAATCGCGGCGGCCGTGGCGGGCACTACTGGTTCACGCACGGCTGGAACTGGCGAGCGATGGGCGCGTGGATTCCGAGCGCGGTGGTCGGCCTGTGCTTCGTCAATCTGCCGGATCAGTTCGTCGGTCCTCTTGGGCAGCTCGCCGGTGGTCTCGACATCAGCATGCCTGTTTCGCTGACGCTGGCCTGTGCGCTGTATATCGCATTGCTGCAGTGTTTTCCTGAACCGGATGGCGTGTACGGGCCGCTTGGCCGACGTTGGTTGCGTAGCGGTCCGCAGCGCAACGCGACCGTGCACCCGGTGGTGCCGGCGACCAGGCTTAAGGCTGGCGGCGCGCAAATGAAGACACAAATGAAAACGCAAGCGCAGCAGCGCGCCGTACGACGTGAACGCGAAGAAGTGCTGGACACGCAGGACGCGGGTTGAATCGTGCGGTTCGAGGCGCTCAGTGCAAGGCGCAGTGAGACTTCGCCGAGGGCAATCGAGGTGGCATTAGAAGCTGCGTCGAAGCGCCACCAAGGCCGCACCGAAGCAACAGTCGCGCAGCAAATGCAATGGTATTCAAGTTGAGTAGGCAAACACAATGAGCGAGTCAGTAAAGCGCGCGTTTGAAGGTGTAAAGCTGTTTCCGTTCTGGCTGGACAATCCGCGTGCACCGGCTGTCGAACGGGAATTGATCGGACCGACTTCCGCGGATCTGGTGATCGTCGGCGGTGGGTTCACCGGTTTATGGGCGGCGATTCAGGCGAAAGAAGCGGACCCGTCGCTCGACGTCGTGCTGGTCGAGGCGGGGAAGGCGGCCTACGGCGCATCGGGTCGTCCGGGCGGGATCATCTCCACGTCGGTGATGCATGGTCTGCCGAATGCAACGCGGGTCTTTCCGCAAGACCTCGACGTGCTGGAACAGCTGGGGCAGGAGAACCTCGACGGTTTCAAGGAGTCGTTGACGCGTTACGGCATTGAAGCGGACGTCGAATGGAATGGCGAGATGACGGTGGCCGTCGATCCGGGGCACCTCGATCATCTGAAAGGCGATTACGAGCTCCACGTAGCCCACGGGCATGATGTCGTTTTGCTCGACAGCAAAGGCGCACGCGAACAACTCGATTCACCGCTGTTCGCAGGCGCGATGTGGTCGCGCAATCGCAGCGGCACGATTCATCCGGCGAAACTCGCGTGGGGCCTGAAGGCCGCCGCGCTGAAACTCGGTGTGCGTTTGCATGAACACTCGCCGATCACGCGCATGGAAGATCTCGGCGCAACGATGATGGTGCACACCCAGGCGGGCAGCATCGAAACGCCACGCGTGCTGCTTGGCACCGGCACGGCAGACGTGGGCGTGACCGACATCAAGCGCCGCGTAATGCAGGTGCGCGATCACATCATCGCGACTGCGCCTTTGAGCGACGAGCAGATGGCGCGCATCGGCTGGAACAATCGCCAGGGCATCTACGATACGCGTACGCAACTCAATTATTTCCGTCTTACCAAAGACAACCGGATTATCTTCGGCGGCCGTGTGAGCTATCACTTCGGCGGCGATCCAAATCCGGCCGCGGATCGTGACGAGAGCACATACTACAAGCTCGCCGAAGCGTTCTACCGCACGTTTCCGCAACTGGACGACGTGCGCTTCACCCATGCATGGGGTGGCCCGATCGACTACTGCTCACGCGGCGCCGTGTTCGCGCGCCGCTATCACGGCGGCAAAAGCGTGTTCGTCGCGGGCTATACGGGTTTCGGGGTGGCGGGCAGCCGCTTTGGTGCGAAGATGGGCCTCGACATGCTGTGGAATCGGGAGACGCTGATTACGTCGCTGGATATTTCGCGCAAAGGGCCGTCGTACATTCCGCCGGAACCGTTGCGCTGGATCGCCGCGAAGATTACCTTCAACGCATTCGACGGCGCCGACGATCGCGGCGGCTGGCGGCGTCTCTGGATCAATTCGATCAAGGCGCTGGGCTTCCCGATGTAGTTGCCGTTATGGTTGCCACTGTAGTGATCGATGTGCCCGACGGCTTTTTTATTGATTGCAGCCGGAATGAAAAAACCGCACCTTAACGGGTGCGGCTCTTGTTGAAGCAACGCTGCGATGCAGTATGAATCAACCGCAGTACACGATGCTGTACTTCTTGGTCGCCACCGGCATATGCCACGTGCCCGAGAAGCCCTTGTGCAGGATGAAGGCGTCGCCGGCGGCATAGCGTTCGCTGCGGCCGTCGTCGCTGGTGATGACGACTTCGCCTTCGATCAGCACGCAGACTTCGTGGATCGGCAGGTCGGCCAGCTTCAGCGTGCCCGCATCGCATTGCCATACGCCGGCGGACAGCATGTTGCTTGCGTCGGAGAATGCGTTGAGGGCGTGCGGTGCCTTGGCGCCTTCGAGGATGACGTCGGCGGGATCGTGCAGAGCGGGGTTCAGGCCGGAAGCGCCGGGGCCTTTAGCGTCGATGCGGGTGAAAGTGATGGTGCTCATGTGTCTCTCCTGGTTAATTTGATTCAAAGACGAGGGATTCGATGACGGAATCGAAGCAGAACCGGAGTCTGAGCCAAAGCTGCGTAGCGATGAATTTCGATTTGAAGACATTCAGATTGAGCGGCGTCGATGTAAAGCATTCGATACCGCTCTCGGGCGCTTTGCCGGCCCAACGTCTGACCCAACCATTCATGTAAAGGACAAGCCCATGCAACACGCCAAACAGTTTTACATCGACGGCCAGTGGGTCGATCCGCAAAACCCGGCCGGTGCCGCCACGCTCGACGTGATCGATCCGTCCACGGCTACCGCGTTCGCGCAGATTTCGCTCGGCGGCGCGGCCGATGTCGACCGCGCCGTGGCCGCGGCGAAGCGTGCCTTTCCTGCCTACAGCGAGACGACGATCGCGCAGCGAATCGATTTGCTGCAAGCGATCCTCGACGTGTACCGCAAGCGCTATGACGACATGGTGCATGCGATCAGCCGCGAGATGGGCGCACCGCTGCAATATGCGAACGACGCGCAGGCGTGGACCGGCGTTGCGCATCTGGAGACGATGATCCGCACGCTCGACACGTTCGAATTCGAGTACGTGAAGAGCAGCATTCTGATCCGCAAGGAAGCGGTCGGCGTGTGCGGGCTGATTACGCCGTGGAACTGGCCGGCCTTGCAGATCGCCACCAAGGTCGTGCCCGCGCTCGCGGCCGGCTGCACGATGGTGCTCAAGCCTTCGGAACTGGCGCCGCTCTCCGGCATCATCTTCGCCGAGATCCTCGACGAAGCGGGTGTGCCGGCCGGCGTGTTCAACCTCGTCAACGGCGAAGGCGCAACGGTGGGCGAGGCGATGTCGCGTCATCCGGACATCGACATGATGTCGTTCACCGGTTCGACGCGTGCGGGCGTGCAGGTCGCCAAGGCCTCGGCGGACACGGTCAAGCGCGTGCACCAGGAACTGGGCGGCAAATCGGCCAACCTGATTCTCGAAGATGCCGATCTGAAACAGGCTGTGATGCGCGGCGCCCGTGCGTGTTTCGACAACAGCGGCCAGTCGTGCGATGCGCCCACGCGCATGTTCGTGCCGCGCGCACGCCTCGCCGAGGCATTGGCGTATGCGAAGGAAGCGGCTGAAGCACTCGTCGTCGGTCCTGCGGATGCGAAGGGCATCGATCTCGGGCCGGTCATCAGCGAGCAGCAGTTCGACAAGATCCAGCGGCTGATCGGCGTGGGCGTTGAAGAGGGCGCTACGCTGGTGGCCGGCGGGCCGGGCCGTCCTGAAGGATTGAAGGATGGTTACTTCGTGCGCCCGACGGTGTTCGGCAATGTCACGCCGACCATGACGATTGCGCGCGAAGAGATCTTCGGGCCGGTGCTGTCGATCCTCGGCTACGACACCGAAGACCAGGCGATCGCGATGGCCAACGACAGCCTCTACGGCCTCGCGGGCTATGTGCAATCCGCCTCGATCGAGCACGCGCATGCCGTGGCGAAGCGCCTGCGTACCGGCACGATCTATCTGAACTACGCGGACTACAGCCCCGATGCGCCGTTCGGCGGCTTCAAGCAATCGGGCAATGGCCGCGAGTACGGCGAGTTCGGTCTCGAGGATTTTCTGGAGATCAAGGGCGTAGTGGGTTACGCGAGCTGACGCTGCGTGACTGCCGGGCGGTGAGGGACGTCACCGCGCCGGCCGTTTTCCGATGGCTGTTCCAATCTGCGAACGCCGTTTGCGGGCGTCTATAATCTTTGCCGGAATTCGCCATCGGATCTTGAACCTGTGAAAACGACTATCGCTATTGCGCTTGCTGCGCTTGCCTTGAGCGGCTGCATGTCCACCGAAAAACAGGAGGCGCAGGCGCGCGACTTTACCCGCTCAGAGAACCTGCTCGATAGCGCGCAGCGTAATGCCGCGGTTGGGTGCGCGGATCAGGCGCAGTGCGACAAGGCCTGGTCGCTTACGAAGGACTACGTGGCGGCGCATTCTTCCACGTCGATCGTCCGCGCGGACGCGGTAGCGATCGAGACCGACGTTCCGAGCCGCTCGGGCCATGCGGTCTTTTCGGCCACGCGCGTGGCCAAGGGCAGCGGGGCAACGATCACGCTGTACGCGCAATGCCGTGGCATGTATGGCCAGGATCGCGCGATGGGCTCTGACTACGATGATTGCGTCAAGCAGATCGGTCCGACGCAAAACGGCTTCGTGCCGTATCTGCAGAAGCATTTATCCAGCCAGTAATCCGGCCAGCAACCCAGGTAGTAGCGGGCGACCGTACCTCGCCTGTTTGAATGCGATGAAGCCACGCTGGCCCGTGACGTTGCTCAACAACGCGATTCGGTCACGTCACTACAGCAGCAGTTCGATCGAATGAAACAGCCGGCGCAGCTCGGGGTCTTGCGAGCGCGCACCTTCGTCGACGACTTCGCGCAAACACTCGAGAAAACACGTGGCCGCCGGACTCGTCGGCGCGCCGCGGCGTGACGTGATGCTGACGATGGTTTCATCCACCGTCTCGCGCAAGGGCAGCGCCCACAGATTCTCCTTCGCGATGCTCACCTCGACGAGCGGCCACGGAAAAATGCTGAGCATGTCCGTTTGCGCGAGCAAGCCGAGCACGACCGCGAGCGAATGCGCGAGATGGATCGTGTGCGGCACCTTCATGCCGCGCTTGCGGAACAGATTGTCCGAGATCGACTCGCGGCTGGCGGGGTCCCAGTTCAATACCCATTCGGCGTCTTCCAGTTCGAGCAGCGTGCGGCAACCCGCCTTGGGGTGATCGCGGCGCGCGACCACCGCCGAATGCGTGGAAAACAGCGGTACGTTGTGAAACTCCGATTGCGGCGAAGCAGGCGGAGGACGGCCGATCGAAAAATCGAGGCTGCCGTCGCGCAAGCGCGGTTGCACGACCGCCAACAGACCCTCGAAGAATTCCAGTTGGACCTCCGGCATGCGTTGCCGGAACCGCTGCACCGTGGGCGGCAGGAATGTCAGCGCCACCCACGGTGTGACGCCGATCGACAGTTTGCCGGCCGCTGCGCCGCGCATCGCCTCGATCTCCGCTTCTGCGCGCTGCAACTGACCGAGCACCAGCCGCGCATGCACGACCAGCGCGCGGCCGAACTCCGTGAACGCGACGCCGCTCGCGCCGCGCACCAGCAACGGCGCGTGCAGATCGGCTTCCAGTTCGCGCATGGCCTTGGTCACGGCGGCCGGCGAAAGCTCGAGCGAACGGGCGGCGGCCCGGATACTGCCGGTATCCGCAATGGCCGCTAAGGTGCTGAGTTGATGCAGTTTCATCTGGAAAACCCGTAGATGGGTGGCAACCGCTGGTTGCTGGCGCAACGATTCTACGCCTGCCGCTGGAAAATCGGCGTGGTTATGCTCGGTTCACGCTTTCATCGACGGAGACAACATCGTGAACACCATGGCCATCCCGGCGGGCATCGCCGAACTCGAAGACGAAATGATCGCGCTGCGCCGCCGCATCCACGCGCAGCCCGAACTGGCTTACGAAGAGTTCGCCACCGGCGACCTGGTCGCCGAGCGCTTGCAGGAGTGGGGCTACACCGTGCATCGCGGGCTGGGTCAGACCGGCGTTGTAGGGCAACTGAAAGTAGGCGGCGGCACGCGCAAACTCGGCCTGCGCGCCGACATGGACGCACTGCCGATTCATGAGACGACCGGCCTGCCGTACGCGAGCACCGTCCCCGGCAAGATGCACGCATGCGGCCATGACGGGCACACGGCGATCCTGCTGGCGGCAGCCAAGCATCTGGCGCAGGAAAAGAGTTTCGACGGCACGTTGAACCTGATTTTCCAGCCCGCTGAAGAAGGTCAGGCCGGCGCGAAGAAAATGCTCGAAGACGGCCTGTTCGACAAGTTTCCGTGCGACGCGGTCTTCGCGATGCACAACATGCCCGGTTTTCCGACGGGCAAGTTCGGTTTCCTGTCGGGCTCGTTCATGGCGTCGTCCGATACGGTGATCATCAAGGTGACTGGCCGCGGCGGTCATGGCGCGGTGCCGCACAAGGCGGTCGATCCCGTGGTGGTGTGCGCGCAGATCGTGCTGGCCTTGCAGTCGATCGTGTCGCGCAACATTGCGCCGCTCGACATGGCGATCATCACCGTCGGCGCGATTCACGCCGGTGAAGCACCGAACGTGATTCCTGAAACCGCGGAGATGCGCCTGTCCGTGCGCGCGCTGAAGCCCGAGGTTCGCAACTATTTGCAGGAGCGCATCACGGCGGTTGCCTGCGGGCAGGCGGCGGTGTTCGGCGCGCGAGCGCATGTGGACTATCAGCGACGGTATCCGGTGCTGGTCAACGATGCGCAGATGACCAGTCTCGCACGGCAGGTCGCGCTCGACTGGCTCGGCGAAGACGGTTTGATCGCCGACATGCAACCGTTGACCGGCAGTGAAGACTTCGCGTTCCTGCTGGAGCGTTGCCCGGGCAGTTACCTGATCATCGGCAATGGCGATGGCGAGGGCGGCTGCATGGTCCACAACCCGGGCTATGACTTCAACGACGACTGTCTCGCTACCGGCGCGGCCTATTGGGTGCGGCTTGCGCAGACGTTCCTCGTCTGAGCCGGGTGCCATCGGATTGAACTGAGGCCGTGCAAGGCTCCGAGGGTCACGAAGACCAGCGGGGCCATCAAGGCCGTGTTGGGGCCAGTCAGGCCGTCCTTTGCTCTCAGGCGCACAAGACCGCAGGGCCGCGCATCAGCAGGGAGGACACCATGGAGACACAGATGGACTATTCCGCTACACCGCAACCAGCAGGCACCGACGCGTTGAATCTCGCTGGCGCGTCGGCCGTGCCGCCGGCCAAACGCACGAGTCACGCCAAAGCGATTGCTGCGATCACGCTCGGCAACGGCCTCGAGTTTTTTGACTTCACGATCTACAGTTTCTTCGCGACGATCATCGGCAAGCTGTATTTCCCGGTGGAAGGGCAGCTTGCGCAACTGATGCTGGCCGCCGGCACGTTCGGCGTGGGATTCATCATGCGTCCGGTGGGCGGCATTGTGCTCGGCGGCTATGCTGACCGTGCCGGCCGCAAGGCCGCGATGAGTCTCACGCTGTGGCTGATGACGCTCGGCTCGGCGATCATCGCATTCGCGCCGACGTATGCGGCGATCGGCATCGCCGCGCCGCTGCTGGTGATTCTTGCGCGATTAATTCAGGGCTTCGCGCTGGGCGGCGAGGTCGGCGCATCGACCTCGTTGCTGCTTGAATATGGCAGCGACAAGACGCGCGGGTTCTACGGAAGCTGGCAGTTTGTGAGCCAAGGGTTGAACACGGTATGCGGCTCGCTGCTGGGTGTTGCGTTGGCGGCGGCGCTGTCCACTGCTGCGCTGGAGAGCTGGGGCTGGCGCGTGCCGTTTGTGATCGGCATGGCGATGGGGCCGATTGGTATTTACATCCGGCGGCATCTGGACGAAACGTTGCCGGGCGTGGAAGACGGCACGGTTTCGGCGGCCCAGGCGCCTGATGCACAGCCGGTTCGCAGGCTGTTTCGCGAGCATTCGCGGGTGATCACGACGGGGGTGCTGACGACCATTGGCGGCACGGCGGCGAATTACATCGTGCTGTTTTATCTGTCTACCTACGCGATTCGGATTTTGCATTTGCCGATGTCGTCGGCGTTGTGGGCCGCGTGGACCGCGGCGGTGGTGACGGTGATTTGCTCGCCGTTTGCGGGGGCGTTGTCCGATCGGGTGGGGCGTAAACGTGTTTTGTGGATTTCGCGGGTGTTGCTGATTGTTGCCGTGTATCCGGCGTTCATGATTATCAATGCTTCGCCTACGGTGCCTGTTTTGTTGTCTGTTGTTGCTGTGCTGGCTGTGTTTGTCGCTTTTACGGCTGTGCCCAATATCGTCATGTTGCCCGAGATGTTTCCGCGCGAGATTCGCGCTACCGGGATGTCGATTGTTTATTGTTTAGGGGTTTCGATTTTTGGTGGGTTTGCGCAGTTTTTTGCTACCTGGTTGATTCAGATTTCGGGGAGTAATCTGGCGCCTGCCTGGTATTTGATTGGGTGTGGGGTTGTGTCGTTGTTGCCGTTGCCGTTTATGCGGGAGACTGCTGGGAAGGCAATAGATTGAAGGTGTTTTTCGCCTTTGGCGGCGGCATTGGCCGTGTTCTTAGGGCTTTGGCCTTTCCTTGAATTGTTAGTGGTCTATTAGCGTTGCCCCTGTGCGGGGCGGCACCTACTTCTCTTTGCCGGCTGTGTATGGACCGGAGACATGGCTGACAGACGTGCGGGGACATGGTTGACACTTCCGGGTATTAAAACGCCCGGTCCCGACCATGCCCTGGAACGCAAGAGACACCATGAGCCTCCGACAGGAATT
>NZ_JBNPVS010000046.1:0-78109 GCF_050434225.1 Paraburkholderia sp. GAS32 | reverse complement strand
TGGCTCGTCGTCTCCGGCGGCTACGCCGCCTACGACTCCTCACCACCGGCCAAGATAGTTGTCGCTACACCGGACAAGATAATTGTCGCCGCCCACCGCCGCCTGATTTTGCCTGACGTCGCCTCCGTCCGGTTCTGAGTCGGGTAGGGCACGCGCACCGGTTGCACGTGCGACTGTCTGTGCTGGCAGCGCGCGTGGCGTGAGCCGTCTCGGCTTGGCCGGGATTTCGCGAACCGTGGTGGCACACTGCCGCTCTCTGATTGATCATATCCGCGCGCGCGAACCTCATCGTTGTGCGTGTCGCAGGGATGGACCTCGACGGCATCCAGTGCGTCACGCACGGCCACTTATGCCGCCGCAATCAACGCTTCACAGTCCGCCCGCGTTGCGTCCGTGCGAAGGCGCTCGATCGCGGCGTGAATGATGGCCTTGTCGCCGATCGACACGTCGCTCGGGTCGCATGCCGAGAGAGCAGCGGCGATCTGGCCTATGGCCAGTGCGCTTGCTTCGCTGGCTGCAAATTGCGGCGCGCTGCCGGCCGACGGGGCGGTGCCCGCAGTAGCGTTGCACAGTTCGAGCAAAGTCTCTTCACGCTGGCATGTGTGCGGCTGCGCGCGCACTCGAGTCTGACATGTCTCGCGGCGTGACTGAACGCCACGAACTGGCAGGACCAATGTGAAGCCTCGAGTCGCATGAAATGGAGGACTTGCTATTTATATGCAAAAGGGGTAATTGAAGCTTGTCTTTTGCGCCCAGCGGGACAGAGAAGCACCGTCACGGGGACTGGGCTCATCTGACGGTGCCCGATAAGACCAGGGATGCCGTTGTTCTATGCTGCAGAGTTCGATTGACAAACCGCAACTAACAGTCTGAGATTCTTCCCAACCCCACCGCTGCTACGCAGCGACAACCCCGTTTCCAAAGGGTTCGGCGGAGTTGGGCGCTACAGGGCAGTTCCTTCTGGAACTTCGACGCGTCAGTGCATCTCGTTCTGTGCCGCGCGCGCGATCTGTCCCGCACTCACCGACTCAAGTTCCTCACGGGAGTCGAATTCAACGAAATACCCGAAGACAGTGCCTGCTGCATCGCAAGGGAAAAGACGTTGAATACAGTGCCCCCTGAAGCAACCGCATCGCGGCGTACCGCACCCGCCGTCCGGTGGGCTGATGATTGTGCTGCCGTCAGCCGGCACAAATACGCCTTCGCCGACAACGCCGTCGACGGGTACGTGGTCGTACTGGATGATTTCTGCGCGTATAGCCATGACGCTCCCGCTGTCTGCCAATCACTGGGGTTCTGGTCGAAACTACCGTGCGAACCCCCAATCGCGTCAGCTGTCAAGCGAAGCACCCATTTCCTTCATCGGGAGAATTTCTTTGACCATGGGCACAAATCCTCAAGCGCGATGGCCTATCGGCCGTGGCGAGAATTTCAACCCGAGAGCAAAATGCGGCTGCAGTGTTCTTCGAGCGGTCATTGATAGCGGCCGAACAGCCGTGTGTCAGGGGAGTTGAGAGAGAACCTTCACCGATTGGGAACCCCGGTACCCGTTTCGATGTCAGTCTGTCATGACTCCCCTCTGGAATCGTGATTAGTCCTGGCTTGAGACTGTGACCTGTAGGTGCTTTGCAACTGTGTATGCGCCGCGGTCCGTCCGTCAAAGCTCACCGTCCCATGGCGAATGTGCCGCAGAAGCGTCAACCGATGGAAGCATCCATTGTCGAGAGCGCTGCGCGAACATCGGCAGCCGTAATGGTGGAGGCTCCCGATTCGATGTGCCGCGTCGCGGCCTCGTCTATAAGCCGCTGCAAGGCGGCGTCGGTATCCGCGATTGAGCGGCCTTCGAGCGCTGTGATCACGTACTCCACCGTGTGCCGCGAAATCGCAAAGTTGTCTCTCGCCTTGAGCTTCAGCTGGGAGCGGATATAAGCAGCGAGCGACTCGCGTGACGGCACGTCGAAGCGGATCTTCTGCTCAAGGCGGCCGCCTCGCAGCACCGCCGGATCCAGCGCTTCCGGATGGTTGGTTGCGGCAATTACCAGTACATCGGGCACGCGGCCATCGACGCCGTCGATTGCGGCAAGGATCCGGTTAGTCACGGATGCGGCGGGAGAAGAGACACGATTTCTGAGCGCATCGGTCGCCTCATCTATTAGGATTACACACGGTCTTAGGTCCTTTGCCTGACGGTAAAGCTGGCTCCAGGCGGAATGACTGGCGAGGAGCTCCGCGCCCGTTGTCTTGAGGACCGCCCATCCGCTGGACTTTGCGATGGCCATTGCGGCCTGCGTTTTGCCGGTGCCCGGTGGGCCATAGAACAGTATGCCGCGGGGAACCGCGCCGCCGAGCTGTTCCATGCGGTGAACATGGCGCATGCGCAGCGCAAGTCGTTTGAGTTCATCACGCGAGCCCTCGGGCATGATGATTTCCTCTACCGTCTTGACCTTCTCCGGCAGGTGCCCCCTCGATCCCTGGATGCGACGCATGGCCTGCATGGCAATATCGAACGAAACGGGTTCGTTCCTGAACAAGCCTTCGCGCCGCATGTCGGCAAGTTGAGGTCCGATGGCCATCAGACGCGCAGCACTGAACCCTTCCCAGCGGGCCGCGAGACTCCTGAGGACAGGCACGCTGAGCGCCTTCGGTCCGAGCGCTTGGAAGACGGTACGGGAAAGCAGCGCTTCACGTGCTGGCGCGTCTGGCGGCGGCACCTCGACCTTGAAGTCGAAACGACCCTCGCGCACGGCGGCGCCGTCGAGCCAATCGAGATCGTTCGTGGTCGCGATCAGCACAACACGGGTTCCGCGAAGGCGGACGACCTCTGTGAGGATGGTGTTTGTTAAATCCCTTGCCATATGGTGAGAGTGTTGTCTCGATTGGACAAAACTGTCCACCTCGTCAATCAGGAAAACAGCCTCGGCTAGCCGGGTGACCTGCGCAAATGCCGCCCTTACGCGCTCAGGTGTTTCGTTGACCCACTTCGAGGCAACATCCTGATAGGAAATGGAGAAGAACGGAACCCGTAACTCGCCAGCGAGTGCTTCTGCAAACATGGTTTTTCCATTACCCGGTTCGCCGGAGAGCAGGATGCCGTTTCTCGCCTGTGCGGGGTTGGCGATGATGTCGCGTGCCGCACTGAGCATCTGGTTCTTTGTCTCAGCCATGCCCGTGATGGCGTCAAAGGAGAAGCGGGCGCGCAGTACACGGTCGTCCAGGGAGTACGTCTGCTGGGGTGTTGGTTGACCCGGTGCATTTTGCGCAGTTGAGCGTGGGGCGGGCGGTTGTACGGGCCGCAAAGCGGGTTGTCTGGTCTTGCGGTAACCGTGCACGGCACGCAATCCCAACCAAAGGACGATTCCGATGCCGAGCAGGATTGCAGCCATTAGTGAAGTCCGACCGAGCGAAAGCAGCAGCATGACGACGGTTCCAGTCGCCATCAGCCAGCGGGCGAGACGGACATAGCGGTGGAGTACAAGCGCCAGGCCGGTGCAGATCAGCATCGCGAGCAGCCGATGCATGTCATTGAGGTGAAGAACTGACCCGACGCCTGCACCCGCCAGGGTGCCGGTCAGGATCGGAGGAAACAGGCGGGCCGTGAATGCGATGGCGTCCTTCATGAAAGTTCTCCGTACAAACAAGGGGCGATGGCGAAGCGACTCAATCCGCGCGTTGAGATACGCGGAGTGCCTAGCGATACAGAGGCATGACCTCGTCCTCGATCAGGTTGTACAGGTCGTCGCGGACGAACTGCGCAAATTGCTCACGTTCGTATATAGCCACCGTGACGAAAAGGCCCGTGAACCCAACGGCGATGCCCTTGACCGTGGCGATCACCCCGAGGGCGATACCCTCGGCCAGCGCTGGGTAGGCCTCCTGCAGACTGGCGAGTCCCAGCACGACTCCAAGACACGAGGTGCAGGCCATGAAGACTGGGCCGAAGAACATCAGTACGGCTGCGGTGTTCCAGAACGCCCTGACGGGACGGGGAAGGCACGCGTGGTCCGGGTGGATGAAGCTGAAGAATGACGTTTGCTGTTGAGCGTTGTGCATGTGGAACTCCGTTTAGGTGGTGCTGGATCTGTCGGCCCCGTCGTGACAGACGTCGCGCGCGGACAGATCCAGGCTTCCATGGTTCGACGGGAACGCAAGTCGGAATGCGCTAGCGAAGCACGATGAGCGGGCGACCTCGTCTGGGCAACCACTGACGCGGGCTCGGTTTCCAACGCTGCGGACGTTTGCGCATCGGCCTGGTCACGCGACGCTGGTTCTGGCGCAGCATGCGCCGCGAGCGTGCGATCGGGCGCCTGAGGTCGGCACTCAGGCGCCGGTGCCAGGCTTCAATCGCTCCGGGCGGAATACTGGCGTCGATATAGCCGGTGACACCCAAATCGGTGACGACCTTGATGACCTCACAGCCATTGGCTGCGGTAAAGCGTATGGTTTCCATCTGGGACCTCCGTGCCTCTTCCTTTTACGTTTCACTTGCGGAGACGGCGGCGTATATAGCGTGCGACGGCGATGAATGGCGTGAAATAGTCGACGAGGCACTGACGGCATTCGTCGACGAAGACTTGCCAGAGGTTCTTTTGGGGGTTGCACATAGGGTTGTCCTTTTGTACGTGGGTGCACCGGAATGGCCCGGGTTTCGAGACGGAAGCGGGCTGCTCACGGATGCGTCATGGAAGCGACGGGCGAACCTGCCGGTAAAAGGGCGAGCGTTGCCGGGAGCTGCGGCATTGTTCTCTCGGCAAGGTCCAACGACCCTGTCGTTCCCGTGATCGACAGATAGGCACCTGAGCCCATCGCGAACATGTATCCACGCTGGCGGCTCACGATTCCGCCGTCCTTGCTGACCGTGCGGCTGATGCCTGGACTCGCGGTATCCGTTTCATCCTGCGTGGCCATCGGGGCGCGCGGGTCGTGATGCTTCGCTGCGGTCGACCCATCGTCTCGCGCCAGGATACTCACTGATCGACGACCTTCCTCCATCGGATCGGGCTTATTAAAGGGACATGAAGATGTGTCCACCGGGCCTGCGAAGGCACAGGCCAACGCGACCGCGTTCCCTGCTGCGACGAATCCGTTCGAATCGTTGTTGCGCATTGAGTTACCCCATCTGGTCATGGTTGTTCCTCAGCCGGGTGGGATCGCAGGGATGCCATCCGGCCGCTGGGCCCCGCGAGTAATGCTGCGCGAAGGCAAATCAGAATCGCATGGAGTTGCGCGGACGCAAGTCAGCGTGCCGCGCCGAAACATCCGGTTAGCGCGCCGTCGCCGGTGAGCGCTTCACCTGCGGACCGTAAGTAAACGAGACCGTGGGTGCCGGTCGAACAAGGCAGAGGAGGGGGTCAAGGTCGCTGCTCGACCTTGACGATATTCAGCGGACGGATATTGTTAATCGCCTCGGCAACGCTGCTTTTCCGGATAAGGGATCAAACAGCTCCCTCGGAAATGATTCGCCATTTAAGAAGCTTCAACTGATTGACCAGAGGGGGCTGCATAACGCGTACGGACCTTCACACGAAGCCGTTAAAAACCCTGGGATGTTTTCTGCCAGAGCTATGTAACACGTCGCTGTCCAATCCTCGGAAACTGTCGTTGTGCGAGTTCGTGGAATTCCTTGTTCAACAACGCGACGCGCAATTGCACGACACTGTGTGCCCCCACGCGACTCCAACGCATATGCTGGCTCTTGCACATTCGACGGCCAACAATTCGATTAATCGACGATTCGACGAAGCCGGTGGAGATCCGCCCTCCCGCATGTTGCCATGTGCGATAGTCGATCAGCGACTCAACGTTGCTCTCGAGACAGGTGACCACATTCGAAAGGCTATAGCTCGCTTTCCTGACTTGGCTTCTCGCTGCTGGATCTCGTATCTCACGCAGATCAAGCAAGTGAGCGAGCTTGGCTGCGAACTGCTGCCACGCCACTGTGCTTCCGACCCAAACGTAATGTCGGAAGCGAACAAACAGATCCCACAGTTCAAACGCTGATCCACTTTCCGTGAGTCGCCCGTAAGCCAGAGGCGCGATAGCCTGATCAACGCGTCGCAACATCCGCCCGATGTGCGCCCAATCGAGAATCCACTCGTTATCGTAGGGGAGGTCATTGGCGACGCCGGCCAGGTCCCGAGGTCCATCAGTCAGGACAACGACTTCATTAGGATTCCCGTATCCGCTGTCCTCGAGGAATCGTTTCATTTCTTGATTCAGCCGCCGGGTCCGCGGCAGGGCGGAAGCCCACACTCGTGGTTGCTCACCGGCTTGCCCCAAAGCAGCGACGACGACCGCGATCGACGATGATCGGTTTTCGGCTTCTGCGCGATTTTCCTTGCCTGAACCCTTGCGATTGCAACGTGCGCGACGGACATAGCCGACGTCAATGCCGAGCTCGGCAATCGGTTTTTCCGTCTCGCATCACCGATGCACCGGCCGTGCGTGCTGTATCGATTTTCCGATGGCCACGGTGTGGTTGCGGATGGTTACATGATTGTCGCGACCTGAGGCGGGTAGCAGAAGGTCCATGACGGCCTTGGCTTGCCGATAGGGCATCGTGGCGCCAAGCTCCGCGTGCAGCCATCTCAGTTCACCGGTACTTGCTTCCGGCAAGTAGTCCTTGAGCGGAGAAACATATTTCGAGCCGTCAGCACCACAATTGGGTTCTGGTGCAAACAGGTGGTGAAGCCGAGACGTCTCCAATATATAAGGATGCCTTATTTATTGAACAGGATGGCGTTCCAGACGGCAGGTACAGCAGTATCCTTGAGCCCGAGAGTGCGGAGATTGAACTGGCCCTTGCGGATGCGGTGCATCAACTCGATGCCTGAAATCGTGGTCTTCGCACACCTGAACCGTTTGAATCCGAGCATCACGTTCGTTCTGGACTTGATGTTTCGATGATCCTGCTCGATCACGTTATTCAGATACTTCGAGGAGCGCACGTGCGTTCCATCAGGCAGCAGAGCGTCAGCGATCATCTCCCGCACGGCCCGGTGCGAGGCGGCATACCCGTCGAGCGTGATCGTCTCCGGTGGCTGGCCCTGATGTTTGATGGCCTTGCTGAAGAAGGCTTTGGCCGCGCTCACGTCGCGCTTCGCCCTGAGCATGAAGTCCACTGTCTGGCCGGCCCGATCTACCGCCCGGTAGAGATAGACCCACTTGCCACGAATCTTCAGATAGGTCTCGTCAACACGCCGTGACCGGCCTGTGGGTATGCCAAACCGGTTCCAGCGCTTGACGAACTCCGGCGTAAGGCGCTTTACCCAACGCATGATCGTAGTGTGTGCCATCGACAATCCCCGCCCGGCCATCATCTCGACCAGATCGCGCAGGCTGAGCTTGTAGCGAAGGTATCCGACCAAAGCCCTATGGCACATCACCTGATCCCCTGTTCAGTATCCGTCAGCGGAACCCGTTGAGGCGGTCTTGCGCGGCTAAATGTCGACGATCTTTCGCAGTAGAGAGTACGAAACGCGCCAGTGACCATCGGTGTCATTAACCGCGACCGATGCGGTCTTGGCATTCAGCCTTACGACGACTCCGACGCGCTCGCTTAGGTGCTTGTCGGTGAAGCTAACTGTGTCACCGATGAAGAATTCTTCACGCTGCGTTCTCGGCGGCGGTGCCGGCTCGACGTGAGGCGGAGCACTTGATGTTTCCGGGATGATCGCTGCATAAAGCACGCCCCAACGGCGTCGAGTTGTGCTGTCTTGAACCACTGCCTGGGTCTGCCGGAGTTCAACTATGGTGCCTTTCTCCGGCGGCCCAAGCGGGTTGTCGCCGATGTAGTTGACGGCCATCCCCAGATGCAGGCGTTGACGTATTTCGAGAATACGTCGAGGGTCATCAAGCATTTTGCCGATAGCAAGATAGAGGCGATATAGCTCGGCACTGGGCGCCTGTCGAAGCGAGTCGAGAATGTCCATGGTGTTGAGGTGTTTTTAACGGGCGAGCGGCAAGAGCTCGTGCACGCGATTGACGGGATACGACGGCAGTTTCTCAAGCGTTCGTTCGAGCCACGCGTAGGGCTCGATACCGTTAAGGCGAGCCGTTCCGATGAGTGAGTACATCGTTGCGGCCGCACGGGCACCGCGTGGAGAACCCGCGAACAGCCAGTTCGACCTTCCGAGGGCAACGGGCCTGATCTGGCGCTCAAGCGCATTGTTGTCTGGCAACAGGACGCCGTTCTCTGTATATCGGACAAGCGCCTCCCAATGTCGCAACGCATAACCGAAGGCCTTGGCGAGCGGTGCTTGTGGGAGCAAACCAATGCTGTTCGCGTCTAGCCATCGACGAAACTGCGCAAGCACGGGCAACGCCTCAGTTTGCCGGGCTGCAAGTTTGATGTCGGGCGTTTGGTCTTTAACCCGCGATTCGATTGCATACAGCTTGGCGATCCACTGCAGCGCCTGCGTCGCGAGCCCCGGGCCTTTCTGAGCCTTGGCAATCTCGAAGAACCGTCGACGACAATGGGCCCAGCATCCGACCTCGATAATATCGCCTCGCTCGTATAGCGCACCATGACCGCTATACGCGTCGGCCTGCAGGTACCCTTTGTATTCGCTAAGGTACAGCAGCGGATGTGCTCCCGCTCGCGACTCAGCGAACTCGAACACGACCGCCGGCGGGTGGTCGATCCAGACGCCATTCTCGTTGCGCTGGCCCGCTCCCAGGTAGCCCCATAATCGCGCTGTACGCGTTGACGGGTGGCCTCGTTCGAGCAAAGGCAGTGTCGTGTCGTCCACGTGCATTCGCGGCGCCTTCAACTGATGGGTGCGCAACCCAGGCAGCAGTACCGAGAGTAGCTCGGCCGATGCCAGCTTCCATTCGCACAGCGTCGCTCGTGGCAAGTACACGCCACGGCGCGCGTAGCGCATTTCCTGTCGATTCAACGGCAGGTGATCGACATAGGTGTTGATCAGGACATTGGCGAGCAGGCTCGCGCTCGCATTGCTCTTTGGCAGCGGCGACGGCTGAGCGCTTGCGGTCACGATGGTCGATTCGCCATCCTTCTTCGCCACGTATTTGAAGTGGATGTGCTCAATGACGGTGAGCCTGGACGGCTCGTAGTGCAGCGTCTCGCTGCGCTCTTCGCCGATCCGTTCAAGCGTATCGAACGCCATCTTCTGTTCATCACTCAGATCGTATTCGATGCGTGTACGCGGTAGGTCCTTCGGTAGCACGGGACGCCCTTTACGGGTGTGACTCCCTACGGGAATGGCGTCAACCGCAGGCGGTGCTGGGATATCCGTGGCGGCGTCAAACAGCTCAGCTTGGCCCGCCAGGCGCTCGGAGCTCACGCCAAAGCGCGCACGGTTCAACTGCGCAATCTGATGCTGGAGGATTTCCAACTGCTCCCACAACACCCGTGCAAGCCGGTTCTGTTCGAGCGCGAACGCTTGCAGCGCATCGGGCTCGACGGGAAGATCCGCGACAGTGACGGCGTTGGGTGGCATGTGCTCCATGATGCCTAACTCAAGCCACGTTTACAAGCTCGAGGCTGCGCTGGAGCACCTCACGTCACGCGCGTCACTGCCACGGTGTGGTGCGGCTCTCGCGCCGGAATCTCGATGCCTTCGAGCCATGCGTTGAGCTCCGCGAGCGTGAAGCCGCGCTGAGCGAGTAACGAGGGTGACGGGAAACGGCCTCTTTCGAGACGCTTATACCAAAGCGCGAAACCGGTCCGATCCCAATAAAGAATCTTCACTTTGGAGCGGTCTCGCGCCACGAAGACGAACAGGTTACCCGATGCAGGTTTCTGAGCAAGTAGCGGCTCAACGAGATAGGACAGCCCATCGATCGCCTTGCGCATGTCGACCGGGTCGCGACAGATGTAAGCGCGAACGTCCGAGGCAATCAGCACCGATCACCTCCGAGTTGTCCAAGCACAAATCGCACGATGCGCTCGGCGTGAACGCCGCTCAGTTCAATGCGAACGCCCGCGAGCGAGAGCGTCACTCGATCACGTGACGCCGGTGCGTCAGCCGCCGGCAGTGCGACGGCCGGCACTTGGGGCGCCAACTCGCAATCCAGATTCGAAGCGATGAATGCCGCATCCGCAGTAACCGCGAGCGGCGGCTTAATCTCTTTGACGGAACCTGAAAGCTTCTTACGCCACAGGCTGAAGGTGCTTACCGCGAGACCTTGTTCTCGGCAAAACCGCCGAGCGCCGATACCACTCGCTTTCCAGGTGGTGACCATTTCTCCCCAGAACGCTTCCCCTTGCCGTGGGCGACGTGTGCCCATCGCCGTTGCAGCCTTAATGTTCTCGTCTTCCATCGCATTGCCCTCGTTCTCACGAAGGCACTACCTTCACATTCGGGATGCCGCGATTCAAGACGGGATCCGCTGGCGCTTACCCTGTTCATGAGTGGGCGCAATCTGGATCGATCTTACTGGTATCAATGTCGGCGGTGCTGGCGCACCCGGCCAGAAGCACCGTCAGCAAGCAACAGCGTTTTGTTCATCGTGGCCCCTCGTTTTCTTGTGCTGCTGATGATATCAAGCGTTTGGGGGCACTGCGCGTTCTAACACCTTTTGCGCGTCGTCCCGTGGCCTGCTACCGCCACCGACCGTTCAGGGTCGCGTACTACCGATTGAGGCCGCGCAACGCAGATGCAGAGCGCATGAGACGGCACTCGGCCATGAAGCGCCATTCGCGTCCGTCGTAAGTCCGACATTTTGGCGGCGGCTTCGCTCCGTTGTCAGTCGCTCGCGCACCGACAACGCACGCTGACGAGACTGCGCGTGCGGGGGGAACGAGGCGCAGCCGGCTGATCGCGTTTCGGACGCACCTGAAAAAAAGCCGAAGGCGCAAACCTCCGGCTTTGCATACTGCGCTCGCGCGGCTCATGTCTGGCAGCCGCCAGCTGTAGTCTCGCGTCAGGACAGGTCGAAGCGGTCGAGGTTCATCACCTTGACCCAGGCGGACACGAAGTCGTTGACGAAACGCTCCTTGCCGTCGGCGCTGCCGTACACCTCGGCCAGCGCCCGCAGGATCGAGTTCGAACCGAACGCGAGGTCCACGCGGGTGCCCGTCCACTTGAGCTGGCCCGTCTTGCGGTCATAGCCTTCGTAGATATCACCGGCCTGTTTCCACTCGGTACCCATGTCGAGCAGATTGACGAAGAAGTCATTGGTGAGCGCACCCGGTGTTTTCGTGAGGACACCGTGCTTGCTGTCTTCTGCGTTGATGTTGATGGCGCGCAGGCCACCGACCAGCGCGGTCATCTCCGGAGCCGTCAGGGTCAGCAGTTGGGCCTTGTCGATCAGCAATGCATCGACCGGAACCGGCGACCTGGTCTTCTCAAAGTTGCGGAAGCCATCGGCGACGGGTTCGAGAACAGCCATCGCGACTGCATCGGTCTGCTCGGCGGTGGCGTCGACGCGGCCCGGCGCGAACGGCACCGTGAGCGTGAGACCCGCTGCCTTCGCGGCCGTTTCGATGCCGATGCTGCCGGCCAGCACGATAACGTCGGCGAGCGACGCCTTGCCCGAAGCCTTCTGGACTTCTTCCAGCTTCGCCAGCGTGCCGGCGACGGGCTGGTTGACTGCCCAGTCGCTCTGCGGCGCGAGTCGGATGCGCGCGCCGTTGGCCCCGCCGCGTTTGTCCGAACCACGGAAGGTCGAGGCCGAAGCCCACGCAACCGCGACCAGCTCCGACGCCGACAGGCCCGAAGCCGCGATCTTCGCCTTGAGATCGGCGATGTCGGTCTCGCTCCGTCGGTGCGTCGCCGCCGGCAGCGGGTCTTGCCAGATCAGGTCTTCGCGCGGCACTTCCGGGCCGAGGTAGCGTGCCTTCGGGCCCATGTCGCGGTGAGTCAGCTTGAACCAGGCGCGTGCAAACGCTTCGGCAAGCGCCTGCGGATCGTCGAGGAAGCGACGCGAGATCTTCTCGTACGCCGGATCGAAGCGCAGCGACAGGTCGGTTGTTAGCATGGTCGGCTTGCGCTTGGGCGAATCGGGGCTCGGGCCAGGGATGACCGCTTCGGCATTCCTGGCGACCCACTGGATCGCGCCCGCCGGGCTCCTTTCCTGTTCCCATTCGTACTTGAAGAGGTTTTCGAGGAAGGCATTGCTCCATTGCGCGGGCGTTTGTGTCCACGTGACCTCGATGCCGCTGCCGATCGCGTCGCCGCCCGTGCCCGACTTGTAGGTGCTAGCCCAGCCGAGGCCCTGCAATTCGACCGGAGCCGCTTCGGGAGGGGGCCCCACGTGGGTCGCCGGTCCCGCGCCGTGGGTCTTGCCGAAAGAGTGACCGCCCGCGATCAGCGCGACGGTCTCTTCGTCGTTCATTGCCATGCGGGCGAAGGTCTCGCGGATGTCGACCGCCGCCGAGACCGGGTCGCCATTGCCGTCCGGGCCTTCCGGATTGACGTAGATCAGGCCCATCTGTACGGCGGCGAGCGGATTATCGAGATCGCGCTTGCCCGAGTAGCGGCTGTGCTTGTTGTTCGGATCGTTGCTGAGCGCGAGCCAGGTCGTTTCCGCGCCCCAGTACACGTCGTTGTCCGGCTCCCAGGTGTCTTCGCGGCCGGCGCCGAAGCCGAAGGTGCGAAAGCCCATCGTTTCGAGCGCGACGTTGCCCGTCAGAACCAGCAGGTCGGCCCACGAAATTTTCTGGCCGTACTTCCGCTTGATCGGCCACAGCAGGCGGCGCGACTTGTCGATGTTGACGTTGTCGGGCCACGAGTTCAGTGGCGCGAAGCGTTGCTGGCCGCGGCCTGCGCCGCCACGGCCGTCGACTGTGCGATAGGTGCCGGCGGCATGCCAGGCCATACGGATGAATTGCGGGCCGTAGTGACCGAAGTCGGCCGGCCACCAATCCTGCGAGTCGGTCATGAGCTTGCGCAGGTCGGCTTTGAGGGCCGCATAGTCGAGTTTCTTGAATTCCTCGCGGTAGTTGAATTTCCGACCAAGCGGATCGGATTTCTCGGAGTGTTGATTCAGAAGGTCAACGCGTAGCTGGTTGGGCCACCAATCCTGGTTGGTCATGGTGCCAGCGACGACGCGTGTGGCAATGGAGGCATCGCCCGAGAACGGGCATTGAGATTCGGATGGCATCGTTCTCTCACTAGGTCACGGTTGTTCAAAGGCCGTGCCAGCACCACGATATGCGTGCGGGCACAACCCGCCAAGACAGCATAGTCCAGTCTGATGGCGCGTTGATTGAGATGCAGAATGGCGGCGATAGCCTCTGACACCGAAGCCGACGGTCGCCCGAAGACGACCGGTTTCTGGCGCCGCCCGGGAAAACAGGGTTGCGATTACACCGCAGACCTGACATGCCTGCCCGGATATTCCCAACGCCCAAGCCCGGCGTCACTGTCTGTAGCACCCTAAATGCGGGCGTGAGGAGCCGGACGACGGCTGAGGGTCGCGTGCTGCCGATCGCAGCCTTGCGACGCTCAGGCTGTGTATGCGAATTGCATCAGGCTGTATCCGGCCAGGTGCGGCCAGCCAACGCACAAGTTGTGATGCCAGAAATCGTCACGATACTGTTGAAAAAGTCGTAGCGGGTCGCCCTAACACCAGGAGTGAAAAATTCGACCTCTCAGATCGCCCCACAAACCGCTCGCGAGCATCGGTTAAGGGTAAAGCGACCCATGAAAACCGGATTAGAA
The DNA here is from genome assembly GCF_050434225.1 of Paraburkholderia sp. GAS32. NCBI lineage: Bacteria > Pseudomonadati > Pseudomonadota > Betaproteobacteria > Burkholderiales > Burkholderiaceae > Paraburkholderia > Paraburkholderia sp. GAS32. The sequence goes on along the minus strand of NZ_JBNPVS010000046.1, from coordinate 64,484 downwards.
CGACCGTCACCGACTTTTTCAACAGCATCGTCACAAAAGCGGTCACTCGACAGAGTGCTTGCGCGCGACCGGCACAGTCCGATTTGGTGCACGCGCCGGAACCTCGATGCGTTCAAGCCGCTGGCAGCCGAACGCGCCCGGCGTGCGGCACGAAAGCCCGCCCCGTAACGCAGCGACAAGATACGCCCCAACAACCCCGGGCGGGAACGACAATTGCGACCTCGGTGTGGTGTGATCGCGCTTTCCTCGGGGAGAATCGATGGTGCCTCAACCGCAGCCGCAGCGAGGCGTGGCTCACGTCCTGGTCGCCGAGGATGACGTCCTTGTCCGCGTGGCCTTGGCCGAAGAACTGCGTGCGGTTGGCTTTGCCGTGATTGAGGCGAGCTGCGCCGATGATGCCCTGGCCTATATCCGCGCCGGAGGAAAGGTCGACCTTGTGTTTTCCGATATACAAATGCCCGGCGTGCTAGACGGTCGACAACTGGCCGAGTTGATTGCCAGGGACCATCCTGGCATTCCCGTCATTCTCACTTCCGGCGACATTCAGCTTGGCGCCGGCCTGCTGACGGGATTGTTCGTCGCGAAACCGTATCGCATCCCGCACACGGTGACGTTATTTTTTTCAGTGTTGGGCTTGCTACCACCGGAAGGGTCTTCGTGACTACACCTCATATCCTGATTATTGATGCAGACATACTCGTTCGCGCTCCGCTTGCGGAATATCTACGCGAATGCGGATACCTCGTCATGGAGGCAGTTGACAGCGTAGAGGGCCAGGCCCTACTCGCCGACAAGCCTTCAGCCGTCGATATCGTGCTTGCGGACGTTGGGGGCGAGGAGCGCAGCGGATTCGCGCTGGCGAAGTGGATACGCGAGCGGTTCCCCGACATTCGGGTGATCCTGGCTGGAAGCGTTGCCGGGTCGGTCGAAAAAGCCGCAAGATTATGCGATGACGGTCCCGCACTATCAAAACCCTACGATCACGGGATTGTGCTGGAGCAAATTCAGCGTCTGCGAGCGGCCAGGAAAGGCACGCCCGCAGATGGTTCCGTCAACTCGTAATCCACTTTGTCATCGTCCGTCAGCCAGCCTGGACGGGCGTCCGAGCGTCCCGGCAGGTCGGCCCTCCACCTGCTACGTCCGGCGCTGGCAAGCTAACAAACGGCCGTTCGACGTTTGAAGGAAACTCGACTACGACACGCTCACCGGCAACGGCGCCGCGTGGGCCAAGGCGAAGTCGAGCGGCTATGCCGAGTCGTGTGTGAGCGAATTCGGCGCGTCGTCGCTGGATCTGCCGCAAATCGCTCACCAGGCGGCCACGGCGCAACCGGCGACGCACCAAGCGCATTGATACGCGATGCATGAATCGCCCGCACGCTGGCCAGCGCGCGGCGGTGACGGACAGTCAGCACCCGTGCCGCGCCGAAGCCGCACATTATCGAACTATCAAGCAACTGAAGGGTAGCGCGTTGCCATCTGGTTGGCTTCTGGGGCACGGCAAACGGACATTGCTTTCGGTGCGAGGACGGACTACCTATATCGGGTCGGTATATGCCGTTCGTATATCGACTTCGATCCGCGATTGATCGAGGTCCGTGTCGGACCGGCTCGGCCATAACGAGACATCTGCGGGAAACCGCCGAATGGCCGATTTCCTTTTCGTTGCAGCCCAGCTGACCAATTCAGGACAGGTGGACAACGCATCGTCAACGCTTTCTTCCCTTCGCCGCGATTTCCGAATTCGCTCGCTTGCGGAAGAGACCTTTGCGCTGAGCTTGCCGTCGGCTTGGCCGGAGCAAAAGAGCTTAATCGTCCGGCCGAGCCACGGACGAAAGGAACGCGCGGGCCGCCCATCCTGACTGCATCGAATGAAGGGGTAATATGTTGGGCGGCCACGCAAAGCTCAAAGACAGTCAAATCGGGAGTCGAATATGCCGAACAAACGGCAACCAGGCGATACGATCCAGAACTGGACGGACAAGTGGGTGGCATCTGTCGCGGACTATTCAATTTGTGCGATTTCGGTGGAAGGCCGGATTCTGACCTGGAATCCAGGCGGCATAGCTATCCACGGATACCAGCCGGACGAGATCATTGGCCAGATGCTGGACATCCTTTACACAGAGGATGACCGCCAAAAAGCGGCGCCTGCGGTCGGCCTCGAAACCGCCCGACGGACAGGGCGCCACGACACCGAAGGCTGGCGAACCCGCAAGGACGGCACAACGTTTTGGGCCAGCGACGTGATTACCGCATTGCATACGGAGGGCGGGCAAGTTGCCGGTTATGTGAACATCGTGCGCGATGTCACGGAGAAAAAGGCCGCGCACGACGCAGTGCTGGAAAGCGAACGACGCTTCCGCGTGCTGGTGAACGGAGTGACTGACTATGCGATCTTCATGCTATCGCCGGAAGGCGTGGTCACAAACTGGAACTCCGGCGCACGGCGCATCAAAGGCTACGCTGCCGAAGAAATCATCGGTTCGCATTTTTCGCGCTTTTACACGCCGGAAGACGCTGCAACAGGACTGCCACAGCGCGGGCTGACCGCTGCCGCAAGGGACGGGCGATTTGAAGCGGAAGGATGGCGGGTCAGGAAAGATGGCAGCCGTTTCTGGGCGCACGTCGTGATCGACGCAATCCGCGAGGAGGATGGAACGCTTGCTGGATTTGCGAAGATCACCCGTGACATCACCGAGCGGATGGAAGCGAACCGGGCTCTCGAAGAGACCAGAACGGCATTGTTCCAGTCGCAGAAGATGGAGGCCATCGGTAAGCTGACAGGCGGCGTCGCGCACGATTTCAACAATGTATTGCAGGTATTGCGGGGTAACCTGGAACTGCTGGAAAACCGTCATGCCAGCGACGGATGGACCCGCGAGCGGCTCGACAAGGCGATCGACGCGGTAGAGCGAGGCGCCAAATTAGCATCCCAACTGCTCGCCTTTGGACGTCGGCAGCCCTTGCGACCGGTTGTGATCAACCTGGCGCCCGCGATACGGGGCATGGATGATCTGTTGCGGCGCGCGCTGGGCGAGACCATTGAGGTGGAGACGGTCGTCGCCGGTGGGTTATGGAACACGATCGTGGACATTCATCAGCTGGAGAACGTCATCCTCAATCTGGCAATCAACGCGCGCGATGCGATGCCGGATGGCGGAAAACTGACCATGGAACTGGCCAATGCGATGCTCGACGATCACTACATTGCCGGGCTGCCCGATGTGCCGCCAGGCCAGTATGTCATGCTCGCCGTCACCGACACTGGCACTGGCATGCCGCCGGACGTGCTCGAGCGCGCGTTCGACCCATTCTTCACGACGAAACCTGAAGGATCGGGAACCGGACTGGGTTTGAGCATGGCCTATGGTTTCGTCAAGCAGAGCGGCGGACATACCCGCATCTATAGCGAGATCGGGCATGGCACCACCGTCAAGATCTACCTGCCGCGGTCCACCGAAACGGCAGTCGAGCCTCCCGCGAGACCGAGTGTCAGATTGCTAGGCGGAACGGAGACCATCCTCGTAGTGGAAGATGACCTGAAGGTGCAATCGACCGTTGTCGATACGCTGTCCGGCCTTGGTTACAGCGTGCTGAAGGCAGACAGCGCAGAGCAGGCGTTGACCGTGATTCGAAGTGGCATCCATGTTGACCTGCTTTTTACGGACGTCGTCATGCCGGGGTCCCCGCGCAGTCCCGACATGGCTGCCCAGGCGGTGCAGCTTCTACCGCGCCTGAAGGTGCTCTTTACTTCCGGCTATACGCAGAATGCGGTTATTCACGGTGGACGGCTGGACTCGGGCGTCGAGCTGTTGAGCAAGCCATACAGCCGGGAACAGCTCGCCTACAAGATCCGCCAGATACTGGGCGGCACCCACGCGACCCGTGAAAGCGAGGACGCGACGCTGTCAGAAGCAAACGCCGGCACGACAGGTCTGCGGATTCTTCTGGTCGACGACGATCCGGCGTTGCTGGAAGCTACGAGCGAACTGGTAAAAATGCTCGGACATGCTTCGGCTACAACTGGCTCGCCGGCAGAGGCGCTCCGCTGGCTTGAGGACGAGGGATTCGACGTCTTGCTCGCCGATCTCGCGATTCCTGGCATGTCGGGTATCGAACTCGCTGAAAGCGCGGTGCGGTTAAGGCCAGCGCTGCGCGTCATTTTCGCCTCGGGGAACGAGATGCCTGATGTTCCAGCGCTGCCGTTCCGCTGGAAGGCTTTGCGCAAGCCCTACACCCTGGAAGAGCTGGATAAAGTACTGGGCAGTCCCGAGCTTTAGATGCGCCTATCGGTGTACTGGCGACAGTTCATGCGAGACTTACGTTCTGTCCAAAATACCTCACATAAATGCAATCACATCGCTGGCGACCGTCTCAAATCGAGCCGAAACGCGACGGACGAAAACTCGTCCTCAGAGACCGAAACGGGTCGATCACAGGCGTCGCCGCTCGGCCCAGAAGTAGCATCGTCGCGATGACTCACGAAGCCGTGAAGGTGTTTGAGGAGAACAGAGCCCCAACGCATATTTGAGACACGCGTCCAAGCCCTCATCGGGACCAGTAGAAATCCACGGGGATAAGCTCGACGACCCATCCACCTTCTTCGCCCAGCGTGTCCGCCGGGTGCATGGAGGCGATGCGCAACGCCTCGTCATGGGTATCCGCCTCGATGATGAACAGGCCGCCCACGACTTCCTTCGACTCGGTATAGGGCCCATCGGTGACGTGCGTCTTGCCACTGCGCGGGCGGAGCGTCCTCCAGTTGTCCAGATCGCCAAGCGATGCGGAAATCAGTACCTTGTCGGTAGCCCGCATCTTGTCGTCCAATGCGGGGCATTGGCTCACCAATTTCTTGACGTCGTCTGGCGCCATCGCGGCGAATTTATCGGGGGTGAAGTAGGCCAGGCCGAGGTATTTCATGGGAGATCCTTTGGGTGTGAATACCCTGACGACGAAGCTGATGATCGAAAATCGACAATCTTCTGAAAAGTTTGTAGCGGGTCTCGCCAGGCTGTCCGCTTTTGGGGTCGCGCGGTGCCGACCGCCGGGCTCGTGCTGCACATGCGGATCGCGTGAGGCAGAGGTCGGCCGAGGCCGTGCGAAAACTCAAAAGTACTCGGTTTTCGGGTGTCGGTTTGCCCTTCCCGAGTTGCTTCCAAGCCAATACGCGGCGATCTGAGCGGTCGATTTTTTAGAACGCCGCATTCAGCATGCGTTTTCACACGGCCTCGGCCATGAAGCGACATTCGTATCGAATTGTCGAACGTCGGTTCACAGGTGCTAAAGCAGCCATTGCGGTTTCCGACTCGCTTCAATCCCCGAGCTTCATCCGCACCTTGCGGCCGATGCGTCCTTGTACCCGCGTCGTCGCCGCGACCGATCGGATGAGTCCATACAGGTTTCCTTTACGCGCGGTAACCTGAGTCCTGTATCAAGCTCGTCAAGTACGGGCGAGCGCTGCTTCACTGCTTCGCCTCCAGTGGCTGGCCAAGCACGAATTGGCCGCCCTGGAAGCGTTGTGCGGGATCGTCGCGCGAGTCGCTCGGTGCGGTCGCGGGGAAACGTTCCGCGAACTGCGCAGCGCTGTCGCGCGGGTTGAAGCCCAGGAAGCTGGCTTTCGTGTTGTCCCACCACTTGACCGGATTGTTCGACGCGCCGTACACGACCACGTGCCCGACGCAGTGCGTGAACAGCGAGCAGCGCACCAGTTCAATAAAGTCGCGATAGCTCAGGTACGTGACGAGCATGCGCGGGTTCTTCGGCTCTTCGAACGACGAGCCGATTCGCAGGCACACCGTCTCGATGCCGAAACGATCGTAGTAATAGCGCGAGAGCGCCTCGCCGAAGCACTTCGTCACGCCGTAGAGACTGTCCGGGCGCTGCGGCGCGTCGGCGTCGAGCATTTCTGTGACCGGATGAAAACCGATCGCATGATTGGAGCTCGCGAACACGACGCGCTTCACGCCGTGCTTGCGCGCTGCCTCATACACGTTGTATGTGCCGGCAATGTTCGCTCCGAGCAGATCCTCGAACGGGGCGTCGACGGAGATACCGCCGAGATGCACGATCGCGTCGACGCCCTCGACAAGTTGCATCACCGCCGGCCGGTCCGCCAAATCGACGACGCTCGTTTCCTCGTGCGGCGCAGGTTCGCCGAGCTTCGCGATGTCGCTCACGCGCACGACATCGGCCCAATTGGCGAGCGCGCCGCGCAGTTGGCGGCCCAGGTTGCCGGCGGCACCGGTAAGAAGCAGGCGCCGGAACGGCTTGAACGACGGTACGACGGTTTGGTTCATAAAAAACTCCTGGAAAATGACTGGTGGAAAACGTTTTCTAAACGAGCACGACGGAGGAGATTCAGCATCAATTGCCGGATACGCGGCTATCAGACGGCGATTACGCCAAATGGCATTCGCCCGCCTGACCGCGCTTTCTGCGACAATCGGTAAACAGAAGAGAAAACGTTACCTTTTGCATGAAAAAACTTTCCCCAACTATTCGCGACGTCGCTGCAGCTGCCGGCGTGTCGGTCGCCACTGTGTCGAAGTACATGAACGGTGCGCAGCGCTTCTCCGCACCGGTCGAGGCGCGCCTGAAGGCTGCGATCGAGGAACTCGGCTACCGCTCGAATCCGCTTGCGCGATCGATGATCACCGGCCGCTCCCGCACCATTGGGCTGACCATTCTTGACATCAGCAATCCGCACTTCACGAACGTCGTGAAAGGCGCCAACCGCGTCGCGCTGCGGCACGACTACACGCTGCTGCTCGTCGACACCGACGAAAACCAGGCGCGTGAGCGCCCTCTGATCGAAGCGCTCGCGCAGCGGGTCGACGGCCTGATCGTCAGTTCGCGGATGCCCGACAATGACGCGCAGTGGTTGCTTGATCTCGGCAAGCCAGTCGTGCTGTTGAGACGTAGCGATGTGCTGCAGATCCCGAGCGTCGGCATCGACAACCGGCTCGCAACCTACATGCTCGCGCGGCATCTGCTCAACCTCGGGCATCGTCACATCGCCTACCTCGGTTTTGGGAAGGCACGCATCAACGACGAGCGCATTCGCGGCGCGCGCGAGTGTCTGGAGGAAGCCGGCCTCACGCTCGACGTGTACGACGCTCACGCGCCGACGGCGCATGCAGGCGAGGACGCGTGCTCGCGCGTGATGCTCGGTCCGCGCAGGCCGCAGGCGGTGATCTGCTACAACGACCTGATCGCGCTCGGCTTCATGAAAGAGGCGGCGTCGCTCGGCATCAAGGTGCCGCAGGAGCTCTCGGTGACTGGCGTCGACAACGTCCCGTATGGCGAGTACGCAGCGCCCGCGCTCACGACCGTCGATATTCAGAGCGAGAAGATGGGCGAGCTCGCGATGCAAAAGCTCATCGACGCGCTCGCGGGCCATGCGGAGGCTGGGCATTCGACGTTCGAGCCGAGGCTCATCGTCCGTGAGTCGACAGCGGCCCGCGGCTGACGCGCCTCGTGCTTTCACGCGTCGAGCTTCGCGGGGGTCATGCGCGGCGTCAGCATCTGCATGACGGCAAGCGCGACGAGATAGGCGAGCGCGCCGATCGCGAACAGTACCCAGTAGTGGCCCGTGCGTTGCAGGACCTGTCCGATCACTTCCGAGAACAGCACCGCGCCGATCGAGCCCGCCATCCCGCCGATCCCCACAACCGCGCCCAGCGCGCGCTTCGGAAAGAGATCGGACGCCGTGGTGAAAAGATTCGCGGACCAGCCTTGATGTGCGGCTGCGGCCAGTCCGACGATCGCGACGGCACCCCAAAGATTATGGACTTGTGAGACGAACGCGATCGGCAGCACGCAGCACGCGCAGATCAGCATCGCCGTCTTGCGCGCGGCGTTCACGCTCCATCCGGAACGCAAGAGCGCCGAAGAGAGCCAGCCGCCGCCGATGCTGCCGACGGTCGTCATCGCATAGATGCAGACGAGCGGCAGGCCGATGTGCTGCATGTCCATGCCGCGCGACTCGTTAAGCCACTTCGGTAGCCAGAACAGATAGAACCACCACACCGGGTCAGTCAGGAACTTGCCGATCAGGAACGCCCACGTCTCGCGCTTTCTGATCAACGCGCCCCAGCCCGGCGCGCGGGCGTTCACGTTGACGGCATCGAGCACCTCGACTTCGTCCTGTCCATCCTCTACCGAACTCGTGTCTGCGGACCGGTAGAGCGCGAGCCATACGACCAGCCAGACGAGGCCCACCGCCCCGATGATCACGAACGCCGCACGCCAGCCGAACGCCAGCGCAAGCGGCGGGATGATTGCGGGCGCGAACACTGCGCCGATATTCGCGCCAGAGTTGAAGATGCCGGTCGCAAGCGCACGCTCGCGCCGCGGGAACCATTCGGCCGTCGTCTTGCTGGCGGCCGGGAAGTTACCGCCCTCGCCGATGCCGAGCAGCGCACGCACTATGGCAAAGCCGGCCACCGAGCCGACCGCCGCATGCAACACCGCAGCCGCGCTCCAGATCAGCATTGCAAGCGCGTATGAAATGCGCGTGCCCAGCCAGTCGACGATCCGGCCGAAGCACAGAAGGCCGACCGCGTAGAACGCCGAGAATGCGATCACGATGCGGCCGTACTGCACCTGGGTCCAGCCAATGTCGTGCTGCAGCACTGGCGCGAGCAGACCGAGAATCTGACGGTCCATGTAGTTGATTACGGTGGCGAAGAAAAGCAGCGCGCAGACCGTCCAGCGGTAACGGCTGGCGGCGGTGCGGGCGGGTCTGATGACGGCGGTTTGCATGTGAGTCTCCGTTGCGCGGCGGCGCTCGTCGCGTCGCGCTATGTGTCATTGAGGGCGGGGAGCGCCGAGGGTCGCTACGCGCGCCGCAGCAGGTGTGTTACGTCACGAGCACGTCCAGTTAGGAAAACGTTTTTCTAGAATAGAAGTTTTGTTACTCTCTGTCTAGTCCTTAGTTTACCTAGTCTTGCGCACTGTGATCCGGTGGTGGGACCATCTAGCCACGAAGTCTGGTTAATCGTTTTCGTTCCCATGCGCAGCGGCCTCGGCAGATCGAGACGGCGCGGAGATTAGGCGGACTGGCGGGGCACGGGTCGGTCGTGTCGGCGCGAACAGATTGAAACGACGGCGAGCGGATTTTTCGTAGGGTTTTTACTGGCTTCCGTCGAGCCGTGCCTAACGAACAGCCGGACACGCTTGTGAAGTTGCTAGTTTCAGCATCGATCCACTTACAATCAGGAGACAAAAATGCATTCGTCAAGAAAATCATCCGTTATTTTTGCGGCCAGTACACTGACGTTCCTTCTCGTCAGTGCCTGCGGAGGCGGCTTGGATGATGGTCCGAAAAATCCAGTTTCTTCTGCGTCCACCGTGTCTCTTCACGGAATAGTTTATGGAGCGACGGATACGAGCGTCCCGTCAGGAGCAGGCGTGTCCATAACCATGATGGGGCAGATGAGAGCGCTCTTTGATCTCATCAAGAAAGCGCCTGATTTCACACAAGTGGTGATGGATCTGGGCGACGGCAGCCCGGTCCATGTGCTCGATACCAATACGGGCGATAAATTTCTGCCTGGCAAACTGGCGCTCGGCCTGTCGTACATACTGATCGATATGAAAGCGAAAGGGGATCCGAAATACGCGGATTACCTCGCGACGTATCAGAAAATAACGACCGCCATGATGGCGCAGACGAGCGGCGCCAACTACACGTACGCAAATACATCCTGGGGCGAGTACTACTACCTCGTTGCGCTCAATAATTTCAAAGCGCACGGCATGCTCAACGAAGTCTTCAGTGACGCAATGCTGGCTACGCTGCAAAATCGCCTGACCTTCTGCGACATGTTCGGCGCGGATGCGAGCGGCACGAAGAACACGTGCCCCGCCACAGGTGTACCGGTCGACGTTGCATCGCTCAATACGGCGCAGAATTACTATGCCGTCTCTTACGGTATCGCAGGGCTGAGACAGAAACTCGGATGGAGCAATCCGACTTTCTTTTCCGCCACCGACCCGGCTGTGGCATCGATGGGCGCGCGCGACGCGCTGCTGTACACGCTCACGAATCACATTAGAAAGGACTCGTCCGGCGGCTTTTCCGACGAGGCCTCGAGCACCCATACGACCTATTATGATCAGGCGCGCTTCGATCGGTACAGCACGTTGCTAATTGGCGAAGTCGTTGAGCGAACGTTCGAAATGGGCAATGAGGCCAATCTCACGCCCGAATTGAAATCCTATCTGCGCAAGTCAGTCGATCTCATTCTTCCGCAGCTCAACGCAGACGGCCAGGGTTTCAACTATGGCAGGTCCATCGGGCCGTACGGAGACTCAGCCTTTATGGAAATCCTGACTGCTGCGGCAAATGCTGGCGTACTGTCCGCTCAGGAGATGGAGGTGGCCTATTCGTTCATCTACAAGGCGGCCTATCGTTTCGACACGTTCTGGTACGACCCGACCTTGCCGACTCCGTCCGTGAACATGTGGGTCAAGGGCCGCGGCACCGACGCGTATCGCGGCAAGCCCCGCGTGATGGGCGAGAACTTCAGCCTGCTGCACCAGTACATGTATGTGAACGCGTGGTGGGACAAGCTCGGTTTCAACGGCAAAGCGCCGATGTCCGATTCCGACCTGCAAGCGTGGCTGAATACAAAGCCGCATTACACGCTCACCTGGTACAACTTGCCCACCGATACCGCGCATCCATATAGCGCCGCGCTCATCACCGTGCGCGACGGCAAGCGGGTCATCAATCTGAATCTGAGCCAGGCACCCGACTACAATTCGTACACGCCCTATTACCCGACGCCGTTCTCCGACAACCTGATTTATGGCACAACGGATCTGGGCTATGCGTTGCTGATTCCGCAAGTTTCCTATAATGGGAAAACCTACATTCCGGTCACGTATTATAAGAACCTGAGTGTTCAGGAAAACAACGGGCAGGTGGTCGTCTCTTTCGACACGACCAAGTTCCGGCAGGCCGTTAAGAATGCAACCTATGCCACGGATATCGACTTGCAAGTCCACACGGTTCTAACGTTTGGTCAAGGCACACTGACGCGAACCGATACGCTGAGTTCCGGGACGTTGACCGGCGCCATCGCGGTCGAGACGGACTTCACGTCCTTTGCGGATTTCCAGAACACCATGAATAGCGATGGTTTCTCGGTTAAGTACGCCAATAGTAATGCGACCAGCTATGGCACGACGGGTTTTGACGGTTGCGTCCTGTCTAACTTCGAAATGGCGGCCGGGGTAACCAATCCGTTGTCGACCACTCCGATCGGGCAGCTGCATTCGAACTTTGCCTGTACGACGCGCCCCTTCGCACTCAACGCGGGAAGTGATCGTACGTTCAGCTGGACTCTGAAGTACGCCGGTTCGAATTGATCCTATGAAGTGCGCCGGCCTTTTAAGGGCCGGCGTTGCCTCGCAAGGAAGTTTATGAGCTGAAAAGCTTCGTATGGTCGAACTCTCGTGATGTGTAATCTGGTGTGCACGTTAGCTGTCCCCCGAAAGGACGTGCTGTGTCTGTTAGGAAATCATTACGTAGGGCAATTCATCGGAGTCGGTCTGAAATATAGATGTCCGCCGAGTGGCTTTTAGATGCGATCCGGCCAACCCAAAGCTCGAAGAAGGACTGTTCGTTACTCGAAAGCGGTCAGCGGTCCGAACGGTTCGATCGGCTGTAGCGGGTCGCGAACGGTCCGCCAAAAATCAGCAAATTGCATACGTATTCCCATGCCGTCAGGCGGTGGTACACCGAGCTAGAATTCTGTCATCATCCGAGCACGGCGCAGACGCTTCGCGTCTGCCCGGTGCGAGTGACTCACTGGGGGAAAAAGCTGATGAGCAAGAAATCTGCGTCCGACGAGGTCGGCAATGCGACAGAGACAACCGAGGGGACGCTGGCAGCATTGACAATGCGGATCAACGAGTTCCTTCATGACGGGACGCTTGACAGTCGTTTCGCCGCGAAGCTGACAAAGCGTCTGAAAAAGGAAGCGGAAGCGATTTTGGAAACCGGCAAGGCAACGAAGGCAGGGCAGCGGGAGTTGAACGAGGTTTTCGACATGCTGGATGCAGCACTGCGTGACCACGACGCGAGGCTACTGGTTACAGCCAACGCTGAGCTGCGGGCGACAGACAACGCGGTGGCTTCCAAGAGGTCGCAGTAACGTCCTCAGACAATACGGGAGGCAGAATGCCTCCCTGTCCTGCGATCCGATCAACCAGTGACTCTCATAATAGCCCTTGCGGACAGGCTTGATCGTAGAAAGGAACCAGGGTGTTTTCTCGTTCATTTGACTACCCGTCATGATTCGTTCCTCCATGCACACGCAACTGAAACCGTACTCCCCGAATCTGTCCCGCGCCAAATGAACTGCGAAACAGTCGGCTGATGCTCAAAGGGGGGATGTTTCGTGTGCTACAGATTTGCTGCAGCAATGGTAGCAATCCATATCTTCCCTAAAAGCAGGTTGGGACGGACTAAGGGTAGCATCGGTTCGCCTCCTCTCGCCTCGGAAACCGGGTTGAGGCATTTTTATAGCGCCCCACCTCGGGCGCTTTTTTTGCGCCTGCTTTGTGCGGCCCACATCTTTCAGCGCTGTCGGCTGTGTAACCACCCTGCGGCCGTCTAAACTAAAAGAATCTATCACCGCCGAAGCTCCTCCGTGCTCACGTCTGATATTCCGCTGACTGCCGATGATCTGCTGTTCGTGGTAGACGGACTGGCCTTGCGCTCGCCCGCGCTTGCAGGTGATCCCGAACAACTTTCTGCGGAGATTCGGCAAACGATCATGGAAGTCCGTCTGATGGTCGCAAATTACGACCTAACGGCATTGCACTCCAGTCTGTGCATCGCTGAATCGTTGCTCCTGCTCAATCGCCCAGCAGAGGCGCTGGCGGTCATCCACACGGCGGTTCGCCATAACGCCAGCGGCGGCCATTGATTGCACTACGCGGCACGTGCTGGTCGAGCCTCTGGCTCTTGGCAACTCGTGCCGGACTTAAGCGCTTCTTAAGCTATTCCGCATATAGTGCAGATCTCTCAGGTTCTAGCTCACTCGGACGCTAGATCCTTTCAAGCCGGCTTCGCGCCGGCTTTTTTTCGCGCTGAGTGTCCCAGCAACGTGTCCCAGGTCACGGTGCATCAGGTTCTCCCCGATCTTAAGTTTGCCTTCAATGCCCCGCGGTGCATTTTTTGAGCACCCGTAGCAATCCATATCTGACAGGCCTTGCGCCTGTCATTCCATCCCTTGAACTATCGTTGCCCGAGAGGCACCGTCACGTTCCTGTGGCCGATGGCAGGCATCGGATAACCCGTAACGAACTCGGCCTTGCTGAACTCGCGTTGCCGACCTGCTGCGCCCCCTCGCTCGAGCAGCGAGAACGTCTATTGCCCACATCACCCAATCTGCGCGCTTCATCGGCGGCGCCTTCTATTCGCCCGCATTGGGCGAGATACACTTCTCTGCGAATGGCGCTTCGTCCTATGGATTGATCAAACATTTTGCGAGGGCACAATGACATCAGACTTCGAGCCAACGGTCATACCAGCCGGGGAGTCGGCCGGGCTGTTCGACACCGCATGCAACCATGTGCGAGACATGACACGCGCGCGCTGCGCAGTCTTGATCGTCATCGACGGCGAATCGGGATCAGGGTATTCCGTGGTGGGCCCACTTGAGGCGCAGGTTCTTTTGCCAGACATCTTGCATAAGATGGCAGATACCTTGCGCGGGCAGCTCTCGAAAAATCTGCAGTAGCTTGCCGTTCGTCTCGCCCTACGGGTCAAACTCAGGCGGCCTATCGTGAATGGCTGGCAAAATTAACGGACCGCAGCCAGCCATGATGCGCCTGTCGCATCAAAAAACCGAAGAGTCGAAATCCGGCAAGTAGCGGCTTCACTAGAAGTTGAGAAGTCGCTGGCTGAGCCCCCAAAGGTCATCGGCGAATGCAGAGTCGATCGCATAGGGCACTACGCCCGTAAGCCTCATGGCATCCGCCATATCCATGTTCTCCGGTTCCTGCATCATCACCGGGGCAATGTCGACATTTTCGCAATACACGCCGCCCATACCATTCAATTGTGGACTCGTTGCACACCAGACCTGGGTGGCTGCTCCCTGCCCGATGGTCTTGAGTTGCCTTGCCGGATCGCGCACCGGCTTGCCTTGTTCATCGAGGACACCTGCGGTGATCAGCTGCTCGCGCGTCACGTATTTCCCCAGCCCGGTATCGACAATGGCGCCCGGATGCAGCGAAAACGCGTGGATCCCGTGGGCCTTTTCGCGCTGGTCGAGCGCAGCGGCAAAGAGGATGTTGGCCGTCTTCGATTGTCCATACCCTGCCCACGGTGTGTACGGGCGACGCTCGAAATGCGGGTCGTCGGAAATCACCGGCGAATAGCGGTGGCCAATCGACGAAACCGACACCACGCGAGCGTCTCCCGCCTTGCGCAGCGCAGGCAAGAGCCGCATCGTGAGTTGAAAGTGGCCGAGGTGGTTGGTCGCGAACTGATACTCGTAGCCTCGCGCGTCGCGCATCAATTCCGGCACGGCCATGATCGCGGCGCTGTTGACCAGCATGTGCAGCGCCGGTGTCGATTCGAGAAACGACGCCGCAAAGGCGTCGATTGAAGCCGGATCGAGCAGATCCATCTGCGCGATTTCCACGTCGATGGCGGCCAGTGCCTCGCTGGCGCGGCGCAGGTCGCGCGCGGGGACGACCACGCGTGCGCCGGCGGCGCGCAAAACCCGCGCGGTTTCGCGCCCGAGGCCGGAGTAGCCCCCGGTCACGATCGCCGTCATGCCGGTAAGATCGATGCCGGCGATGACCTCGTCGGCAGTGGTGGCAGCTCCGAAACCCGAACCGAGTGGCTTTTGTAGCGTCATCATGGCGTTTCCCTGGACAAACAACGATGTACGCAGTGTGGGCTCAAATTCCGGTACGATGAATAATCAAAAGTTCGGAATACTGTCGCATGAGTTCAGAAATCGAGGGCGATCCACTTTCGGATATCCTTCGGCTGCTCGGCGCCCAGCCCGTCGTGGCAGGCGGCTTCTCTGCCGGCGGCACATGGGCGATCCGCTTTCCGCAGCCGAAAAAGATCAAGTTCTTCGCGCTGGTCAAGGGCAGTTGCTGGCTTTGCATCGACGCGCAGGCGGAGCCGGTCGCGGTCGGCGAAGGCGACGTCTTTCTGCTAACCGGCGAACGCTCGTTTGTCCTCGCAAGCCACCCGGACGCGGAACCGGTCGACGCGGCCACCCTTTTCTCCGGCGACAGGACCCGGACCGCGACGATTGGCGACGGCAACGGTTGCACGCAGATCGGAGGACACGTCAGGCTCGCGCCCTCAAACGACGCGTTGCTGGTCGACGTCCTGCCATCGCTGATACACATCCGTGCGGACTGCGAGCAGGCGGACGTCCTTCGATGGCTGCTTGCCCGGCTCGTCAAGGAATTCGCGTCGGGTTTGCCGGGCAGCGGCCTTGCTTCAACATACCTTGCACAACTGATGTTCGTCGAAATGCTGCGCGTCCATCTCGACACCGGCACGGAAATCCCCAACGGCTGGCTGCGCGCCATCGGCGACAGGCGGCTTGCGCCCGCGCTACGGCTGATGCATGGCGATCCCGGCCGGGCGTGGCGGCTGGACGAGCTTGCGACCGCATCGGCAATGTCGCGCACGGCGTTCTGCGTGCATTTCAGGTCTGTCGCGGGCATGGCTCCGCTCACGTGGCTCACGCAGTGGCGCATGCGTATGGCAAAGCAGGCGTTAATCGACGAGAAAATACGGATTGCCGTTCTCGCGGCAAGGTTGGGTTACGCATCCGAAAGCGCATTCAGCAGCGCGTTCAAGCGGGTGTCCGGAATGTCGCCGAGCGATTACAGGCGGGCGGGGTGGTCTGGTTGAAGCGCGGGGTCGCCCGACTATCGCAGCCGCACCTTCGAACGTCGAGATAGGAACGATGACCGTTGTACCGTCATAAGCTGCCGTTGCCGGGATACCGCGGCGATCCTTTGGGTGTGAATACCCTGACGACGAAGCTGATGATCGAAAATCGACAATCTTCTGAAAAGTTTGTAGCGGGTCTCGCCAGACTGTCCGCTTTTGGGGTCGCGCGGTGCCGACCGCCGGGCTCGTGCTGCACATGCGGATCGCGTGAGTCCGTCGGCCACTTTCGGCCGTTCGAGATGACGATCGAAACTTCCCGATTGCGGACGCTCACAATCCGCCCGACAACGAGATATCGCTTCGGCGCGAAAGCCATACCCTTGGTCGGGCACTGCGGCGTAGGTGTACCATCCCAGCACTCGAACATGAGTCGTCAGTTCTGTTAGGGCGGGTGCGACTTCGAGTCAAACCGCAGAGGTCAGTCATGAGCTCATTGGTAGTCGCCTTGATCGTGCTTGTGTGTGTCTTCGGATGCGGATTGCTCGGCCTGGGTCTTCGTACATTCCTTCCCGACCATCACCTGAGCGAGGATTCGACGGCTATCGTGAAGCTGGGGGCTGGCCTGATGGCGACGCTCGCTGCTCTCGTCCTTGGTCTCCTCATCGCCTCGTCAAAAGTTTCTTTCGACCGACTCAACGACGAGTTCACGCAGACGGCGGCTACGGTCGTCTTGATCGATCGCACTTTGGCCGATTACGGCCCGGAGACGAAGGAAGCGCGCGAGCTCTTGCGCAGCACCTACGCGTCATCCGCGCCGACTCCCCGCGGTTAGTCAGTCAGCAACCAATCGCCGGTGCTGGCGTGCCCGATCAATGCCCGGAGTCGATGGTCATTCATCCGCTTGTCGCAGATAGAACGCGTCGAGAAACTCGTTCATCAGTGCCGCTATGTCATCCACTTTTTCATCAAGTGCAAAGTGGCCTGCGTCGAGCAGATGGACTTGCGCATTTGGCAAATCACGCTGGTAGGCAGCAGCTCCGGCCGCAATGAAGGATCTGTCGTAGCGTCCCCACAGGATGAGCGCGGGAGGCTGTTGCGTTTTCATCCATTCTCGCCAAGCTCCATAGGCCACCACGTTCGTACGGTAGTCATAAAGCAGCGCGGCCTGGATGTCAGACTGGCCCGGACGATTGAGAAACGCGTACTCGTCCGTCCAGGTGTCCGGGCTGTAGCGTTCGGGGTTCGGGCTCTCACCGTCGTGACGATATTTTGTACTTTCGAACGATGTGAACGCGGTGAACACCTCTGGACGCGCGGCAGGATCCGCCCAGTACTCCTTGATGGCCGTCCACTTTTGCCCGAGACTTTCCTCGTGGCTATTGGCGTTCTGGATCACTAGCGCTTCAAGACGCTCGGGATGTGCCAGCATGATTCGGAATCCGATCGGACCACCGTAGTCCTGCAGATAAAAGCTGTAACGGTCGATGCGAAGCTGTTCGAGTAGGCCATCGATCGTCTCGGCGAGGTGATCGAACGTGTAGGCGAACTGCGAAGGCGGCGGTGCGTCGCTGTGGCCGAAGCCAGGATAGTCCGGTGCGATAAGGTGGTAGTGTGTCGCGAGCAGCGGAATGAGGCTATCAAACATCCGCGACGACGACGGAAACCCGTGAAGAAGCACGATGGTTGGTGCGTCTTTGGGCCCCGCCTCTCGATAGAAGACGCCGACACCTTTAACTTCCGCTCGGTGATAAGTGAGGGTCGATGAGGACGATCCGCTCGGAACAGTCCTGCGTGGGCGGGAATCGGTAGGCGGACTCTTTGTATTCATGGTGACTCCGTTATTAGGCAACGTTGGAGCGGCAAGTTAAGTCTGCGCCCTTCATTCCCTCGAAGCAGACGACATTGCTCGTCAGTGCACGACATCAGATGGCGATGTCAAGGCTACGGCGTAATCGAATCAGATCAGCCCGCAATTGTTAAAATGACTGACGGTTGATGCCGGTAGCTCTCAGGGCAGTCGTCGAAATGATTGCGGCCGCTGCTTTGAGCGCTCTCCCATCTTCGTCCCGGGTAATCAGCACCTGCCGTTCGTCAGTGGATTCGCGTGAAGCGCCCGGCCGCTTCCAGACGTTTAAGAAGTGGGGTAAGCGTGGCGGAGTCCAGGAACACTCGCTCGGCGACCGCCCTCAACGCTATGCCATCGTGCTCCCACAGCACCGACATGACCAGTTACTGCAAATCCTAGCTTATTTTTGCGGACGAAACATTCCAAGCCGCCCATCTGGCGAACAGTACAGGGCGCGTATAGGCCTTCACCCAACGCCGATCAGTCTGGCTTCGCGTAGTCGTGCCTGCTGCCCTCGTCCTTGCACGCCCAAAGCCACGCCACGACGAACACGCCGAGACTGGCGCCCAAAGACGACGACAGCCGCACCACGCGCACGTCAGCACCCTTTCAGGTCGGGGCAAATCTCGAACCCCTATGTCACCCGTTACAGGCAACCCTTCGCTTCTTGCGCGTTCTCACTCCCGCTTCCCCAACAGTGTTCCTCACGGTCCACCTGCCACCGCTCCATTGAACCAGAGCGAGGGCGAGAAATCGGGGTTCCCGCGTTCCCATCCCTGCCGACCCGAGCACTTCCGGGCCTGTCCGTTTAGCACCTGTTTATTCCCCGATGGCCTCGTGACGACGTGCACCCACTTGAAAAAGGTGCAACCGGCCATTTACCATTTTGGTCAGAGCCTCTCAGCAGCTTTGGCTCTTCGAAGATAACGAGGATTCCATCGACAGTTCACGTACGTTGTGCATGCGGAACTTGCCTGGCCCCCACACCGCACGGCTGCTGGCAGTGTCGATCCCTGCCCGGTCGCCCGGGTGAATCGCCCATAGGGTGGGTACGTTGTCCCCGGAGCTTCGAACCCGACCGTTACCGGTCGCGCACGTCCAGGTAGGCAACTGCTGGTCGTACAGCAGGTCACGCCTTCAATCTCCGATGTTCAGGTTGTTGAATGTGACAAGGCAGAGAAGAGCTTTGCCATCCACTACGTTGCCGATTTACGTCCGGCGGACGGCGACACGCGTCGCACTTCAGGGGTCTTCTTACCCTTGACCGACGCTCGCGAGCGGCTTGTAGGTCGATCTGAGAGGTCGATTTTTTCGCTTGCCGATTGCAAAAACCATGCAGCGACTTTTTCAACAGTATCGGCCACTAACCGCCGTTCACATGCGTCGTCGGTCGGACGTTCAGGCGTCGGCTCCGCCCCCGTAAGCGGCCATCCGATTGTCAAAGACGAACGCTCCTTCATCGGCCTGAGCCGACGTTCGCGGTCAATCGATTGCGGCCGGCGCGAGCGTCCGCTTAAGGTTTTCAGTCACGATCAGGACAAGGGACAATCGACGTCAATGCGTTCAGCACCAGTCCTTCGCGAACGAGGCCCGCTCCCACAACATCCAGGCCAGGATGTGGCTGTTGCGAACGGCGCTCGGGTCGGCTCAGAGCGGTTGTCGAGACAATCGGCTACACGTCTGGGCACACCGGGGTGAACCGGTCCGCTATGCGATTTTCACGTCACACGGACGCAATGGTGCTAGGGAACGACCCAACTGCCTTGCGGCGAAACCGCATCGGACGTACTCCCGGAAAGCTTGATGAAATAGCCACCTTTTGACGCGAAGCGCTGCGTTGGCGCGAGGCTCAAGCGAGGGAAATAACCGTTCACCAGCCGTCGACTCAGCATATTTTCGAGCTGTTCGACCAGATAGTCGCGATGAAACAGATCGAGCATGCCGGACAACGTATCCGCCAGTATCTGGCATGCCAGATACGTGTTTGCTTCCACGCGTTCATCCAGTATCGGTACGTGCCGTATATTGAACCAGGCGAGCGGAAAATTTATTGCGACCCGTCTCAGCACAGGAAGATCGAACGGATAGGTGACTAACGTCGATTCGCGCCAGGCCGATGGTAGCGGCGCATGCTCAAGGCCGCCCATCAATCCGGACACGTAGACGGTAGCCAAGGGCGCAGAGGCGGGTAATGCAGCAAGTGCGCCCGGCCGCAGCCACAGGATCAGCACATCGTCCTCTTTGATTCCAGTCAATGCCCGGTTGATCGCGCCTGGCGCGGCGTCGCTGTCGAGTGGCCGGTCGAGCGGCGGCGGTTTACCGGCTGCCGCAAGTTGGGCCGCAAGATGCGCGGCCGCCTCTTCGCCAGCATCGCCTCGCTGAAAGACTTGAATCACCCTTCGGTCGGTGGCCGATTTCCCGTGCGCCAGTGCCGCGCTCTGCGGGAGCGCCAGACGCGCCGAGATCAGCTCGGCCTCAAGCAGGACACCCTTGGAAAAGTAGACGTTGTAGAAGTCGTGCTCGGCGATAACGGGGACGTCGACATTCGGAAACAGACAGGGCAGTGCCTCGGATTCGCAGAATCGATGCACTGGCGCCCATGTGTTGCCGCCGATGCCTGAGATGACGGCGAACACCGGCTCGGTGGCGAGATGCTCATGGAGCTGACGCTCCCATGTCTCCGGTGGTCCACTCAGTTCCCACACGTGCAGTTGCCAGCGACGCTTCACCCGGTAGAACACGTTGCGGTCGCTTTGCATCGGCTTGACGCCGCCTCGCAGAAATTCGTTCTGGTCGGAAAAAAACTGTCGAATTACCGCTAGCATTCCGTCGCGGCTCGTGCGGTCCGAATCCGGAGTGGTAATCGTAGCGAAGTGAAGCGTGTCCTCGGTGACGCCGGGCGAAAGGGTGCTCGACAGTCCGCGCAGATAGTCGATCAACTGGGTCATCGTGTTGTCGTCGATATCGAAGCGCGGCATCAATTCGTTGAGGGGGCGGCCGTCCCGGCCCGTCCCATGACGGATGGCTTCCGCCAGCGTCTGATCGATGTACGGCTGGCGTTTGAGATTGACGTATCCCGGCATGTACCGGTAGTCCATATCGTCGTTCGCACTGCTTGCTGGGCGGAACAGATAGTGTCCGGTGATGGGCGGGACGATGATTTGCCCTTCTGCGGTGCCGAAACCGCTGCGACGATGGCAATTGACGCACGCTGCATCGGCGCCTTTGACTGATGCGCCTGCGAGGCGCTGTCCGACAAGCGGGGCGCCCGACGGCAGGATGCCGTTGCGATACAGCGCCTCAGCGCTCGATGCGTCCGCTGCATATGCAAGGCGGCTTATCAGCAGGAACGCGAGCACGCCTGAAGTCAGGAATCTCATATTGGCGCCCTTAAGTGGGTTCCTAAGAGGCCTAGGAAGCGGGAGACTAAGCGGATCATTTTTACGCGCCTCCGCGCAAGACTAAATCGGCCCGCTTTTTCGGGGTTCCTCGAACTGGCCGATAACCCCGCTGCGCAGGAGCTGTCAGGTCTGCTGCGGCGTACTGGCTGGCCAGAATGATGATCCAGATTGAGTGATTTTCAATCTGGGTGTTTTCCCCATTTTGAAATCACCCGATTCCACGCACCGACCGTTTTTTCGCATTTTGCGAATCGGGTCGCGCAGGCACCGAGGCGGACATCTCCTACTGTGGTTTGCGGGTCTCTCTCCAATGACGCGTGCTTTCATTTCCGAGACACTGGCCCGGCAGTTTGATTTCAGAAATTACAGCTCGTAGACAGCATCATCCACCGCATGGCGACTTTCGAAGGTCGTGCGCAGATGTAGACATGTCGAACGTAAGCAGAACATATCGCCGCTCGTGCACACGCGAGCAGGCGGGCCAAGCGTGGATATCTGAAGGACCGGTGCTGGATGCCAGCGTATGTTGCGCAGGCAGTTCGTCCGTTCGCGGAGGGATCTATGTTTGGTACTCGCTTGTTTCGTATCGTGCTGCCCGCGTTTTTCTTTCTCGTCGTCTCGATACCGGCGTTCGCGCAGTCATTCCGCGTGCAGTGTCCGAACGGCACCACGCTGCACAAATCGCTCGACGGCAAAGTCGACTCGATGGTGCAGGGCGACCCGGCACGACCCACCGCAGCGAACGCGAATCCCCAGATCAAATGCCAGCACATCTCGGGCGGCGACGGTTACGCAACGATGGCCGATGGTCAGCAAATCTATCTGTTTGCGTTCGGCCCGCTCTCGGGCCTTTCGGATATTTCGATGGGTCTGCCAGGTACCCAGCCTGCGTCGGTATTCAACAGCACGTTCGTAGGCGCGACTTTCCCGGGCGATGGCATTGCGCCCAATAACGCTGCCATCAAGGAGCCCGCCTTGATGATGAACAACGGCGTGCTCGCGGGCCAGGCGCCCGCGCCTACGATGGCGCTAGACGAGGACGACGAGTTTTACCTCACGCTATCGAACGTCGGCATGATCATGCGCCCGGACCTGTTCGAGCAGCACACGGTGCATTTCCACGGCTATCCAAATGCGTCGTCTTTCTTTGACGGCGTACCCGATGCATCGGTGGCCATCAATATTGCGGGCAGCTTCACCTACTATTACACCGCACCCGACGCAGGAACCTATTTCTGGCATTGCCATATCACGCCGCCTGAGCATCTGCAAATGGGCATGGAAGGCCAACTCTACGTGCGTCCCCGTCAGAACCGCCTGAAGCCGGGCGCGAATCTCTATACCGCGTTACACGACTATGAATACCCGATGCAGCCGATCAGCACTGCGTCGAATGCGCACTATCTGAATGCATCGTTCCCGCCTGAAGACTGCCGGAAAGACGTTCTGTGTTCAACGCCGCTGCCGCGCAAGGATACAGGTGCAGTGCAGGCTCCGGGCGCGCTGTACGCCTATAACGACGGCGACGGTTCGACTCGCTACGATGTCGAGTATCCGATCCAGATGATGGGCTTTGATCCGAACTTCCACTTCATAGGCATGACCTTCAATCCCGAACCGTTTGCGGATATGAAGGACAAGTATTTCTTGCTGAGCGGTCGCAGCTATCCGGATACGATCGGCGTGCCAGGCTATGCGCAACTACCAACCACTGCGACGAACCCGACCGCAAGCGGGGCTATTACGACACTCGATTCAGATGGCGTATCGCGTGTGTCGCAACCGATGCCGACCCTCATCACAATCAACAAGACTGCGGGACAGACGCGTGCGCTGCTGCGTGTGTCCAACCTGAGCGTCACCGAGTATCACACGCTTGCGACCGAAGGCGTGCCGATGCTCGTCATCGGCTTTCATGCGCGCCTGTTACGCGACATGGCCGGCGCAAACATGTACTACACGACGAACTCGCTGACCATAGGCGGCGGCGAATCCGCCGACGTGATCCTCGACGTGACGAACATTCCACAGGGTACGTACTTCCTCTACACCACACAGCTCGATCACCTGTCGAACGACGCCGAGAATTTCGGCGGAATGATGACTGAGATCCGGGTCTTATAGGAGCGGCCCGTCATGTACTCATTCAAGACCTGCGGTGGGGTCGTCGTCCGGTCGATGTCGATGCTGCTGATTCTGGCTGTCGTCACGAGCTTGTGTTGCGGACTGGCGCGCGCGGCTGTGCCGGGAATCACGGGTGGCGCAAAAACCCCGACATTCAATCTGGTCGCGAGCGCTGGGTCGACTTCGCAGCCGGATGGCGCATCGATCTATACGTGGGGCTTCGGCTGCGGCAAGGCCGGAAGCGCGGTTGGGCTGACCGCTGCCGCGGCGCCCGCAGGTTACGCGCCCGCGGCGCTGACTGCCATCAGCACGTGTGCGGTCATGCAGTTGCCCGGTCCCACGCTGATTGTCACCGAAGGCGACACGGTGACGGTCAACCTCACGAATGAATTGCCGGTGGCCGCCGGCAATACGTCGATCATCTTCCCAGGCTTCAAGGTGTCGACGACCAACGGCGTAGCAGGTGTTCTTGCGCGCGAGGCTACGCGTGGGACCACGGTAACGTATTCGTTCACGGCGACGAAGCCGGGCACGTACGTCTACCACAGTGGCACGCAACCTGAGTTGCAGATCGAGATGGGGCTCTACGGCGTCGTCATCGTCTTGCCGAAGACACCACCCGCGGTCTGTCAGACGCCAAGCGCGCTTGGATCCCAGGCCGACTACCGGCTCTCCACGGCGGCCTACGACCATCCGCAAACCTGTTACGACCGGGAATATCTGTTCCAGCTCATGGAGATGGACTCAAACATTCACCTCGCGGCGCTCCAGCAGGTGACGGACTGCGATGCGCGAGTCGCTGTCACTCCAACGGCGACGTGCGCGCCGATCGCCGTGCAAACCGAACCGTACCACCCGAACTATTTTCTGATTAACGGCCGCTCGATGCCGGACGACATGGATGGCCCGTACTCGTCCGCTTATCCGAATCAACCGTACAACGGCAATCCGCACTTGCATCCCGGCGAAACCATGCTGATCCGTGCGGTAGGTCAAGGCCGCATACAGCATCCACTACACATCCACGGCAATCACGCGCGTGTGCTTGCCCGTGACGGCAACCTGCTGCTGTCCTCAGTCGATCAGCTCAGCCTTGCAGGGCCTTTGATCTTTACGTTCCCGACGGTATCGGGGCAGACCGTCGACGCGCTGTTTCAATGGACCGGCAAGGGGCTGAACTGGGATGTCTATGGGCACACGTATGCCGGTGCGCCAGCAGGACCGAGCACCGCCGGCAATGGCGACCCGGCGCCCTGCTATCCGGACCTCAACGGCTACTACACCAACGCGAGCAATCCGGCCGCGATCCCGGGCGTCACTCCGAACTACGGCGAATGGTGTGCGGATCACAACAAGCCGATCCCGGTTACGCCGCCTGATCCGAATATCGTTGCCAACGGTCTGTGGTATGGCGGGACGCCTTATCTCGGTCTGCAAAGCATTCCGAGCGGAAGTGCGCAGTTCATCTCGACTCCGCTTCCGCCGGGTTTTGCGAGCCAGAACCCCAGTGCTGGTTACGCCTTCATGTGGCACTCGCACGACGAGCGCGAGATTACAACCAACGACGTCTTCCCGGGCGGCATGATGATGATGATGATCATCGATCCGCCGGCCGCGAAGATTGACGAGTCGCAGTGACACGAGTGCGCCAAAGGAGTCGTAAGCATGAGATCCCTGATCGATCGACTGACATCGAAGTCAGCGTGTGTGTGCGCCGTGACGATGCTCCTGGCATCGCTCGCGTCCGCGCAAACGGTCACGACGGTCAATCTGACTGCGCAGCGTATGTCGACGACGCTCCCGGACGGAGCGATCGTTCCCATGTGGGGCTTCTGTACGAATGACCCGACGCAGGGTGCGGCACTCGGGGGCGGCACGCTGGACAACGCCAATGTCTGCTCGCGGAAGTCCGCTGGATCGACCACGCCGGTGCCGAATAACGTCTGGGCGCCGGGGCCGACCATTGTGGTGCCGGTCGGCAACAAACTGCGTATCAATCTCACGAACAGTCTGCCTGCCGGAACCCCAACGTCACTGGTGATTCTCGGCCAGATTGGCGGCAGCGCCGGCAAGCCGACACGCGATGCAGCGCCGATTGTCCATCCGACGGTGACCACGACGACGTGGCCAGCGAACGCGGCGGTGCCCGCTGGCTCGGCAGGATTTGTTCCGCCGCAGCAAGCCGCTCGTGCCCGTGCGTTTGCGCAGGAGGCAGCCCCGGGCGGAACGGTGTCTTACACTTGGGATACCAACATCGCAGCGGCGGGTGCGAAAGCAACGTATCTCAAGCCGGGCACGTACCTCTATGAGACGGGCAGCCATCCGTCGATGCAGGCTCCGATGGGTTTGTACGGCGTGCTGGTCGTCACCTATGCGCCGTTGTACGAAGTCGAGGGCGCCGGCACCCAGGAAGCTGAGATCCATCTGTCGAACGACCCTCATGCCGAGGGCAAGGCGTTTCCGGGCGCTTACCGGAACGCTGGGCCAGCGCTCGCTTCGCTCGCCGATGTGCCTTATGACATGGACGCGGTTCTGCTCTTATCGGAGATCGATGCCGTCCAGAATGCGGCGGTGGACGCAGCGGCTGTCGCGGGCACGAGCGAGACGATCCGCTGGAACGACCAGCAATGCGCGCAATCCCAGAAGGCCGCGCCGGTCGTCAACGGAGTCGCGCAAGCGCAAATTCCATGCTACCCCGCTGCGGTCAACTATGCGCCGACCTACTTCCTCGTCAACGGCAAGTCTTATGACCAGTCCAATCCCAGTGGCACCTCCGTGGCGATGCCGGACCTCAAGGGAAGTGACTACAACGCGCTAAGCGGGAATGTGCTGGTGCGGATGGTCAACGCTGGGTTGCGTACTCATGTGCCGTCCGTTGTCGGTCAGCCGTTGCAGCTCATCGCAGAGGACGGCAATGTCGCGCCAGGCATGCCGAAGATGCAGAACGAAGTGAACATGCCAGCGGGTAAGACCATCGATGCGCTGGTGCATCCGGCAAAGAATGCAACATCGTACGTCGACGCGGTATTCGCATTCTTCGACCGCGCCTTGGGTCTGACGACTGCCAATGAGACCGCGGGCGGGTTCGAGGGATACTTGGCCATTGCTAGCGCGACGACTGTCACGGCGGGTCCCGGCACATTTGCCGCGGCGCTGAACCGGACGATCGGCAGCAGTGCGAAGCCGGCGGTCGCGGCGCAGGCAAATCCGGACAATTACACGTTGGCCCCGAACGCCACGACGTTCAGCAACAACGTGTTGAGCAACGACATCGGCGTTTCCAACGTCGTCATCAAGGGCGTGACGGCGGCCGCTGGCGCTACGTCGACCGCGATCACGCTGGCCCACGGCACGGTGACGCTTAACGCGAACGGCACCTTCACCTATACGATCACGAGCGCGCCGACTACCAGCCCGAGCAGCGATACGTTCTCCTACTGCGGCAATGCGGGGACCGCTTGCGCGCTCGTCACGCTGGCGTTCGAGGCGACGGGCGCTGCGCCGACCGCGAGCGCACGCGTATACGACAACACGGCGGCAAGCGCCTATCCGAGCCGGGTGTCATCACTCATCAAAGTGCCGCGCGGCGCTGGTCTGCTGGCAGGCGCTGCCGATCCCGGCAATTTCCCGCTTACCGCGCGACTCTCGGGCACGGCGCCCGCGTGGGTCACAGTGAATTCCGACGGCTCGTTCACTGCCACGCCGTGCTCGGCTGCGCCGGCGACCTGCACGTTCCAGTTTGTCGTCGTCAATTCGCAGGGCACGTCGAGCGCGGCGCAGACGGCCACGGTCGTGTTCCCCGCTGGCAGCGGCTTGCCGGTGAATCTGCTGGATGCGCAGAACGGGATGGCGTTACCGAACGATTACGGCTGGATCATCGAAGAGGACCAGACCTGGCATAACCCGACACCCGGCACGACGCCGCCGGTCGTCAACGGCACACCGCAGCCGAGTCTCGCGACCAGTTTCTTCCGCAGCCACATGCCTGTCGTGGCGGCCGGCTGCACGGGACCGCTGAGCTGTGGTGACGCGCAATCGAATGGCGGCACGGTCGCGAACGCGAAACCACGGTCCATGCCGGGAGATGTCGCGCTTGATCCTGCCAAGTGGTATTTCATTTCGATCCTGCCGGGCGATTCAGCGAATCCGTTCATCGCCGGCTATGCCAATGATCCGCTCATCAACCCCGACTGCCTGACGCCGAGTTCGGCGACTGCCAACGACGCAAAATGCGGTCACACCATGAGCGGCATATCGGTCCCGCCACCTGTCAACGGCGCGTATCAGACCGCAACGATCAAGGTTGAGCCCAATCCGCTCAAGCCGGCGCAGCTGTCGATCTTTATCTTCGAAGACAGCAATCCGACCAACGGCGATCCCGACGCCAATGAACATGGCCTCGGCGGCTTTGAGATCGTGATCTGGGACGTGGCCGGCCGCAGCGGCGACCCGATCGGCCAGGTGACGTACGATACTCTCAATCAACCGCTGACGAACGCGCTGCTAGGGACGCCAGGCTGTCCAAATGTCTACAGCCCGACCGCGTCAGCCACGCCATCGACTCACCCTAGCTATGCAGGCAAGGATTTAACCGGGGTAGTCATCACCTGCCCGAGTGATCCGAAAGACCCGGCCAATCCGTCCGCGGATTACGCGCTGCAGGGCCAGGCGCTGGTCAAGAATTTGATGCCGGGACGGTTCGACGTGATTGCGCACCCGGGTGCGGCGCGCGAAGGTGCAGGGGAGACCTGGTATCAGGTGTCCACGCTCGAAGGGACGCCCGGACAGGACGCGTTCACGAAATCGGGCGAACCGCCTTACTTCCAGGAGTTCGGGCCGCCAGGATTTCACACGTTCATCGGCTTCGTGAATCCCGCGCACATTGCGCAGCAGAACGTGATCGCAACACACGTGCCGGTGGGTGGGGTGCCGCCCACGAATCCTAACGGCGATACGGAGGGGCCGCCCGTTACCGGGCCGATCCCGCTCGCGACGACGTCAGTGACCGGCCGAATCACGAGCCTCCACATGTCGCGCCCCGTCATGGAAACATTGTGGGATTCCGCCTCGCGTGCGCCGCTTGCATCGACCACCTGTTTCGTCGGCTTGAATCAGCAGGGCGAAACTGGCTTGAATATCGGCTTTGCAGCCTGCGACCCGAACGGCAATTTCAAGCTGAACAATATCCCGGTCGGCAACTATATGCTGGTGGTCTGGGATCAATGGCTCGACCAGATCATTGCGTCCAAGTCGGTGCAGGTCACGGCAAAGCCGACCCCTGACACGAACGGAAATCTCGTTCCGACAGGGCCGGTCTCGATGGGCAATGTTCCGGTATTCAGCTGGTTCACGCGGCTCGAAGCCAGCACGTTCATCGACTCGAACGGCAACGGTGTACGGGACCCCGGCGAAGCGGGCGTTGCCCAGGTGCCGGTGCGAATCCGCTTCCGTGACGGCTCTGTGTCGAATACGCTGCTGACGAATTCCGACGGCAACGCGATCTTCAATGAACTGTTTCCACTGTTTAACTGGTACGTCGTCGAATCCGACAGGACGCGTTTTGCCAGCACGGGCGTCAACGTGACGGTCGACGGCGGCGGTCTTGTCGACTGTGTCACGTATAACGCCGCGACCGGACAGGGAACGCTTGGCAGCAGCAACCAGAACAGTACGCAGCCGTGCTCGAAGACGGGCGGAATTCTGAACTCGTCGTATGCATGGACCGATCCTGTCTCGGGCAAGGCGTACGGCGCGGTGCCGCCGGGCGTGCCGAACGTAACGAGCCGTGTCGATTCCGGCAAGGTGCTCTATGAGGGGCTGCAAGGCTTCATCAATCAGACCCAGATGCTCGACTGGGGCAAGCGACCATTCGCCGTCGGCGAAAACGGCGGTATTCAAGGCATGGTCGTGTATGCGTCGACCCGCGGTTTCGACGACCCGAGCCTCGAGGTTCAGTTCATGTGGGAGCCGGGCGTGCCGCGGGTGCAGATCAATCTGTACCGCGAAACCCCGAATGCCGACGGCACTGTGGGTCTCACGCTCGTCAATTCGACCAGGACGACGAGCTGGGACGATTTTGCGAACGGCACGACGGCAGGCGGCGCACCGAACATGATCTGTCCGGGGCAGGATCCGGCTGATCCGTTCCTGTCCTACACGCTTGGAACATCGAACCAGTTCAGGTGTTACGACGGCTTCCACTTGTGGAATCAGGTGCAGCCTGCCGTGTACGACGGCGCCTACACGTTTACGACCGATTCGGCCGGCCACGCGCTCACGCCGGGCAAGTACGTCGTGGAAATGATTGCGCCGCCGGGTTACGAGGTCGTCAAGGAGGAGGACAAGAACATCCTGATCGGCGACGCATGGGTGGCGCCGGCCGCACAGCAGTTCGCCTCGCTGTCGAATGTCTTCATCATCCCCGACCAGGCGCAGGTGGCCGCGTATTACAACCCGGGCAACCCCAACAACCCGACGACAACCCTCGGGTTCAAAGGCGCGAAGCAGCAGTTTCCAGCTTGCGTCGGCACGAAGCATACCGTTCCCGATTTCATGAGTCTCTTCCCGAACTCGGGCCAGGTAGCGCCGTTTGCTGGCGCGACCAAGGCGCTGTGCGACCGCAAGGAAGTCACGCTGAGCGACCAGATGTCGGCGCCCGCGAACTTCTTCGTGTTCAGCAATACGCCTGTCGCGTCGCACTATACGGGGCTCATCCTTGACGACGCCGCTAGCGAGATCAACGCCGCATCGCCGGACTTCGGCGAGAAGTTTGCCGCGTCTTACGCACCGGTGTCGATTCGCGACATGAACGGCGTGGAAATCTCGCGCACCTACTCGGACCAGTGGGGAACCTACAACGGCATGACACCGTCCACCTGGCAGGTGAATGTGCCGAATCCGGCGGGTTACTCGCCGAACATGCTCGTCACCTGCATGAACGATCCCGGTCCGGTGCTGGATACGCGTCCGGGCTCGGCGACTTACGGCCAGATGATTACCGACCCGCTCTTCAATCCGTCGTTCAGCAACTTTTGCTATACCAATCCGTTCATGCCGGGCGCGACGGTGTATCTCGATACGCCGGTTCTGCCCGTCGCGGCGTTCGCGGACGGCTACAGCCCGCCGGATTGCGATTACCCCGATAGCACACCTGGGATCAAGCGGGTGGACGGCGACAAAGTGGGTCCGTGGGTGGCGGCAGCCGATGGCACACATACCTTGCGTATCACCGCGCTGGGCGATGTCGATGTGCCGAACCCGGTGTACCAGGGTCCGAGCGCGACCGCCGCGCCGTTCAACCAGCGCACGATCAAGCGCCACTACGGCTTTGGCGCCACGGCGGGCACGGTCAGTGTGAACGGCGTGCCGCTCACTAACGTGTCGTGGTCGGACGGTCTTATTACCGGGACCGTTGCCAGCGGCACGACCACGGGTGAACTCGCCATCACGAATGCCACCGGCACGAATAGCGTGGATGCCGTGACGGTCGACATCGGCGGCGCGGCGCCGGTCGTGGTCAGCCCGGCTGCGGCTCCCGCTCCCGCGGGGAACGGCCATGCCGCAGGGTTCCCTCATCCTATCCAGGATGCGATCGACGCCGCGAAGCCTGGCGACCTGATCATCGTCGATGCGGGCGTCTATCCTGAACTCGTCATCATGTGGAAGCCGGTCAGGCTGCAGGGTGTCGGCGCGGCTTCGGTCGCGATCAACGCGGCCAAGTATCCGACGCAGAAACTCGACGACTGGCGGCCGCGCATCAATCAGCTGTTCGGCCTCAACCCGACTGCGCCGAGCAGCAGCGGAGGGACCGCCGACACAGGCGGCGCGGGCGAACTGGTGACCAATCCGCAGGTTGATCCGTTGCCGACGCAAGCGCCGATTACCGGAGGTGTCATTCTTCTCGAGCCGACCATCCTCGCAACGGAGGAGGGCGCGGGCATAACGGTGCTTGCCAAGGGCGTCGGGCTCGATGGTGTGACGCCGCTGACGGCTAGCGACTGCAGTGCCAATCCAGCTTCTCCGATGAATGCGGCAAGCAGCTATTTCAAGGTGACGTCGTATAACAACGGGGTCCCGAGCGCGACCACCTTGACGCCGACTGGCTGGAAGATGTCCGACTCGAACTTCCTGTGTGCCCCTTCGCGCATCGACGGGTTGAGCATTACTGGCAGCGATGCGGGTGGCGGGATCTATGTCAACGGCTGGGCGCATAAACTCGAGATTGCCAACAACCGAATTTTCAGCAACGCCAGCGCGATGCACGGCGGCGTGCGGATCGGTAGCCCGTTTGAAGAGGAACCGCCACCGGCGGACGGCTATGGATACGACAACAACGTCCGCATCCATCACAACTCGATCACGAGGAACGGCACGGTTGAGGCGACGCCCGGTGCGGGCAGCGTGAACGTAACCGGCTCCGGCGCAGGAGTGTCGATCTGCACGGGTACCGACAATTACGCGGTCAACTACAACTTCATCTGTGGCAACTACAGCAACGGCAATGGCGGGGGCATTGGCGCGATTGGCGTCAACATGAACGGGACGATTGCGCACAACAAGATCCTGTTCAACCAGAGCTGGCAGCAGACGTCGGCCGTGCACGGTGGCGGTATCGACATCGAAGGCGATCTGACATCTGCCACCACGCTGTCGAACGGGACGGGCAACATCACGATCGACTCGAACCTGATTGTCGGAAACTTTGCGCAGGGCGGGCACGGCGGTGGTATCCGCCTGCAACAGGTGAACGGCAACGACGTTGTGACGAACCCGCGGAATCCGGCGAAATGGTACCGTGCCACGGTCACCAACAACATTATTGCCAACAACGTTGCGGGCTGGTCCGGCGGCGGCATCTCTCTCGTCGATGTGTTGAATGCGGTGATCCATGAGAATACGATCGCCAGCAACGACAGCGCCGCGATTGCCGGGTCGCTGTTCGGAACGGGTGGGCGTGGGCCGACCACGGCGTACCCGAGCCCGGCTGGCATCAGTACCGAGCTGACTTCATCTGCGTTGCTCGCAGCCTTGCCGGCAACCGCGTCGGCCGGCGTACCGGTCACGGCGACCAAGGCGCATAACAGCTACTCGAACCCGGTACTGTTTAACGACATCATCTGGCATAACCGGTCGTTCTTCGTCGACGCCAGCACGGGCGCGGCCAAAGTCTGCTCGAGCAACAACGTTGCCGATGCGGGGCAGAGCTGCACCGTGTTGCCGGTGTCTCCCGCTGCGGGCGCCTGTACCGGGTCCCCCGCCTATTGGGATATCGGCACGGTTGGCGACAGTTCGGCCACTGCGTCCAGCTTCCGGCTGACCGATATCAACAATTCGGTGGTGTCACCTGGCGGTTCCGTGTACGGCAGCACGACTGGTGCTGGCGTCTCGACCAACGATCCGGGCCTCACGAAGATTTATTGCAATGGCCCGCGCGCCAACCCGGCCTTCAAGTTCGAACCCGGCCAGCCGTTCCTGCCGCCGTTCAGTCTCGCTGCGGGCGTGACGCTGGATGAGGCGGGCAACTTCGTCGACCTCAAATACGGTCCGCTGTCGCTGTCCGATCCGCTGCAACCTGGCTATGTCGCGTATGGCGACTACCACGTGACGGGTACGGGATCTGCGTACAACAACGGGGTGCTCGCCGATCCGCAGAGTCTTGTCGCGGCCACAAGGTTTGACTTTGGCGGCGCGGCACGTCCGGCGCTGGGGCGCGTGTCAGGAGTCGACATCGGCGCCACGCAAGTGACTGTTCCAGGGGCGCTCGCGTTGACGCCGCAGTCGATGCTCGCTGCCGTCGCCAGGCAGGTGAAGGCGCTAACCGGGGCGACGATGCCGCTAACCGGAGCGACGATGCCGCAGTTAGCCATTCCGGCCATTACTCTGCCGGGGGCCCCATGATGCGTCCAGGCTTGCGCGCATTGACCGGGGTGTGCGTCTTGCTGGTACTGGCAGGGCAGGGCGCATGCGTCAGCCCCGCCACTACCAGCGCAGTGGATCCCCGCGATGCGGCGCACGCGTGGCGGGTTCGCCGGGCGCCTTATTTCGACAGCAACTGGGGCGTCGATATTGTTGGCGTGAAACTGGTGTCCTCGGGCTGGATGCTACAGTTCAAGTATCGCGTGACCGATCCGGACAAAGCCAAGGCGCTGCTCGACAGTCATGCGAAACCGTATCTTATCGATGAAGCAAGCGGTGCCAAGCTGGCTGTTCCAGCGCTCGAAAACACCGGTGAGTTGCGGCAGACCGCGGCGCCGGAGCAAGGTCGGACGTACTACATGATTTTTGGAAATGCTAATCAGATTGTGAAGCGTGGAAATCGAATAAACATTGAGATTGGCCGGTTCGTCGCGGACGATCTGATCGTCGAATAGTCTGACCTGGCTCTTTGCAGATGGGGTTCAAATGATGAAGCACGCAGACCTGAAATTTCGTGGCGCGAGCCTCATGCTCGTCGCCGGCATTGCGCTCGCCCTGTTGGCCCCGGCGCCGACCATGGCCGAGACAGCCACCATGAGCGCCGCACAGGTGGTGGCGAAAAATGTCGCCGCGCGTGGCGGTCTTGAAGCGTGGCGTGCGGTGCATGCCGTGTCTTTCACCGGCAAGATGGATGTGGGACGTACTCACCCTGAGCCGCAAGGAACAGTCGACAACCCGCCAAGTTCGTCGCCCAAGCGTCACATGCTCGAAAAGGCCATGACCAGCAAGGGTGGCGCGATGGAGGGCACCGTGATTGCATTGCCCTACCGTATCGAGATGAAGCGGCCGCGCAAGGTGCGCCTTGAAGTCGACTTTGCTGGAAAGACCGCGGTGCAGGTGTACGACGGCACTGCAGGGTGGTACTCGCGTCCGTATCTCGGCTATTCAACCGTGCAACCGTTCAACCCCACCGAATTGAAGCTCGCCGCCGACCAGCAGGATCTCGATGGCCTGCTGATCGACGCTGCCGCCAAAGGCAGCCAGATTGCGATGGAAGGCGTCGAACCCGTAGATGGGCGCCGTGCGTACAAGCTGAAGGTCACCCTGCAAAACGGCGACATCCGCCACGTTTGGGTGGACGCAGGGAATTTTCTTGATGTCAAGGTCGATGGTACCCGGCAGGTCGGTACGCGCACGCGGACGATGGTCACGACGCTGCGCGACTACCGCAAGGTCAACGGTGTGATGATCCCGTTCGTGATGGAGACGGCGGGTGAGGGCATGAGGCAGCCGGAACGAATTGTGATCGAGCAGGCGACAGTTAATCCGGATCTGCCCGACACTCGCTTTGCTAAACCGCAGTTGAACTGAAATGACTTTGATGGCGACGTCCGGGTTTGCTAAAGCTTTCGTGGTGTTCTGACGGACAGGATGGATTGCAGTTCTATTACACGGCCTCCGGTCCGAGGCTTCGCTTGTAAGCGGCCGCTCGTGCGCACGGGACACGACGGTTGCGGATGACCGTAATGGCCGAACACCCGTCTCCCTATGCGAGTCGACGAGCGACAGTTGTACCTCGAGAGCCGACGTAGATGTCGAGCCGTCTCGACGGTCCGAAACGGGTCGATCACAGGCGTCGCCGCTCGGCCCAGAAGTAGCATCGCCGCGATGACTCACGAAGCCGTGAAGGTGTTTGAAGAGAACAGAGCGCCAACGCATATTTGAGACACGCGTCCAAGCCCTCATCGGGCCCAGTAGAAATCCACGGGGATAAGCTCGACGACCCATCCACCTTCTTCGCCCAGCGTGGCCGCCGGGTGCATGGAGGCGATGCGCAACGCCTCGTCATGGGTATCCGCCTCGATGATGAACAGGCCGCCCACGACTTCCTTCGACTCGGTATAGGGCCCATCGGTGACGTGCGTCTTGCCACTGCGCGGGCGGAGCGTCCTCCAGTTGTCCAGATCGCCAAGCGATGCGGAAATCAGTATCTTGCCGGTAGCCCGCATCTTGTCGTCCAATGCGGGGCATTGGCTCACCAATTTCTTGACGTCGTCTGGCGCCATCGCGGCGAATTTATCGGGGGTGAAGTAGGCCAGGCCGAGGTATTTCATGGGAGATCCTTTGGGTGTGAATAACCTGACGACGAAGCTGATGATCGAAAATCGACAATCTTCTGAAAAGTTTGTAGCGGGTCTCGCCAGACTGTCCGCTTTTGGGGTCGCGCGGTGCCGACCGCCGGGCTCGTGCTGCACATGCGGATCGCGTGAGGCAGAGGTCGGCCAAGAAGCTGCCCGTCACGTCAGGGTTCCAATTCCAGAGTGCGGCAATGATATTCTCGCTGCGACGCGCATATGAGCTTCCCGATCCGAAGGAAGATAACCAATGATCTCGATTACGAATTCGTTTGCTGCGTGGACCGTGGTTTTAGCCTCGGGACTGCTGGAGATCGTCTTCTCCGTGGCGATGAAGTTGTCCGATAGTTACACAAGGTTGGTACCGAGTGCGCTGTCTATCATTGCAGCAATAATGAGCGTTTGGTTGATGAGTTTCACGCTCAAAATTCTTCCGCTCGGGACCGCATATGCTGTCTGGGCTGGGATCGGTGCCGCTGGCACAGCCTTAGTTGGATTGATCTGGTTTCACGAGCCGGCCTCGCTCGGTCGCCTGTTGTGCGTCGGGCTGGTTATCGCAGGCATCGTTGGATTGCAATTTCAGGAGGGTTCCTGATTTCGTTCTGCGCCGGACGAATGTCAGCTTCCGGCGATCTCAACTGTCCGCAGTGGGTCTTGGATTCAACCGGTCAGATGCGCATGACGTCAACCCACGGTTCTAGAACTGTCCAAGTGGCTCACGAGTATTCCACAGCCCCAGATAGGCGTGAGCGGGCGGGACCGACGAGCGATTGTGCATCAACTGCGGAAAGCGCGCCTCAGTTGCCGTGCCGTCACACTCCCGCCGACCATGCCTTTTGGTCGCCAAGGGCGATTTTATGAACGTTCGCCGCATACACCCATTCGCGGGCTTGGCGCTCTATGAGATCCATGAAAGCAGGGGGGCCGCTGCAGTAAATCTGTGTGTTGGCATGAGTTGGACTCATTGCGTGGGAACTCTTCTGCGCGAATAGATCATCGGACAGGCCGAAATGGTGATAGACCTCACCGCGACTTCGAAGCGCGTCAAATTCTTCTCGAAGAACTGCGCGGTCGGCCGATCGGGCGAAGTTGTGCACCTCGAACCTTTGACCCGCCGATGCAAGCCGCTTCGCGATTCCCGCGATCGATGCTGCGCCTATTCCGCCAGCAAAAAGGATAGATCGCGCACGATCGTCCAAAATTGTCGGCGGCCCTTTGGGGGTGCCGACATACACTTCGTCTCGTTCATTCAACGGAAACTTGGATAGCAGACTATCCGTTCTGCCATCACCTTCTTGTCTCATGCCTACCACGTAACCATCGGACAGGGACGAAACACCGAGCAAAGGATAAATTCTTTGCTTGTCGCCAGCGCTATTCAGAAAGAGAGTGACGCACGACCCATCGTTAAACGGCGGAAGCGCCGATTTGGACATTGTTCGAAGTTCAACGGCATGGTACCCCTTAGCAATTTGCCATTTCCGGCCCACGATGACGGGAATCAGGTTGTCGCGCATGTCTTCTCCAATAGGACCTGCTTCACAGGTGGAACTCTAGCCGATACCGCTCAAGGGATGGAGAGGGGAGCCGGGTTGTAGCGAATCCGCAGTGATGATCGGGCGTCGAAACCCGCGTGGTTAAAGGCGTTGAGCGATTAGTGCAAGGATTGTATTTCCAGAACGTACTTTTTGATTATCGATTACATCACGTTGACGATACTTGGCATAGCATAGTAAATGCACTTGGGAACGGTATGTCCATCAAGGGTGACAAGGCAATGCTGCTGCTTTCACACCGATCCATGCACGATCGCTAATGCACACGATAAGAAACGTCAACTTTATCTTGTGGGCGGGAGAAGGCACCATAGCTTCCCGTCCGCTTTACAAGGCCTGTCGGCCCGCAACGAGGCGTCACGTTCGACCACTGCAGACAGGCGAGCGAGGAATCGTTTTTGCCGTCGTCAATAGATGAAGACAGCTGTATCCTTGGCAAGGCTGCCCACGCATCGCGCACGTCAGAGCGGATTTCATGCACAAGCTCACGACTCGGCTCTGCCGCGAGAACCAAGCGGTGGTTATCGAGGACCTGAACGTCAAAGGGATGCCGGCGAACGAACGACTTGCCGGGGCGATCTCGGATGTAGGCTTTGGGATCTTTCGCCCCTTGATGCGCCGCTACGTCGCGCTGAGGTATTTCAACATCGGAGCCGCATCGATTTACGTCGTCAAGTTCCTGACCGAGCCGCTGCTGGGAGGCAAGCCCAGATGAACGTTGCGCGTCCTCGCGGTTCGTATTGCCTGAAGGCAGCCGCCCGCTGCGCGCCGCTGGCGGCTGCCGCCGGCTTCGCCGTGGCAACCCCGTTGCCAACGCCGCCGTGCGGGACACCGCCGGTGCCGGCCTACGCGTCGCTGGGCGTGCAACCAGCAATGGCGATCCTGGGCGCCGAGGAGCTCGATGCGAGTGTGTGGCGGCCGTCCTCGTGTACCGGATGGCCTGCCGCGTCCCGCTCCCGGGTTGTCGTCGCGGTCGCAGGGCTGGCCCACGTCGCTGGCGGTCCCGAGACGCTGTTGGCACGTGCCGGGGCGGTCTCCACCCTGCGCAGCATGCGCTACTGGTCCACAACCGACAAGACGTGGCGTCCCTTGTTCCTGGATGCCGCAGCGCTGTCCGGACCCGCCGAGGGCGGGGACCGGCGGGGTGATTTCCGTCCGTTTGAACTGCAAGCCGGTCGAACCTTGTACTTCTGGGTGCGCGACAGCCGCTCCGGCCCCCTGGTGTACCGGATGCGGGTACTGGAGCGCAGCCCGCAGCGGATGGCGCTGGCCGAGGAAAATGTGTCGCCGGTCCGTGCCTTCGGACTGACACTGTTTCAGCCGGCTGCGCTGCAGACGGTGGTCTTCGCACAGCGCCAGACGAACGACGTATGGGGTCTGTATATTCTCGCGCGCATCGACCGGCAAGCCAGCAGTTTCATTGCGAGCGGGCACGAGGCCTCTACGGCGAACCGGGCGCTGGCACTGTTCCGGTACCTGGCCGGCGTCCCCACCGACGCGGAACCACCGGCCGTGCGATGACTTGGGTCGTGACGCAACAGGCCCCTCGTCGATGCGTCAAGCGCCTGCTGCGGCGCTCTCGCGCGCTTTCCTGCAGTACGCGGCCGCGGTGTACGGTCTCACATTTCCCGGTGTTGTTCGTCTGGGTCGAAAACTGTCAGTAGCTCACAATAATCCCCGCTTGTGCGAACCCATTTTCTCCCACCGATTTTCTGACCAAGAAGTCCAGCGGCCACTCGCGGTAGAAAAGTACGGTATGACGCAGCGAACTGCGTAATCACTCTGCGAAGTCGCCTTGAAACGGCCGGGTCATGATCGATTCCGCCTGCCTGCGCAGCGTGGCAGGTGAATCCCAATAACGCAAGAGCGGCCATGCGTCTGAGAGCGTGGCCGACACGCCTGTTTGCCTGTTGATGCGCCTATAAAGGAATCCTTCATATTGAGCGGCATTGCCCTTGCATGGGCACCGTGTTTCTGCAAGCGCATACATGGTCTGGTCGCACTCCTGCAAGCCCTATACCACGGCAATAGAGGGGCGGATGCCGCGTGATGAACCGGCATCCGTAACGAATCTTTCACACAAATGCGGCTGTCGCGACCTAGTGTGTTTCTGTAGACGTATCTCTCGGCGGGCGCCACCGATTGGTGGTTTTATGGTGGGGCCAGTCGTTTTCGCACATGGATCGACCGATCACAGTGCGAGAGTCATGGTGCCGGTGATGTACGGCCGGTTGTACCAGGGCGTTTTATTCTTTTCGCGAGGAACAAGAATGAAATCCATTTCCAGACGCCTATCCCGTTCTATTTCCCAGAGTCTCGCAGGCAGCGGCGTCATCGCGCTCGCTTGCGCGATCGGCCCAGG
Source organism: Paraburkholderia sp. GAS32 (assembly GCF_050434225.1). Taxonomy (NCBI): domain Bacteria; kingdom Pseudomonadati; phylum Pseudomonadota; class Betaproteobacteria; order Burkholderiales; family Burkholderiaceae; genus Paraburkholderia; species Paraburkholderia sp. GAS32. The sequence goes on along the minus strand of NZ_JBNPVS010000046.1, from coordinate 25,256 downwards.
CGCCCAGGCGCAAACGCTTGGTTCGCTCGTCCAGGTGGCCGCGGGCGATCCATTCATCGGATGCATTGCCGACCAGGTGCACGCCCAGGAGTCCGCATTCGGGAGCATCCTTTTTCCATCCACGTCGATCGAGCCATGGTTGGCGGCCGATCCGACCACGACCAACATCAGCACGGCTCGTCTGCTCGTCGGCCACCAGCAGGACCGCTGGGACGACGGTGGCTCGCGCGGGCTCGTCGGCGTCGTCTCCACGGATGGGGGCGGCAGCTGGACCAATTCGATCCCGTCCGGCGTTACCGACTGCACGGGGGGCAAGTTCCGTCGCGCCTCCGATCCGTGGGTAGACTTTGCGCAAGACGGAACGGCCTTCTTAATGTCGCTGGTGGTGGACCCCATGCAGCCGACGACTGCGTTTGGCGCACGCAATAGCGGGATGCTGGTCAGCCGCTCCGTCGACCACGGCACAACGTGGCAAGCTCCGGTTACGCTGATCCGTAACACTTCGCCGCACGTGCTCAATGACAAGAACTCGCTCACTGCTGATCCGACCGCGAACGGTAACGTCTATGCGGTATGGGACCAGCTGAGCGTTTTCCCGCCAACCAAGGATGGCGCCCAGTTGCTCGCGGAAAACGAAGGTGTCGAAATCGCGCGCAAATTGGTTAATTCGACTGCGGGCGCATCTTCGGTGTGTGAGCCCTTCACGAAGCCGCCGTGCAAGGGCGGTGCGCCGTTCTTCAAGTTCAACTTTACCGGCCCAAGCTTTTTCTCGCGATCCCTCGACAACGGCGTGACCTGGAGCACGGCCACCCCGATCTACCAGCCGGGCACGAACAAACAGACGATCGACAACAACGTGCGGGTCTTGCCCGATGGAACCCTGGTCGATTTCTTCACCGCGATCAATGTCGTGAAGCCGGGGAGTCTCAACATCGGCTATATCAAGTCCCCGGATAAGGGCGGGAGCTGGTCGGGGCCCGTATTCGCCAGCGACATTCAGGTGGTCGGAGTAGTCTCCCCGGACACCGGCCAGCCGTTACGCGACGCGGCCATTCTCTACAGTGTCGCTGTGAACCCGGTCACGGGGGCGATCTATCTCGCCTGGCAGGACGATCGCTTTGTGACAGCCATGTGCACTACGCCCACTGGAACAATCCCGATCGACGGGATCGCTTTCAGCGAGTCGGATGACTTCGGGAAAACCTGGTCATTGCCAGTGATGATCAACAAGACCCCGGCCAATGCCACGAACGCGTGCCGACAGCAGGCTTTCATCCCGGCGGTGGTCGCGTCGGGGGACGGCAAGACCGTCGTGGTGACCTACTACGACTTTCGTAACGACACGAACACACCCGCCGGCGGCGAGGGCACCGACTATTTCGCGGTCTTCTGCACTTCCGGGTGCACGAGCCCTGGCAACTGGGGCAATGAGCAGCGACTGACCACAGCCTCGTTCAACATACTGAACGCTCCGGTGGCACGTGGCCATTTCCTCGGCGATTACATGGGCCTGGCTGCTAGCGGACTCAAGACCGTGTACCCGCTATTCGGCATAGCCACGGCTCCCAACGTTACGGCCGAATACACCCGCCAGATCGCGTTGCCGTAAGCACAACGGGCGGCGACTGGAGGTCGCCGCCCGATCCTCCGGGACACGCCTTGCCTTTATTACAAAAGGTCCGACCGCATTTGAATGCCAATCAGCCGATTCAATGACCGCGCGCCAGCGCGAGCGGTTTAGTCCACTGGCCGCATTCGGCCCCACGACGAACTTCCGAACCCGGACGGGCTGGGGGCGCATGTCACAGAAGCAAGGCGCTAAGCGTTTCCTAAGGTTCGCGGACTATCGTTTGAGCTTTCAATCCTTGCGAACCAGCGTTTCTTACAGGAACAGGCCTATGGCCATCTCTTCTAAATCTCTGGGGCGCTAAGCGCCGGTCGCCGTTGCCTGTTCCAATGCGATCCGTGCATTCTGAATTAGATATGTGCTTACCCGGTCGCTCGGCGCGTCAGCCATGCGACCTGCTATCGCATCGGATGTCCAACGGAGGTTGACGGGCGCAGGATGGGTACCTCGCGGGTTTGCCTCGTATTGATCCTTGATTGGGTGCCTTACTTGAGCATGACTCAAAGACAGCGATTGCCCGATCGGAATAATTCGACAGGAGCCGTGCGCCAACGGCCCGCAGCGCGCCACGAGCCACATTCCAGCGCATCGCGCATGGCCAACGCCCCTGACGCCGCGCGAATGTGAAGGAGGGAGACCTTGACATTGAATCCGAGCTGCCAGCGTTTACTGCGGAATTCGGCCATTGCGCTGGCTTTCGCCGCCTTGCCCTGCGCGCTGCAAGCCGCCCAGAGTGTGTTAGCTGCAACCGAGCAGGCTGCCACGCCCGAAAAGAACCCGCCGGGCGACATTCCGGACACCCAGGTCTTTGTCACCTACCGATCCCCAGCAGGTTTTTCGCTCCAGGTTCCCGAAGGCTGGGCGCGCAAGGAGCGCCGCGACGGCGCGAGGTTTGCCGATAAGTACAACATCGTCGAGATCAGCGTGGCGCCCGCCTTGACCGCGCCCACAGTATCGTCGGTTACCGCGCACGAATCCGCCGAACTCGCCAGGACCGGTCATAAGATCGGTGCAATCACAAACGTATCGCTGCGCAGCGGGCCGGCCGTGCTGATTACCTACACTTCGAATTCGGAACCGAACCCGGTCACGAACAAACGACTTCATCTTGAGAACCACCGCTATTTGATCTATAGCGGTGGCAGGCTGGCCACGCTCGACCTCTCCGCGCCGCTTGGAGCCGACAATGCCGATCAATGGAACCTCATGTCTAATTCGTTCCAATGGCGCTGATTTGCCTCGATTCGAAGCGTTCGAACTCTACCGCTTCTACCACCGCGGTGACGACGAGACCGCCGCGCTCAGGGGCGTCTCACTGCAACTGTGCGCCGGCGAACTGGTCGCGTTGCTCGGGCCCTCTGGCAGCGGCAAATCTACGCTCCTCGCGTGTCTTGCGGGACTCGAGGAACCGGACGGCGGCCATGTCGATGTGATGGGTCAGCGCCTCTCGCGCAGACCCGAAACGGTGCGTGCGGCCTTGCGGGCGCGGCACATCGGCATGCTGATGCAGTCGGGAAACCTGTTCGAGCACCTCACCGTCGAGGGCAACATGCGCTTGCAGATGTCGCTGGCTGGCAGGAAGGATCGAGACAAACTTGACACGCTGCTTGGGGTGACAGGCCTGGCCGGGCGGCGCCGCGCGTATCCGTCGCAGCTATCCGGCGGCGAAGCGGCGCGCGCCGGGCTGGCCGTGGCGCTGTCGGCCGAGCCTATGGTGCTCCTTGCGGACGAGCCGACCGCCGAAGTCGATGCGGCCACTGAAACCGTGATCCTGAGTCATCTGATCGAGCGATGTCACGGCAACAGAACCATGGCGCTGATCGCGACACACAGCGACGCTTTGGCCGCGCGCGCTGACCGCGTCCTCGTGATTCGCGATGGAAGGCTCGTCCATGCGTGACGCACTCATCGAAGCCCAATCGCTCAGCCGTATCTACCGGCACGGCGAGTCCGAGATTGTGGCGCTCGTCTCGGCCAGCTTCGTCCTCAATCGCGGCGATCGCATCGCGCTGGTGGGCCGTTCGGGGAGCGGCAAGACAACCTTGCTGCACCTGATGGCAGCGCTCGATAAGCCGACGAGTGGCGTGATCGATTGGCCCGCGCTTGGCTCCCCGGATACGCTCTTACCCGCAAAAATCTCGCTTGTGTTCCAGACGCCAAGCCTTCTTGAGCCGTTGACGGTGAACGAAAACGTGGCATTGCCGCTCCTGATGGCCGACGCGGCAGATTCCGGCGATGGTGCCGGCAGTGTCGAACGAGCCGTGGCCGCTGCGCTTGCCACATTCGGTCTCGAGGCGCTTGCGCAGAAATTGCCGGAGGAGCTTTCGGGCGGGCAGATGCAGCGCGTTGCGATGGCGCGCGCGGTAGTCGGACGACCGCTCGTCATTCTCGCCGACGAGCCTACGGGCCAGCTCGATCAGGCCGCCGCTCAGGCGTTGCTCGACGCGCTCATCGCGCATCTCGCAGGCACGCCAACGGCGCTCGTCATCGCCACGCATGATTCGGCCGTTGCAATGCGGATGGATGCGGTCTGGCGCATCGAGCGTGGCATGCTCGCGGATGCCGAAACGGCAGCGAGACGAACATGATCGGCCTATGGTTCGCGGGACTCATCAGCGAACGCCGGGGCCGGCTCGCGGGCATGGCGGCTGGTGTCGCGTTGACGGTCGCGCTAGTCGCATCGCTCGGCGCTTTCATCGCGCAGAGCACCGCTTCGATGACACAGCGCGCCACCGCGAGTCTGCCGGTCGACTGGCAGGTGCAACTGGGGCCCGCGACGACTGGCGCGCTTTCGGTCCCGCAGGCCGCAGCAGCCGTCGAAAAGGCCGCGCGCGTCACAAGACAGCAAGCTGTCGGTTATGCCGACGTCGATGGCTTCGAAGCTACAACAGGAGAAACCGTACAGACGACCGGAAAAGGCCAGGTGCTCGGTCTTGATCGCTCGTACTTTCGGGACTTTCCGGGGCAGTTCCGGCTGCTGCTGGGTACGCTGGATGGCGTTCTGATTGCGCAGCAGACGGCTGCGAATCTGCATGTGACCATCGGCGATACGGTGAGCATTCGTCATCCAGGCATGGCTGCGGCCGATGTGCGGATCGCCGGCATCGTCGATCTGCCGAATGCCGATGCGATGTTTCAGGCGATCGGCGTCGCGCCTCGCGCAGCGCCGCAAGCGCCTCCTGACAATGTGCTTCTGCTTCCGATGGACGCGTGGCACCGCCTGTTCGACGGAGAGGCCGCGGCGAGACAGGCTTCGGCGCACACTCAGCTTCACGTCGGACTCGCGCATGACGGTCTTCCGAGCGATCCTGAAGCCGCCTTTGCACAGGTGCAGGGCGCTGCGAAAAACCTCGAGACGCGCGTGGCGGGCAGTGCGCTCGTGGCGGACAATCTTGCTGCGCGGCTCGACGGCGTGCGCAGCGACGCGCTGTACGCAAAGGTCCTGCTTCTGTTTCTGGGCACACCCGGCGCGCTCCTCGGCGCATTCCTGACGATTGCCGTCGTTGCATCAGGTTCGGGACGGCGGCGGCGAGATCAGGCGCTGCTGCGAATCCGTGGCGCGTCGCGCGCCCAGATCATGAAGCTGGTGGGAGTCGAGGCGATGTGCGTTGGCGTCGGGGGGGCGCTTGCTGGGTTGGTCCTTGCCGCCTTGTTGTCGCGTTTGTTTCTCGGTGCCGGCTATTTCGGGGCTTCGTCGATGGGCTGGATCGCCTGCGCGGCCATATCGGGTGTCGTGCTGGCGAATGCGGTGATTCTCGTGACAGCCTGGATAGATGCAGGTACGACGTCCGTCGCGAGCGCCCGCCGGATGACGAGTTCCGCACGTCCGCGCCTCTGGCAGAGGGTCTACTTCGATCTCGTTCTTCTCGCACTGTCGGCCATCATCTTCTGGCGGACATGGAGCACAGGGTATCAGGTTGTGTTGGCTCCCGAGGGCACGCCGTCATCGTCAATCGATTACGTCGCCTTTCTGGCGCCCGTACTGGCCTGGGCAGGGTGTGGCCTGCTGACCATCAGGCTGTGCCTCGCGGGATTGCTGCGCGGCCGCGACGCGCTTACCCGTTGCCTTCGTCCGCTGACGAATTCGCTAGCCGGCGTGGCCGCTGCAGCGATGAGCCGGCAACGCTATCGAATGACGCAGGGCATCGCGCTCGTCGCGTTGGCGTTTGCGTTTGCGACCTCCACGGCTGTGTTCAACGCAACCTACAACGCGCAGGCGCGCGTGGACGCGGAACTCACGAATGGCGCGGACGTGACGGTGACTGGGACTTCCCAGGCGCCCGCGTCAGCGAGATTCAAGGACCTTGCTGCGTTGCGTGGAGTCAGCGCGGCCCAACCGATGCAACACCGTTTCGCTTACGTCGGCACGGACCTGCAAGACCTGTATGGCGTCGACGCCCGCCACATCGGACAAGCGACGCGCATGGCCGACGCTTATTTTGAAGGCGGCAATGCACAAAGATCGCTCGACGCGCTGGCGCAACATCCGAACGGCATCCTCGTGTCCGAGGAGACCGCGAACGACTATCAATTGCACCCAGGCGACGAGATCAACCTTCGCCTTCAGAACGCAAGCGACCATCAATATCACGTGGTGCCGTTTCGTTTTGTTGGCGTCGTGCGCGAATTCCCAACTGCGCCGCGTGACTCGTTCCTCGTCGCGAACGCCAGCTACATCGCGCAGCAAACCGGCACGAGCGCGGCGGAAATCGTTTTGCTGAAGACAACCGTGCCGCCGGGGCAGGTTGCAGCAGCAGCGCGCGCGGCAGTTGCGCCGCTCGGCGCAGCCAAGGTCAGCGACATCGGGCAGGCCGAGCACGTGATCACTTCAAGCCTGACGGCCGTCGATTTGCGCGGCCTGACGCAACTCGAACTGGGTGCGGCAGCGCTCATGGTCGCGGGCGCAACGGGACTCATCATTGCACTGGGTTTCGCCGACCGGCGGCGCACGTTCGCGATCCTGTCCGCGCTCGGTGCCAGGCCGCGTCAGCTTGGTGCGTTTTTGTGGAGCGAGGCGCTCGTGCTCCTATACGGCGGGGCGACCATCGGAACGCTGACGGGGTTTGCGCTGGCGTGGATGCTGGTCAAGCTGCTGACCGGTGTGTTCGATCCTCCGCCCGAACGGCTCAGCGTGCCCTGGTTCTTTCTGGCTTTCCTGGTCGGCGTGGCGGCGCTGTCGGTTGTGATTGCCGTGATCGCCGCATTTCGCGAGACACGCGTGCCCGCTGTCCAGCGCATGCGCGAGTTGTGACGCGAGCGACGCCTGCATGCTCGACGGCTCGCGTTGTCGCGGCCCCATCACGATCCGCTTTGCCCCGTAGCGCCTGACGCGCGAGGGAAATGCGTGAGGATCGGTGACTCGTAGCTATTGTTCGGCCGAAGCGGTCGTTGGCAGAACCACGAATCAGTGCCTTGGCGAACGTCCGCTACCAAGGTAGTCGAGCGCCCCTTCTCGGCCACGACCCGCCGTTCGGAACGCATGCTTGAATGGCTGCTCTATGATCAACACTGGACATATGCATGATAACGCCGCACTCCGAGTGCACGGACCGCGCAAATTTTCCTCGCCGGCGAAGTTTCCGCTTGTCAGCAGACTCAAGGCGCCGGCGCTCTGCGCGCGAATCTCGGAGGGGCAACGTAAGGGACTGAAAAAGCCGTGTATGGCTGGCCACCTTCAATGGTGATGGCGGCGCCACTAAATCAAGGCGCGGGCACCTCAGCTTCCCGCAGATCACGATAGGCGGGGTAGGGATCGTTCAGGAAAGCGGCGTTGACAATGGGCGGCAGGCAGCCGGCAGATCTGTCCGGGTGGCAACTGCCGCGGCTCTCATGCGGCCTGTCCCGAGGTGCGCATCCCCAACCTGGCGAACAGGGCCTGGTCCCGTTGTGACTGCGGATTGGCCGTGGTCAACAGCTTGTCCCCATAGAAGACGGAGTTTGCGCCCGCGAGGAAGCACAGCGCCTGCATGGATTCGTGCATTGCCTCCCTGCCGGCGGACAGCCGCACCATGGTCTGCGGCATGGTGATACGGGCGACGGCGATGGTCCGCACGAACTCGAACGGGTCGATGGGCGCGGTGCCGGCCAGCGGGGTGCCGTCCACCTGCACCAGGTTGTTGATCGGCACCGATTCGGGATAGGGGTCGAGATTGGTGAGTTGCGCAATCAGCCCGGCGCGTTGCTCGCGCGATTCGCCCAGCCCAACGATGCCGCCGCAACACACATGAATGCCGGCGTCGCGCACGTGCGTCAGGGTGTCGAGGCGATCCTGGTAGGTGCGCGTGCTGATGATGCGCTCATAGAACTCCGGCGCGGTATCGAGGTTGTGGTTGTAGTAGTCCAGCCCTGCCTCTTTCAGCCCATTCGCCTGGTCCGCGTTGAGCATGCCGAGCGTCACGCAGGTCTCCATGCCCAACGCCTTCACCTCGCGGATCATGGCGGAAACGCGTTCCATGTCACGCTCCTTGGGACTGCGCCAGGCCGCCCCCATGCAGAAGCGCGTTGCACCCTGGGCCTTGGCCGCGTTGGCGGCGGCAACGACCTCTTCAAGCGGCATCAGCTTGCTGGCCTCTACGCCCGTTTCGAAATGAGCCGACTGAGGGCAATAGCCGCAGTCTTCCGCACATCCCCCGGTCTTGATCGAAAGTAGCGTCGACAACTGCACCTCATTGGAGTTGAAATGCTGCCGATGCACCTCCTGGGCACGAAACATCAGGTCCATGAAGGGCAGGCCGTAGAGCGCCAGGATGGCCTCCACGCTCCACCGCGCAACGGTACCTGACTCGCGCGCTTGCGCGGCGGCAGGGGCGGCGGTTACTGCGGCGGCCCCGGCGCGCAGCGAGGCAAGGGAGACGATGGCAATGGGTTTCATGATTATTCCGTTCTACGTAGCTTTCTCAGACGCCCGGCGCCTGACCGGCGATGGTGACGCGCTGCCCGTAGCGGTTGAGCGGGTAGTAGTCCCAGACCGCGTGGTGTTGTGTGCATCGGTTGTCCCAGAACACCATCGAGTTCAGCGTCCAGGGGATCCGGCAGACGAGCGGTGGCGTCAGTTCGATCATTCGATAGAGCATCTCAAGCACGCACCTGCTCTCGTAGCTGGTGAGCTGGACGATGCGGGACGTGAAGCCCCGGTTGACGAACAGCAGCTTGCGGCCGGTCTCGGGATGGCGCACCACGATCGGATGCTCGGCGGTCGGAAAGCCTCCCTCCGGCGCCTTGTGTTTGTAGTTGCCGACGTACGGAATCGCGCCGTCGTGAATGGCGGTCATGCCCTCGAGCAAACTCTTGAGTCGATCCGACAGCATGTCGTAGGCGAGGTACATGTTGGCGAACATGGTGTCGCCGCCGATGCCTCCCTCTGGCATCTGCGTGACGTAGAGCATTGAGCCCATTGGGGGTTCGGCATCGCACGACACATCCGTGTGCCAGCCTTCGCCGGCCACACTCCTGGAGTGCTTGCCAGCCTTGACCTCGAAGATCTCCGGGTCCTTGCCCGGCTTTACGGCGTTGAGCGGATGCACGTGCAACGCGCCGAAGCGCCGGCCGAGGCGCTTGTGCTGCTCGGGCGTCATCTGCTGGTCGCGGAAGATGACGACCAGATTCTCCAGCCACGCATGACGGATCTCGTCGAACTGTTGATCCGAGAGTTCGGTGGACAGATCCACGCCGCCGATTTCCGCGCCGATCGTGTGCGTCAGCGGCTTGACGCTGATGGTTTCGTAGTGCCGGCGAGGACGGCTGTTCCACGCCTCGATGGCGCTTAATCCATAGTCGTTCATTGTTTGCTTCCTTCCTTTCGTGATGCCAGGTATGTGTCTCGTAGGGTGTTCTTCGTGACCTTGCCCGCGCCGTTGCGCGGCAGCGCGTCGACGAACTCCACCAGGCGCGGTTTCTTATAACCGGCGATGCGCTCTGCGCAGTGGCGCTGCAGTTCTTCGGCCGTGGTCGTCGTGCCGGTGCGCGTGACCACGAAGGCCGCGACCGTCTCACCCCACTCGGAGTCGGGCAGCCCCAGCACGGCGGCTTCCGACACTGCGCAATGGCTGACGAGCGCATCTTCGACTTCGCGCGCGTAGACGTTGAAACCGCCCGAGATGATCATGTCCTTGTTGCGGCCGACGATGTACAGAAAGCCGGCCTTGTCGAAGTAGCCGAGATCACCCGTGTAGTACCAGCCGTCACGTACCGTTTCGGCAAGCAGTTCGGGCCGGCGCCAGAATTGCACCTCGCCGATGCCGCGATGCTCGATCGTGATTTCGCCGATCTCGTCCGGCGGCAGCGCGGCGCCGCTGGTGTCGCGGATCACGATGTGTACGTTGGCCGTCGGCCGTCCGCACGACAGCAAGCGGTGCTCCTGCGTCACATCACCGACCAGATGATCGTCTGGGTACAGCACAGTCAGCGGTTGCGCCGCTTCCGTCATGCCGTACTGCTGGCGCAGGATCGGCCCGAATGCGGCGACCGCACGCTTGATGAGCGCGGGCGGCGTCGGTGCAGTGCCATAGTGGATGCGCCGCAACGATGACAGATCCGCCTTGGCGCCGCCTTCCACTGCGTCGACCAGGCGGTTCAGCATCGTGGGCACGAGCATGATCTGGGTGATGCGGTACCGCTCGATCAATGCGAGCACCGCCCCCACGTCGAACCCGTCTTCGATCACGTTGCGCGCCCCGCACAGGTAGCAGGGCAGCAAGTGGACTCCGGCTGCGTGCGTCAATGGGCCGACGTGCAACATCGCGTCGTCCGGACCAAGCCGATACTCCATCGCGTCGAAGTGATTGGTGAGGCGGGCCTGCCAGCGCGCGAGCGAGTAGGCCACCCCTTTGGGCTTGCCGGTCGTGCCCGAGGTATAGGCGAGGCGTAGCAGATGTTCGGAGCCGACCTCGATTGCGGGTGCTGTCTCGCTCGCGGTGCGGACAAGTGTCTCGTACTCGATCGTTCCCGGTGCCGACCATCCGAGCGCGACGACGTGCCTGAGCGCCGGCGCCGGGGCTGACGGCAGGCGGGCGGCCAGCCGCGCGCCGACGTCGCGGAACTCCGGGCCTACGATCACGATGGCAGCTTCGCAGTCGTTGAGGATATCCACCTGCTCATGCAGTGTGTGGCGGGCATTCAGTGGCACGTAGGTCAGCGCGGCCTTCTCCGCTCCGAAGAAGCTGTCTACGGTCTCTTCTGAATTGGCAAGCAGCGCCGCGATGCGCTCGCCGGGCTTCAGCCCGAGCGAGATCAGGGCGTTGGCCAGCCGATTGCTGCGTCGTTCGACCTCATCGAACGTGATGTTGCGGCCCTGAAAGACGAGGGCGGTTCGGCTCGCGTGCTGAGCCGATGCCCAGGAAATCATGCGGCCCGCAATCTGAGTGCTCATATAAAATTGTCCGATTGTCTACAATAGTAGGTGGCAAAGCACCGAAAATCGGTGCGGTACGTCAGCCTTGCTGAAGGTGCTTCACGGCTGCGACGCGCGACGCCTCGACGAGGCCTTCGAGAGCCGCTGCGGCGAGGTCGGCGTTGCCGGCCTCAAGGGCGATCACGAAGCTGCGCCAGCTGGCGGCCGACTGTGTGCGGCGTTGCGGTTCGCGCAATCCGAGCCGGGTATATCGCGCTGTCTGGTTGACGAGCGACTCCAGCATCTCCACCAGCCGATGGTTGTCGCAGGCGGCGAGTAGCAGCCGGCTGAGCAGCATGCTGATTTTCGCGTGCTCTTCCGTCGCGCTCTCCTGACCGCCGAGCGCTTCCAGAGCACGAACTTGCTGATCCACCGCCTTGATCAGTGCCGGCGGCGCAGGGCAGATCTTGCGGGCAAGCAGGCCGATGAGGGAGCGCCGAACCTCGAAGAGGTCGTTGACTTCCTTTGCGCTGAGTTGCGTGATGTGCGCGCCGCGCTGTGGCAAGATGCGCACGACGCCACTCTTTTCGAGGATCCGCAGCGCTTCCCGGATCGGGCCGCGGCTAACCTGGAACTGCGACGCCAGCTCCTGCTCGCGCACGCGATCGCCTGGCTGGTAGTCGCCTCGTAACACCGCGTCGGTGATGCTCTCGGCGATCTGTTCCGGCATGGTCAGGGGCCGCGGGCTGCCGCGGCCTCCGCGCGAACCGGTGGGGACCGCAACATCGGCAATGTTGTCGTCAGTGGTCGACATGATTCCGTTTAGCTTATGTAGGGTTGTAGTACTGCACCAGCAGTCTATCATAACGTATTCGTGTTGACAATATTACAATATTGCTTGGGCGTCAAGCCGACCGCTGCGCGAGTTGCTACCGCCCTTGAATCGATGCCTCAGGGACCACCATTTCGCCAGGATCGGCTTCCAGCTCACGGTCGCAAGTTTCTTCAGTCGCGTCTTCATGCTGATTCCGGCGCTGGCGTCAACCAGGCCGCCAACCCGGGACGCGTGACCATGAAAATCATGGGAGCACGGCCTCGCTGGCACCCTGAGGCGTCGGGGCCTTGCTACACAGGCGCCGCGCCGCCATCAGGAAGAACAGCGCCGACGCGATGGCCACGATATCCGCCCCCAACAACACCTTCGTGAGCGGCGCGCTTACGCCGGCGCGCGCCAGCGCGTCGCTCACCGAGCCAATGGCAAAGCTGCCGATGGCGACGGCGAAGACGTTGATCAGCAGCATGCAGCAACCGGTAATGGTCGAACGCATCTGCGGCGGGGTCAGGCTCTGGATGACCGTGATGGCCGGCCCATACAGCGCCAGCGGGAGGAAGAATCCGGCGCACATCCCCACGTAGAACAGCGGGGAGCCGGCCGGCGCCAGGCGGTAAGCGATCATCAGCGGCGCTGCCAGCAGCACCAGTATCAGCATGAACGTAGCGAGCCCGCCAGGGAGGCGGCGCGCATAGCGGTCGCCCAGCGCGCCACCGGCGATCGAACCCAGCGTGCCGAAGACGATCTGCAGCATCCCGATCGTCCTGGCGATACCGGCGCCATCGAAGCCGCGCTCACGCACCAGCCATAGTTGCGTGAATGAAAGCCCGGCCGCGACCATATGGACCAGTACGAAACCAGCGATCGTCAGCACGATCGCCGGGTTCCCTCGCAGCAGGGCAACGACGGCACGCACCTGCGCGGCGAAAGGTTCGCCGCGCGCGTCTTGCGGCCGCTCGTCGCGGTGCTCGCGCAGCAGCGATAGCGGCAGCGCGAGAGCCATCCCGATCGCGCCCAGCGCAAAAAAGGTCGTGCGCCAGCCATGCTCGGCGCCAAACGAGCCGGCGAGCAGGAAGCTACAGCCGATGCCAACCGGAATGCCCATGAAGAACAGGCCAATCGCCGCGCTTCGCCGCTGAGAGGCGAAGACTTCATACAGCAGCGCCACGGCGGCCGGGATCAAGGCGGCCTCGCCACTGGCGACGAGAAAGCGTGCTGCTACCATCTCCCCGAACGTGTGTGCCGTGCCGGAAGCCGCGGTGCATACGCTCCAGATGACGAGACCGACGGCGATCAGGCGGGGGCGACTGAAGCGGTCGGCGAGTGTTCCCATGAGCACCGACATCACACCGTAACTCAAGACCCACACGGCACCGACCAGGAAGCCGTACTGCGCGTTGCTGAGCGCCAGGTCCCGCGTGATCTGCGGCGAGAAGCCCAGCAGCATGTTGCGGTCGATTTGACCCAGAAGATGAATCGTCAATAGTGTGGCGAGCACAGCGCCCGGCCTGTTCTTCCAGTTCATGCGTGTCTCCTTTTCGGCGACATTGGCCGAATTCGTATGATTGTCGACACATTGGCCCCCAAATACCTTAGCAGAGCCGTGCGTCCTCAGTCGTGTTCGATCACCGAGAGGTCCTGGCCTTCACGCACCGCTTCGCCTTCCTTGACGAGTACGGAGATCAGGCGGCAGGTCTCGGGCGCTATCACTGGAATTTCCATCTTCATCGATTCCAGTGTCAGAACAACCTGATCTTCATCCATGCTGTCGCCGGGTTGCGCATCGATCCGGCCGAGGCCGGTGATCTTGCCGTCAGCCGGCGTCGACTCGCGATCGGCGGCTACTGCCGACGTGGCAAGCGTGCCGATTTCCTTGAACGAACCTTCGTCGAGCAGACGTTCGACACGTTCCCGGGCGTTCAGCGCGCCGGTCGCGCGCCGCTGCTCGAGCTTGGCGCTGCCTCCCATCGCCAGGGCATGGCGCACGCGGGCGTCGAATTGTTCAGACTGTTCTGAATATGTGGCGGTGGTCACAGGGGAGGCTCCGAAAGAGGTGTCGCGATGATGGCTACAATAACAGCAAGTCTTATTGTTGACAATGACACAATCTGTAAATATCATTGAGTCAAGGGAGCAGCCGCGGATACTGAAATGAATATTGAGACGAACACCGAAATGAAACGCGTTCTGGTCACGGGTGCGGCCGGCCTCATTGACGACGCTCTGACAGAGTCCGAGGCGCTCGGCTTCGAGGCGCTCGGCTTTGTTCACGACGGGACCCCTTCGCGACTGGTTGTTCGCGCCATGGAGAATTGAGAGATGTCACTGACACACACAGACGTCACCCGGATCCTCGAGTTGCTCGATCGAGCCGCCGAACTGGATTCTCTGGAGGTAAGGCTGGGCGACTTCGTCGTTCAGGCAAGCAAGCCCGGTGCCGTCGCCCCGGACAGCGCGGCGGTGTTTCGGCCCGCTGCGACGGCTTCGCAGGCAGCCACGCACGTTACGCTGAACGCTGCGCCGGCCGCGGAAACCGCCGTGCAGATCCCGGAAGGCATGGTCGCGATCCGTGCCCCGATGGTCGGTACCTTCTATAGCAGCCCGCGCCCAGGCGAGCCGCTGTTCGTCGAAGAGGGTGGGGTGGTCGAGGCTGACACAACCGTTTGCCTGGTCGAGGTCATGAAAATGTTCAATTCGGTGGAGAGCACCACGCGCGGCATCGTTCACAAGATCCTGGTCCGTAACGGCGAACTGGTGCAGCACAACCAGGTGCTCATGCTGATCACGCCGCTTCCCGCCTGACCGAAACGAGGAGAGTCACTCATGGTTCCAGTCGTCAAGCACGACATCCGGCGCGTCTTCGTCGCCAATCGCGGCGAGATCGCCGTGCGTATCATTCGTGCCTGCCGCAGCCTCGGCATCGAGACGGTAGCTGGCCTCTCAGAGGCGGACGTCGAAAGCCAGGCCGCGCGCCTCGCCGACCAGCACGTTGTACTTGGCCCGCCCCCCGCTTCGGAGAGCTATCTCAAGATCGCCAATCTGGTACGCGCTGCGAAAGAATCGGGCTGCGATGCGGTGCACCCCGGTTATGGCTTCCTCTCCGAACGCCCGGCGTTTGCTCGCGCCTGCGCTGAAGCGGGGCTCATCTTCATCGGCCCGTCGCCCGAAGCGATCGACGCGATGGGCGACAAGATTACCGCCGTGGGCCTCGCCGCCAAGGCCGGCGTGCCGCGCGTGCCGGGCTCCGGCGCGTTGGCCGACCCTGAAGCCGCGCGCCGGATCGCCGCGGACATCGGTTATCCGGTGCTGATGAAGGCGACCGCGGGCGGCGGCGGTCGCGGCATGCGCGTCGTGCGCTCCGACGACGAGGTCGAAGCCGCGTTCAAGTCGGCATCGTCGGAAGCCCAATCGGCCTTTGGCGATGCGACGCTCTATGTCGAGAAGTTCATCGAGAAGGCGCGGCACATCGAGATCCAGGTGATGGGCGACCAGCATGGCAACGTGGTGCACCTTGGTGAGCGCGAATGCTCGACCCAGCGCAGGCACCAGAAGCTCATTGAAGAGGCACCGTCGCCGTTCCTCTCGGATGACATGCGCGTGCAGATGGGCGATGCAGCGGTGGGCCTCGCTCGGAACGTCGGGTACTTCGGCGCCGGCACCATCGAGTTCGTGGTCGACGACAGGGACGGCAAGTTCTATTTCCTCGAGATGAACACCCGCATCCAGGTTGAGCACCCGGTCACTGAAGAGGTGACGGGGCGTGACCTGGTGGCCGAGCAGATTCGCGTCGCCTGTGGGCTGCCGCTGTCGTTCAGCCAGCAGGACATTGTGCTCGACGGTCACGCAATCGAATGCCGCATCAATGCCGAGGATCCGGACAAAAACTTCCTGCCGCGGCCCGGACGCATTGATCGGTGGCAGCCGCCGTCGGGCTTTGGCGTGCGGCTCGACACGCATTGCCATGAGGGCTACACGGTGCCGCCGTACTACGACTCGCTGATCGCCAAGCTGATCGTCCATGCGCCGACGCGCGCCGAGGCGATCGCGCGAATGAGCCGGGCGCTGGCCGACTTCCACGTCGAAGGTCCGGCTACAACGATCGCGTTCCACGAGGCAGTCCTCGAGCATGACGATTTTGCGAAGGGCCAGGTCACGACCCGCTGGGTCGAAGACACTTTTATTCCGGCCCGCAAGGCGGCGCTGAAGGCGGCCAAGGCCGTGGAGGTGCAATCATGATCGCGCGCGTCCAGTTCTCCGATGTGAGCTTGACCGACGGACAGACCGTCACCTGGTCGGGCGCGCTGTCCACTGCAATGGCGCAGCTTCCGCTCGCGCGAATGGCGGGAACAGGCCTCGCCGAGGTTGAGGTCATCAGCACCACTACATTTAGTGAGTGCCTTGCCCGCGGCGAGGATCCCTGGCAGCGCGTGACGGCATTGCGTGCGGCCGCCGGGCCGCTGGTACTGCGGGCACGTCTGGACCTCCTGACCGAACACGGAGGCCGCGGTGCCGACGTGCTGTCGCCCGAGGTTGGCGCGGCCTGGATCGCCGAGCTCGCTGCGCGTGGCATCGCGCAGGTGGTCATCGTCGATCCGCTGTTGCAGCGCGACCGGCTGCGCCCGATGTTCCTCGCGGCGCGCCGGGCCGGTGTCAGTGCCATCGGTGTGCTGCCGTACGACGCCGATGAGCGTCGCACGGACGCGTGGTACTGCACGCAGGCCGCGCACCTTGTGGCCGACGGGGCCGAGCGCGTGATGCTGCGCGACGAGGCGGGCGTGCTGACGGTGGACCGCATCGCGACCTTGATCCCCTTGCTGCTCGAGACGCTGCGGGCAACGCCGTTGCAATTGCATACGCGTTGCCAGACGGCGCTCGCACCGCAGGTCGTCATCGAAGCGGCGCGCCTGGGTGTGGCGGGCATCGACACGGCATTGCCGTGCGTGGCCAACGGCGCGTCGGTACCGTCGCTGACGAGACTCGTGCGCTCGCTTGCACTGCTCGGCGTCGACGCCGATGTGCCGGACATGGCCGGTGTTGCAGAAGCCGACGCGGAGCTGGGGCGGATTGCTGACGTTGAGGGCTTGCCGGCGGGTGCGCCGTGGGTGTTCGACGTGGCGCCCTATGTCCACCAGTTGCCAGGAGAAATCGCGGCGCAGGCGATGGACGCGTTGACCCGGTCGGGTCAGCTTGCCGGGCTGCACGCGTTCGCCGAGGAATGCGCTCGCGTGCGCGCCGAGATCGGGAACCCGCCGATGGTCGCGCCGTTCGCCGGACCCATCGCGGCCCAGGCGTGGCAGCACTTCAGCGGCATGGCGCGCTATGCCGAGCTCCAGCCCGGCCTGCGCCGCATCCTGCTCGGCGCCTACGGGCCGGTCGATGGCGCATTCGATCGCGGACTGCAGCAGCGCGTCGGAGCGCTGGCGAAGATCGAATGCAAGAGCCTCGAGGACATCCGCCGCTCGATGCCTCTGCTTGACGATGCTTCGCGCCTGCTGGCGCATGCTTTCGCCGCAGACCCGTCGTCACTGCCTCGTGCGTCGAGCGCCGGCGAACTGACTTATCGGCCGGCCTCACCTTGGGACCGCCTGGCGCTCGGCCTTGTCCAGCGCTCGCAGCGCTACGCATTGTTGAGCGTGACGGGCCCGGGTGTCGATATCCGCCTTCACCAGTGCAAGGAGTAGCCTCAATGTTCGAACACCTGAAGAGTCTCGTCGCGGCTCAGACCGCGCGCACTGGCAAGCGCCGCACCATCCACCTGACAGACGACACGCTGCGCGATGCGCAGCAATGCCTGTGGGCCACCCGCATGCGCACTGAGCACATGCTGCCCATCGCCGAACGCATGGACCAGGCCGGCTTCGTCTCGATGCAGACGATCGCGCTGGTCCAGTTCGATGCGAGCGTGCTGTTCCTGAATCAGGACCCGTTCGAGCGCATCCGCCTGCTGCGTGAGCGGATCACCCGCACGCCGATGCGTGGCGCCGTTCGTAGCAACCTGATGCGCGGTTTCTTTCCGGTGGCCGACGATATCACCGACCTCTTTGTCGAACGGCAGATCGCCAACGGCATCCGCGAAATTGCAGTATTCGATGCCTTGCTGTGCTCGGACAATCTCGCCTCGAGTATCGGCACGGCGCATCGGCTCGGCGCCAATGTGACGCTCGGACTTGGCTACAACATCGCGCCTGGCTATGACGACGCGCTGTATGCGAGGAAAGCGCGCGAAGGCGTCGAGCGTTTCGGCGTACAGACCGTCGCGCTCGGCGATGCGGCTGGCATCCTCACGATCGACCGGGTCCGCACGCTCGTGCCGGCGCTGAAGCAGGCGATCGGCGACAAGCGGCTGGAATTCAACACCCACTGCCTGACCGGGCTCGGGCCATGGCTCGCGATCGAGGCCGCGGTGCACGGCGCGGACAGCATCCTGACGGCGGTCGATCCGCTGGCCAACGGCAATTCGCTGCCGGCCAGCCAGATGATTGCGCGCAATCTGCGCGAGATCGGCTTTGATGTCGTGGTCAACGACGGCTTGCTCGACGAGGTTGGGGACTACCTCGGCGCAGTGGCGCAACGGGAGCAGCAACCGGTCGGGGCGCCTGCCGAGTACGAACCCAGTCACTACGTCACCCAGTACGCGGGCGGCGCGATGAGCAATCTGGAATCGCAACTCAGGCAGGCCGGGATCGCCGACAAGCTGCCTGCGGTGCTCGAAGAGATTGGCCGCGTGCGCGTCGAACTCGGCTCGCCGATCATGGTCACGCCTTATCCCGCGATCGTCGCGGCACAGGCGGTGATGAACGTCCTCAACAACGAGCGCTACAAGGTGGTGCCTGACGAAGTGAAGAAGTACGTCTGCGGCTATTTCGGCGAGTTGCCCTTGCCCGTGGATCCCGACGTCAAGGACCGCATCCTCCAGAACGGCTCGCGCGATGTCGCGCTCACACCGCCGCCGCTCGAACCGGTGGTGCCGGGCCATCGCAAGCGCTACCCGAAACTGGACGATGACGCCCTGCTGCTGCGCTATATGTATGGCGACGAGAAGATCGACGGTCTGTCACCCACGGGCAACGGCGACGAGTTCAGCGTGCGCAATCCGCTCGCCGATCTGGCCGCAGGTCTCGGACGGATTCGACGGCGCGTCCAGGTCACTGGCGCGACCTTTGGAGCCCGCATATGAGCCGGCCGCTACCCCAACCGACCACGGAGACCGCGCCGTTCTGGGCGGCCGCCAGGGCGGGCAGGCTCGCGATACAGCGCTGCACCGCCTGTGCACGGCATCAGTTCTACCCCCGACCGTTCTGCACCGTTTGCCTGTGCGACGACATGGAGTGGGTTGATGCGAGCGGCCGGGGACGAATCTACACGTACACGATCTGCCGCATTGCCGCCAACCCGGCGATGGCTGACAAGGTGCCTTACGCGATCGCGATGATCGACCTGGCCGAGGGTGTCCGCATGCTCACCCAGATCGTCGATTCCGACCTGGATCAGCTCAGCGTCGGCGCGCCGGTCGAAGTGGTGTTCGAGTCGATCAGCGACGACATCACGCTTCCTCAATTCAAACTTTCGGTGGCTTCATGATTACAGACTCGTTCGATGCCGGCGCGGCGAAGTTTCCCGACCGCGTCTGCCTCCAGGATTCGAATACCCAGCTCACATACGCAGAGGTGGAGAGTAATTCGCATGCGGTCGCCTTCGCGCTCGGCGAACTCGGCCTCGGCGACGCCCATGTCGGTATCCTGACGCCGAATAATCTGATCGGCTTCGTCGCGATGCTCGGTATCCTTCGCTCCGGCGCCACTTACGTGCCGCTAAACGGGCGCGACGCCATTGACGACCTGATCTGGTTCATGCATTTCACCGAGGTGAGTGCGCTCGTGTGCCACGCGCAGTTCACCCCGCACCTGGCGCGCATTCGCGAAGGCGTACCGACGCTGAAGGTCGTGATCGGCCTCGACGAGCCAGTTGAGGAAGGCGGGCCGTGCATCGCCGGCTGGAGCCGCGCCCACGCCGGCCACCGCGTCGCCGTGCGTAAGCCGCTCGACGCCGTGGCGCAGATCAAGTCGTCCGGTGGCACCACCGGACGACCCAAGGCCATCATGCAGACCCATCGCTCGCTGCTGACGGCATACCGCATCCAGAACCAGTTTGCCGTGCCCGGGAAGGACCCCGTGCATCTTGTGGTGGCGCCGCTTACGCACGCCGCCGGCGCGACGACAATGGCAATGGCGATTTTCGGCGCACGCAACGTGCTCACGCCGTCCCCGGACGCCGGTGGCATCCTCGAGGCGATCGAGCGCGAGAAGGTCACGCACCTGTTCCTAACCCCGACCATGATCTACCGGTTGCTCGCGCATCCGGACGCCAGCCGTCGCGATACTTCGTCGCTCGAATGCGTGATGTACGGCGCCGCGCCGATGTCGGTGGAGAAGCTGAGGGAGGCGCTGGCCTTGTGGGGGCCGGTGTTCTTCCAGGCCTACGGACAGGCAGAAGTACCGGGCGTTATCACCTGCCTGTCGCGCTCTGACCATGACGTCGGCGACGATCTGAAGCACCTGAAGCGCCTAACTTCGGCGGGCCGGCCCACTGGCGCCTGCGAAGTGGCGCTGATGGACGATGACGGGCGCATCGTCGGTGTGGGCGAGCGCGGCGAGATCGTGGCCAAGGGCGAACTGGTGTCGCCGGGGTACTTCAACAACCCGCAGGCCAATGCCGATGCGCACCAGTTCGGTTGGCATCACACCGGCGATATCGGAGAGTTCGACGCTGACGGTTACCTGTACATCGTCGACCGCAAGAAGGACATGATCATCTCCGGCGGGTTCAACATCTATCCCGGCGAGATCGAACAGGTGATCTGGGGGCATCCGGCCGTGCAGGACTGTGCCGTGGTCGGCGTGCCCGACGAAGACTGGGGTGAGCGCGTCACCGCGGTGGTCGAGCTCAAGCCCGGTCAGTCGGTCAGCGTCGACGAACTGATCGCGATGTGCAGGCAGCGCCTGGGCAGCACCAAGGCCCCCAAGGATGTGGTGTTCTGGGAAACGTTGCCGCGCAGCACGGTTGGCAAGGTGCTCAAGAAGGACATCCGCTCGCAATTCGGCGCGAAGAGGTAAGCGACGATGAAGAAGCACGCACTCGCTCACCAATATGCGATCGTCGGCATCGACGAGGCCGGGCTCGGCAAGGCCGGCCCCGGGGACACGGCGCTCAGCCTGCAATGCCGCTCCGCGCGCGGCGCGATGCTCGACGCAGGCATCGCGCCGCACGATATCGATGGCGTGTTCGCCTACTGGGACGACCGCGCGGCCGGGTTGCTGGTTACCGAATACCTCGGCCTGAAGCCGCGCTACGTTGACAGCACCCTGGTGGGCGGCCAGTCGAACATCACGAACCTTGTCCACGCGATCGGCGCCATCGAGGCCGGCCTGTGCAACGTGGCGCTGATCACCTACGGTAGTACGCAGCGACTGGACCGCAGCCGCCAGAAGGGCGGCCACGCTACCGACCCACGCTCGCCCAACGGACAGTTCATCCAGCCCTATGGAATGCTGAGTCCAATTGGTTTCTACGCGATGCAGGCGCAGCTGCACATGCATCGCTACGGCACGAAGCCGGAGGACTTTGGCGAAGTCGCGCTGGCCGCTCGCAAGTGGGCACAGCTGAATCCGAACGCGGCGGCGCGTGAGGACCTGACGATGGAGGCCTACCTGGCTGCGCCGATGGTGTCCGATCCGCTGCGCAAGTACGACATCTGCCAGGTGACCGACGGTGCCGGAGCGATGATCGTGACGCGCGCGGACCGTGCCCGCGACCTGAGGAAGCGCCCGGTTGTCGTACGAGGCTTCGACGATGCATATCTGCACCATACGACGCCGCTACGCAGCAACGACTGGCTCGACGACGATGTTCTCGCGACGTGCGGCGCCAACGCACTGGCGATGGCGCAGACGAGCCGCAGCGACCTCGACGTCGTGCAGATCTACGATGCGTTCACGATCAACGTCTTGCACGGCCTGGAGGCCTTGGGCTTCTGCGCGCCGGGCGAGGCAGGCGCGTTCGTGCGCGACGGCCGGATCGCGCCGGGCGGCGCATTCCCACTCAACACATCGGGGGGCGGGCTGTCGTTCAACCACTCCGGACAATTCGGCATGCAACTGATGATCGAGGCAGTCCGGCAGATGCGCGGCGAGGCCGGGGAGCGCCAGGTGAAGGATGCGCGATCGTGTCTGGTTCAGGCCGGCGGTCTCGTCATGTCGGCGTACATGGTGATGGTCCTGGGCGCCGACTGAACATGCTGTTCGCGGTATCGAGGGCGGACACTGAACCCCGTCGTGTCTGCCGATGCGGTGTTTCGTCGTGCTACTGGCAAGGAGTTGACAAACTGCTCGTGAGGGCCGTTTGAGGACTATCCGTCACTGTCGTCTCATGGCAGCGACGGATTGCGTTGTGAAGGTGGATCTGGCAGTTACGGGTTGAGCACATTAATTAATTAGGAGACAGAATGAAGTTGAAAGGAATCGCTGTGGCCGCGTTGGCCGCAATCGGAACTTCGGCGTACGCGCAGTCGTCGGTGACGTTGTATGGCGTCATTGATTCCGGTCTGCTGTATCAGAGCACCTCGGCTGCCTCCTTCAGCCCGGCGGCGAAGAACCTCGGGAAGGTCTATCGCTACAAGGACGGTGGCATCTATTCGAGCTTCTGGGGCATGAAAGGCACCGAGGATATCGGCGGCGGCTACCACGTCAACTTCAGGCTGCAGGGCGTGTTCGACAGCGGCACTGGCAAATTCGGCCTCTCTGATACGCCGGGCGTTGCGGCGCAGTTCAATCAGGTCGCGACCGTCGGCCTCTCCGGCCCGTTCGGTTCGGTCAACCTGGGCCGCCAGATCGTGCCGATGGCCTACGCGATGGCGGAGACCGACGTTCGCGCGGGCCAGTATTTCGGCAGTATTCTGACCGCGTGGCTGGGCATGAACACGGCGGCGGGCTGGCCGGGCACCAGTACCAACGGACCAATCGGCGCGCTGTACGACAGCAATGCGATCGTCTACCAGTCGCCGAGCTTCGGCGGCGTGAGCGGCGCGCTCGAATACGCGCCAGGCGGCGTCGCGGGAAGCTTCCAGGGTGGTACGCGCGAGTCGGCGGTGCTGAAGTATTCGAACTACGGGCTGAAGCTGTCGGCGGTGTACTACAACGGTCATGACACCAACCCCGGGCCGACGACGGTCGCAACCGGGTTGGACAACAATCGCTTCTGGTATCTGGGTGCGCTGTACACGATCAAGGGCTTCTCCGTTTCAGCGTCGTACAGTAACGGCAAGAATCCCGCGCACTCGAATCTGGTCGACCTGGACCTGTATTCGGTCGGGCTCGGCTATCGCTTTACGCCGGCTTTCCAGGTCACGAGTGGCCTGTATTACCTGAAGGACAGGAATAACTCGGCCAACAAGTCGACCGAGATCGCCGCGGGAGCCGAATACAGCCTTTCCAAAGCCACGCTGGTTTATGCGCAGGTTGGCTACGTGAACAACAAAGGCAACGCGACCACGACCATCACCTATGGCGCGCCCGTGGCGCCACGCATGGGAACCACCGCGGTCAACATCGGTCTGCGTCACTCTTTCTGATCGAACCCGGGACCGGCTCGCACACCCTTCGTACGCGAGCCGCGTCCTATCGCGGCGGGCGCCGAGCGACAGCGGCGAAAGTTGTCGCCACCCGGAAAGGCGGGATGAGCATTGACCTTCCTCACCGACTCGTCATAGTGAGGACCGCGCGAAACCACAGGGCCAATTCCGTCATCAGATTTTCAGACGCGACACCTTGGTACCCGAGAGGGAGACGTCGCCCATCAGACCGGCATTCGTCAGCACGAACGCTTCGACCGGCGCGGTTGCCGTGTTCGTATCAATCACCCCGTTCGCTCCTACCTTCACAAGCGCGACCGATCCTTCGCCCCCTGCTGACCAGCCGTCGGAGCGGCGAAAGCGGTTGAGCGCATCACGCGTCATGAACAGGAAGATGATGGCCTTGGATTGGCCACCCGCCTGGAGGCCGAACGAACCGGATACCGTACTGTAGTAGCCCACCGACTTCCCGCCTACGCGCAATGCACCTTCGCCGTATTGACCGCCCACGACGAAGCCGGCTTGAATCACGGAGGGGAACACGAGCACGCCGTTCGCCTTTGCGACAAGTTCCCGCGAACCCCTGACGTTCGCGTAGAGTCGCGACATGGTGCCCTGGACCTTTGCATCGATTGACCGACGTTTCGCTGCGTTGGACTCGCTGGTCGCTGCATGACTCGTCGTGGCCGTACAAGCCGCGAACGAAAGACCGGCGACAGCGAGCGCGGCAGTCCCTGTCCGTATGAAGTTTCGCCTTTGCATCGCGACCTCCATCATGGTTCGTTGCTAAATTCCTACTGAGGGAGCAACTGACTAAGGTTATATACCATAGCTCTGTTTCGTCCTTCGCCGCAATGCACGGACTGAGTCGATCATTGCGATTTTCCGCCCTGACCGCCGTCCTTATCGGCGCACGCAGACAGCGAACATTGGCGCCTATTCGCTCGCTCCCGTCTCTCATCATAGCGGCAACTGGACAGACAAAATCAGGTCAGGGTCGCGCGCGGATGTTTCTCACCGGAGCCGAATGCTTTCCCGCGAGGCGAAGATCCGTTGAGGGTCGCCTACGGAAGTTCGCCCTCGGACCAGGTCCAGCCAGCTTCAGTCAATCGACAAAGACTTGCGACCGTCCGCTAACGAACCGGCGGGCGACGCGCCCTATAACTCAGCTAATCGGCAGCACTTCAGGAAACCGCGACGCTGTCGTTAACGATTAGACCAAGAGCCGAAACAGTCGGCTGCATCTGATTTGCCTGGAGTACATTCCGGCCGCTCTCTCAGGTTCTGGCAGCGTTTTCCCCTCGGAAATACCAGGACCTTTCCAAGCCGATCCTTTATGGGATCGGTTTTTTTTCGTCCGGCTCCCCCGCGCACTCGGCGATAGCCGGGCGTTGCTAGCATGCGCGGATCAGCCGGTGTTAGGTGCCAAGCTGTGGACGGTGCGGCATCCAGTCTAGCCAACCCCGGCTATCGTTGGCTATCCACTCGCGGGCCTCGGCATCGTCGGTGAAGCCAGTGATCTGCTGTTCGTAACCGTCAGGCCACGTAGCTCGCACGAAATACCCCGATCGGTCATTGAGTTGCACCGCTTCAAACGTGATGCTTTGCGCATCGCTCATCTTGGCCCCCGTATTTTTTGTGTCTCGATCATACGGCGCTGGACGGGTGTCCTGTTGGAATCCGGGTTCTAATCCGGCAGGCGGAGGACAACGTGGTTTGCCAGGATAAGAAGTTGCCCGTCAACGATTGTCAGGCGATTAAGTGCGCTCCCCGGGAAAGGCGATCGGAATTTCTTCGGCGCGAAGTCGGCATCCGCCCACCAGAATTAAAGTAAGAATCCCCG
>NZ_JBNPVS010000045.1:0-79264 GCF_050434225.1 Paraburkholderia sp. GAS32 | reverse complement strand
TCAAATTCATCGATCTCTTCTGTCATTGCGATCGCCCGCAGTCTCTATTACTTCATACTACCAGGTATCGCTTTTTATTGACACAGTAAGACTAGTGTGCGGTAGCACGGTGCTCGCGTGGATGAGTCGCACCTCACTCTACGTATTTTCGCCAAATGTACCGGTTACGGGCGCAAAATGAGTCGCACTCCTGATCCGGTACCATGATGGTACTTCTAAGTTGTAGCGTATATCTGATTCGAAAGTGACGAAGTACGTGAAAATGAGTTCTTCCCTGCGCCGGCGGTCGTGACAATCCGCGCCGTCGACGCTCTTAGGGCTTCTTCGGCGATAGCCGCCGACACGCCGAAAGTATTGCGCTTTGTTTCTCTTCACATATCGACCGAGCCGTAGAGACTAGACTGGAGCATCCGATTCACTTCAACAACGGCTAGCTGTGATCTCTCATGTTCGCTCCTGCATTTCGATCGAGTGCGAGGTAGACTGGCACCGACAGCAGAGTCACAATGCCCAACGCAACAAAGGACAACGTAAAGTCGCTCACGGTCAGCCGTTGCGATTCACCTGCCGACAGGTATAGCGTAAGTCCCGCAAGACTGATTCCAAATCCCATACTGATCTGCTGAATGACGGTCGACAAGGTCGATGCCTTACTCACCTCTGCCGGAAGCACTTCTGCGAACGCAAGCGCAGAAGCAGCCACGAAATGTGCAGCCCTAAAGAACCCGCCTGCTACAAGCGTTGCCACGATAAATATCGCAGGGGTGCTGTCGCGGAAAGCCACTGGCATCATTGTGGCAATCGCGGTCAGGACCGCTGTGGCCAGCAGTGCTCTGCGAAAACCAATCCGCTGGATAGTAAAGGTTCCACCAAATCGCGCGAGGATGGACCCTAGCATGACACCTGTCATGACGAAGCCCGAGCGCACCGGCGACCAGCCGAGTCCGATCTGAAACAGGAGAGGGAACAGGAACGGTGTGGCACTGATACTCACACGCATGAGCGAACCGCCCAGCATACTAGCCCGATAGGTGCCTTTAGAAAGCATCCTTAAGTCCAGCATCGGCGCCTTACTTCGCAACGCATGCAATACGAACATCACGCCGCCAGCCGCCGCGCAGGCGAAAATGGCGAGCTGCTCCCCTGTTGAGAGTAATCCCGTCCCTACAGTCTCGGACAGGCCGACAACTGTCATGATGGTGAATGCCGCCAGTAAAAAGCCGGTCAAATCAAATCTTCCTGGATGGACATGACGAAGGCGCGGCACAACGCGCAGTACGGTAAAGATTCCCAGGATTCCAACCGGCAGATTGATAAAGAAGATCCACCGCCAGCTTGCCACCTCAAGTAAAAGACCCGCCAATGGTGGCCCCAACAAGGGGCCCACCACAGCCGGCATCGTGAACGCGTTCATCGCATGAACAAGACGCGCACGAGGCGTGGTTGCTACGACGATCAACCTTGCTACGGGCGTCATCATTGCTCCTCCGACGCCCTGCAATACTCGCGACGCAACGAGCATCGAGACCGAATCGGACAGTCCGCAGCAAAGAGAACCCAATAGATAGATTTTCACGGCATTCACAAAGACCCGCCGCGCACCGTATCGATCAGCGAGCCACCCGCTTGCCGGAACAAACACAGCCATCGTCATCAGATACGCCGTCAGGGCGAACTTCAGTTGGAGCGGACTGGTGTGAAACTGGCGAGCCAACGTCGGCAGCGCCGCGCCCAAAGCAGAGGTATCCAGCAGATCCATGAATAGCGCACTCGCCATTGCCATGGGAAGAAACCGGGATGCAGTCGGGGGATCGGGATCAACTGGCAGCTCAGCGCACGTCTTCGTCTCCGATATGTTCGATACGTACCCTTGTTTATCCATAACCTTCGTCCAGTACGAAAACAGCGCTTATATCTCGGGCTTACTGCTGGCGTAGCTTCTAGGCTGTCGGTTGTCCGCAAAACCGCGAACGACCATCCTGTTCCGCAGTTTTGCCAGCAGCGCCTTTCAAACATCTGACCACTGACGACGCGATTACGCATCGTTGATGCCCACTCGGTCCAATGCTTCTCAGACATTCTCAAAACAACAAATAAATTACTCTACGTCATTTTATACCATGGTACGTGCACAGAGATGCGATAAAAATTACAGGATAAGTCAGCTATATTTCTAGTATTAACCCTATTTACCGGCTTTCACATCTCAAGGATAACAGACGATGCATCATCTAAAAATTCGTCCATCATGTAGGGTAAATCCGCAGGACGGCGACAGCAGCGTTGAACACGGCGGTTGTGGCACTAACCGACGCGGGGCATGGAAAACGCATGCGCACGACGTCTGCGTTCTGGGCGAACCGTGGTGCTCGGAGATTTCGACGCGCAATGTCTCGCTGCGACAGAGTACGCGTTGCTCGAAGAAAGCTATATCGTTGTCACTCAGGCACTCGACGCATCCGATACCGGGTCGGTCAAGGATTTTGCAAGTCCGATCGGTTCGCTAGGTCCGTCGCGCGCGTTCGTACATACAGCGGCGTTTCACCCGCGATGGCACGCGCAGAGAGGATTCATGCGGTAAACCTCTTTGGCACCGCATTGCTCGACCCATCTTTCCTCTGGCTGCGGACGGCACAGTCGGCGTCGTCATTGCCAGCATGGGCGGATACTGCGTCAGCCGGTCTGCCGAAACCGAACGGTTAATCGCCACCAATCCGGTAGAAAGGCTGCTCGATGTCGTGGCAACGCAAAGCCCCCGCGATCGTTCAACTGCCTACAGAACCGCAAAACATGCGAGCCAATTGCGTGTCCAGCATGCCGGATTAAACGGGGGGCACGCGGGGTGCACGGTTCGTTTCCGTGCCCAAGCACTATCTCTATGCCGGTGGCCTCCGGCGAGCGAACTGAAGTCTGTGGCGGTTACTGAAACGTTGAAAAATCCGCATCGCCTCGCATAGGCACGCCGATCGACATCGCATCGGCGGTGTAATGGCTGATCAGCCCAGCAGCCTCTTTCATCACCGGAACCGACGTTCTGGTGGACGAATGAGTGACTGCCGTGCTGAAACGGCATTGAGGTTCCGCTCGTAGCCAGATCTACAATTTTCATCCTCCAGTTCGCCCGGCGCACCGACCGCGACCGCCTCAAGCCACCTGTTCGCAATGCTAGCGCCCGACTTCCTCGAGCAGAGCCTGCGCGAGTTGCTCCGGCGCATCGATCATCATGTCATGTCCGGCATCGATGACGACCGTTCGCCACGCCGGATCCTGACCCAACCGGTCGAATATTTCGCCATTGAGCGCAAAACCATAGTTGCTGGCAAGCATATAAGTGCGGTTATGAACCGCCGGCTCCCTGCCTGTCAGTCGTACCGCCTCAACGAAGGTGGCAATC
Source organism: Paraburkholderia sp. GAS32 (assembly GCF_050434225.1). Taxonomy (NCBI): domain Bacteria; kingdom Pseudomonadati; phylum Pseudomonadota; class Betaproteobacteria; order Burkholderiales; family Burkholderiaceae; genus Paraburkholderia; species Paraburkholderia sp. GAS32. Next base: position 75,870 of record NZ_JBNPVS010000045.1, on the reverse strand, counting down.
GGCTGTGGCACGCAGCGGCGCTCAACCCATTCAGAATCGGCGTCATTGACGTTGAAGAACGCTGCTCCGGGCGACGGTACGCGACCGTCAAGTGCGGCAGTAGCAACCGTGCGTTTCATGATTTCAGTGCCGACGACGTCGAACAAAGACTGACCGTCCTCTGGAACGATAGCATCGAGGTAGACAAGCGTGCGGATGCGCTCGCCTTCGGCCGCCGCCACTCCCGTGATCACCATGCCGCCATAAGAGTGGCCGCACAGGATCACATTCGACAACTCCTCGCTGCGCAGCAAGGCGGCGACGTCCTCAATGTGAACGGAAAGGTTGATGGACATGTGCGCGAGATGTGCGCGTTCGCCAAGACCCGTCAGGGTGGGCGTAAAGACATCATGTCCGGCCGCTCGCAAGATTCGGGCAACGCGACTGTAGCACCAGCCGCCATGGAAGGCGCCGTGAACAAGAACAAAAGTGTGCATTGTTGTCATCTCACTTAACGTTTGACACGGACGCCTCGCTTGCTCCGAACGGTCGGCCGCCCCATTTCTCCGCAAAAGTCTTGATTGCAGTCGACACCTGATCCGGCGCCTCCAGCATGTTGAAATGACCAACGCTGGGCACGATACCGACTTCCAGGTGCGGAATGTAACGGCGCAAGTAATCGAGCCACGGTGTAGTGATCGTTCCCGGCTCGAGTGATATACGCGCCTGCTTGTGATCGTGGAAAGTGCTTTGAATTGCCAGCACAGGGAAAGTGGGGGGAATGGCACCCAAGGCGCTATCGATACCTAGCGCGTCCCATAGGCCTGTTGCGCTGGCGATTGCCTCTATGGCGGCAGGCGGCGTTGATGCTGCCGTGCTCACTACCCGCGCCTTTACATCCGGATCAGCGTTCTCAAAGAACATCGACTCAAAACGATCCGCGAGATATTTCCCGGGATCGTCACCGAAACGCTGCGCCTCCACCTGGTTGACGTCTTCCGGGGACGTCCCCATCGCCAGCCGACTCCCATCTACCAGTACAGCCCCCAGCAGGTGCTCGGGGCGGTCTGCTACTGCCTGGATCGTCACGCGCGCTCCAAGGCTATGCCCTACAACAACGGTGGGACCAAGATCCAGCGCATCAATAATGTCGTGAACGTCAGATGCAAACCGCTTCACCGTGCAGGAACTGTAGGAGACCACCGACGAACCGTGACATCGTTGATCGATAGTCACAATCGTAAAAGAGTCTTTCAAGGCGTCGAACTGATGTTGCCAGTCACGATGGTCGCAAAATCCGCCATGAACGAACAAGAGCACGGGAGCGCCGGTGCCGGCTTTTTTGTAGAAGACGTTGCAGTTCTGAATATCTACGAATGGCATCGTGTCATACTCCAGACATGATTCGATTCGGGCAAAATTATGCTGGCATGTCAACGTGCCCGTTAAGTTCGTGGCTGTCCAGCAGCAGCGCATTGCAACGCGGCCGTGCTGTTACCCAAGGAGGAACAATTCAGATGGGCGATAAGTGTTCTTCTGCCGCTGCGCCGGACTGACCTGTGTCTGACGGACTTCGTCCGGCGAACCATATAAAGCAAGGCCAATGGCCTCGCGTATCGTCGACGCCGCAGATCGCTGTTGCGCGGAACAATCCACTCCGAGCAAATGCGAATTCGGACTGTACGCGTCCAGAGCGACCTCCAGCGCCCTCAGCATCGCGGGAGCGGCACGCAGAAGACGAGCCACAGCAAGACCGTCTCCGTGCCGCTCCGCTAGCCGGTTCACCGTCGCTACGACCGTTCCGTCCGTATCTCCAATTACCGCACTGCGCGTGTCATACGGATCGATATGGAGTTGAAAGTTATATTCACTAATGCAATCTGCCATGGTCACACCACTTCGGAGAATGAGGCCGTTGAGCCGCGGAAGTTTCGAATACGACTGTGATTCTTAATCCTCGATATTGCAATTCACGCGCGATGACACGTCGACGGCTTACTTCGGCGATGACATTGGAATCTCGTCGAATGGCACGTTTCTGTCCACGCGCAAATCCCCGGGCAAACCCAGAACGCGTTCAGCAATAATGTTTCTCAATATCTCATCTGTTCCGCCCGCGATACGTTTTCCCGGAGCGTACAGATAGGCATCCTGAAAAAGTCCGCCGCATAGTGCCTGCTCAGGATCGCTCACGACCGCCGCCGGCCCCATCAGATCCAATGCCAGCGAGACAATCGCCTGAAGCTTGGTGGCATTGACGGCCTTGGCGATGGACGCCTCCGGCCCCGGCTTCTGCCCTCGCGATAAAGCAGTCATGACACGGTACCGGGTATATCTCACGCCCTCGGTCTGAACGTACCAATCGGCGAGTTTTTCTCTGACGCCCTGATTTTCAAGCGGAAACTTCCCGCCAATCCTGGTATCGGAGCACAACCTGAATATGTCGGCAAACGAAGGACCGCTCGTTTCCGCTATGGCAAGCCGCTCGTGCGAAAGCGTCGTCAAGGCGACGGCCCAACCGTCACCCACTTCGCCGAGACGCTGCGCGTCGGGCACACGCATCTGGTCGAAGAACACCTCGTTGAAGCTATGGTCGCCAGAGATACGCTTGATCGGCCTGACCTCGATGCCGGGCGAACGCATATCAACAAAGAACGCCGTCAGGCCGGCGTGCTTGGAAACCTTCGGGTCCGTACGGGTCAGCAAAAGACCGAAATCCGCGATGTTGGCGTGCGACGTCCAGATTTTTTGGCCACTTACAAGCCAGTCTTCGCCATCGCGCGTGGCGCGCGTGCGCAGCGCGGCAAGGTCTGATCCGGCAGAAGGTTCAGAAAATAGTTGGCACCAGAGCTCTTTGCCTCCGAGCGCCGGGCCAACATGGCGTTCAAGCACCGCCTCGTCTGCATAGCTCAGCAGCGTCGGTATACACATACCGAGCGTCACTTCGAACACACCTCGAGGTACATCGAAATGTGCTTCTTCCTGATTGTATATGACCTGCTCGATTGGCTTGCCTTCGCGACCACCCCAGCGCTTCGGCAACTGGATCGACGCAAAGCCATGATTGGCCTTGATTGCCTGCCATTCGCGCGCCCGCTTTACCATTTCTTCATCCGGAGCGCCCTGAGAAAGTCGCGCCGAAGCGTCGCGCTTACGGCGCGCATGCTGTTCGAGAAATTCACGCACTTCGGCGCGAAACAATTCTTCGTCGGGTTTATCGTCAAAATCCATGATGTCATCCCGTAATGAGGTCAGGGCGCCGCACGAGTTCGCTAACGATATGCTCTTTCCAGTCCCCAGAAGGTCCGTTGAGAGCAACGAGCATCTTTGCGCGCCGCAGATAAAGATGGCAGTCTGCTTCCCAAGTTACCCCGAAGCCACCATGCGTCTGGATGTTTTCTTTGGCACTAAGCTGGAAGGCGTCCGAGGCGCAAACTAGTGCCGATGCCGCCGCAACAGTCAATTTCGAGGGATCGCCAGCGAGCGCCCACGCCGCGAAATAGGCATTTGACCTGGCCAGCTCAACGGCGATATACATGTCGGCAAGTTTGTGCTTGATGGCCTGAAAGGATCCGATCGGGCGTCCAAACGCGTAACGCGATTTTGCGTATTCGACTGCCATGTCCAGACACGCCTGGGCGCCGCCGAGCAGCTCGAATGCAAGGGGAACGCCCGCCCTGGCCATCAGAACGCGCATATCCCCGGGCGACATCCGCATTGATCCCAAAGGCTCAGCGTGCGCGCCGTTGAACTGCACACGTGCCTGATCTCGCGTCGGGTCAATCGTGACGAGACGCTGCCGCTCGACACCGGGCGCGGCCAGCTCAACCAGGTAAAGGCCGAACGCATCGTCATCCGCGCCGTCCCGCGCCGCAACAATAACGAAGTCGGCATACGTCGCGTCGGGCACGGGCCATTTCGTTCCACTCAGAAGGCCATCCAAGACCTCAGCCGTGAAGGGGCCAGTGCACGATGCCTCAAAACCTTCTGCAAACGCGAAAGTGCCGATCAATTTGCCCGCACCAAGATCAGGAAGCAGACGTCGTTTCTGTTCGGCGGAGCCGTATGTGCTGACTATCATCGTCGCAACGTACACTGACGAAGAAAACGGAATCGCAGCGTTTGCCCGGCCGAGCTCATAGGCGAGCATGCACAGCACCTCGCCGGACAGGCCGGAGCCTCCATGTTCTTCGGCAATCGACACACCGGTCCATCCCAGCTCCGCAACGAGTCGCCACAGATCCTCGTCGTATGGAGACAAGCCGTCGAGTACGCGCCGTGCGCCGCTCAGGCTGCCGTGACGTGCGAGCGAGCGCCGTGCCTCCTCTCCGATGGCGAGCGCTTCTTCAGAAAAATCAAAATTCATGGTGTCCTCTACGAATGCCAGACTGTGCGCAATGTCCGCCGACGGGTATGCAAGCCATGCGGGCTATTGGCGCTCCGCGGCGGACTGCATCATCAACGCGCCCCGCTCCATCATCTCGTCCGGAGGCGCGGGCAGAACAACTGCCTTGCCTGCGCGCGTAGGCAAAATTACGATCGCGGTCCCCGGCGCCGTCACCTCGCCCCGTTGATTGACGCCCGAGATTTCCAGATCGACCACGTGGTGAATACCGATCTCGCGCTTGCCAACCACCCTCCCCGAACAGATCGTCGTATCGCCCATGAAGTTGAACGCGCGCGATTGACACGACAGTTGCCATAGCCAGGCGTCATCGCCCATCCAGTTTGTGACTAAATGGATCAGCCAACTTGTGCGCATCTGGCCGTAATCATAGGAAGTCGGCAATCCGAGGTCCGTGGCGCGCTGATGATCCCAATGCACTCGCTGCACCACGTCAGGCACACCCCAGACATCCGGTACGAAGAACGCCGGCATACGGCTGCGCTGCCGCCAGTTGTAGCGTAATGGGCCGATGCCGCTACTGGACAGCCCAAGCCCCATGTGCATCGAAATGATGTCGACCATCGTCAGCGGTCCCTTTGCAACGGGCGTGAGTTCATCGCCGATCTGCACATCGTCCCAGTATCGCTTTTCGGCGCCACGCCGTTGCTCGGCTGCATAGACTTCGTCGATCCGCGCGATGTCCTCGGCACTGTAGCTCTGACGCGTGACCGAAGCGTAGCGACCTGTCTTCTTGCTACCCTCGCGCTCGGCACTTAAATAGGCCTCTTCGCGCCGGCCCACCGGCAGCCCGGCGCGGTTCACCCAAAGGTCACGATAGACTTCGGTCACCGATATACCGCCGCTGAATGACGACTTCTCATTCACTTTGACTTCGGACGTCACGCGTTCGACAAGGAGCCGCTCTTCCGGATAGACTGGTTGCCACCAGGTCCATGCGACCCCGGTATAGTATTTGCCGACTCCCCGGAAAAGCCCCTTGAATAGCTGCTTTTGAGCAGCGTCCGGCTTGGATGTCAGGTTTGTGCCCGTCGAATGAAGAAATAGCGGAAAAGCAATCTGGTCGCGCCAGCGTGTGGTTCTGGCGTAAGCGGGGTCATGCCACAGCGGATTGTCGTCGCCACAGGCCCACGCGAAATGACGCAAAACATCGCGAGATGCAATCTCGTTGTATGGCTTGTTATAGGCGAATTTCGGTATCCCGATCTGGGCCTTGGCTCGATCGATGTCAGCGCGTGTGATTGTCCCCTTACTTTCTTCGGGAACCGCTCCATCCGGTGCGTTTTCCTGCTCTTTCAGTTCCATCTATTGTCTCCATGAAGATGGTCAAAAAACGCGGACCACCCAGCAATCCATTACTTACCGCAGTGCGATCACCGTCGGTCTGAGTTCGCGACACTGCGAACGCGCAGCTTTCAGGTTCCCGTGAAGCGCGGCGTGCGTTTTTCACGAAACGCGAATGCTGCTTCCTTGACGTCTTGCGTGCGACTGCAGCGCGCCATATGGAACGCTTCAGATTCCATGACCTCATCAAGCGAACCCGTTTCCGCCCGCACAATGTTCTGCTTGATGTAGCGCAGCGCAATCGCAGGACCGTCCGCCAGTCGTGCGGCAGTATTCAACGTAGCCTGCCGAAGATCTGATGCGTCTTCCAACCGTGTGATCAGCCCAATGCGAAGGCCGTCCTCTGCGGATATCTTGTCGCCAAGGAACATCAGTTCGCGGGCTCTCGCAGACCCCACCAACTGCGTCAGGAAATAACTCACACCAAGATCGCCGGACATGGCAACCCGGACATACGAAGTCGAAAGCGTCGCCTCGCGAGCCGCGAACCGCATATCGCAGGCGAGCGCTAGTGCGAGGCCAGCACCCGCCGCAACCCCGTTGATCATCGCGATCGTCGGCTTTGGCATGCTGTGCAACAACCGCACGGTCTCGCCGTGATGAAGCAGGCTGTCAGCCCGGTCCTCCATGCTAAGTCGCGCACTTCCGCTCGGGGCTTCGGAGCGACGCATGTCGCCGCCTGAACAGAACGCACGCCCCGCTCCGGAAAGGACGACCGCGCCCACCTCCTTGTCGCTCGCTGCATCGCGCAATGCATCCAGGAGTTGTTGATGCAACCCCGGCGTCAGTGCATTGAGACTGTCTGGACGGTTCAGGGTAAGGATAAGCACCCGGCCATCGCGCGCTTTTGTGAGTTCGCCACGGCCCTCCTGCCGCAAGGCGTGCTCGGCAACGTCCCACAGGGTGTCGAATTCAGAGGTCATGACGGACAACTCCTCGTCGATTGAGCGTGAAACTACGCATGTGACTGCACGACCGCGCATGTATACCTATCCGTGCCATGGCAGCGCCCGCTGTAGCAAAGAAAACGTCACGATTCATCGCAGCGTCCATCCGGCCTCCGCTTTGGTATTCGCCGGATTCAACTCCGTGGCGATAGGCTTACCAATCTGGATGTATTTCAACGCATTGCTTACGGCCTGCGCCCGCGGCAGACTTTGCGCCTCCCAGACAGCGCGCACGGACCCCTGCACGGCCACCGGATGACGCCTTGCGACCATGGCAGCAAGTTCTTGTGCACGAGGCCATAGCCGCTCGGCCGTTGTTACCTCGGTGACCAGGCTGATCCGCAACGCGGTACTCGCGCTGATCCGCTCGGCATCGGCGAGAAGCACCATTCGCATAATTTCCTGATACGGAATGTGCCCCATCGCCCCGATGGGCTCGACCGCAGAAATCTTGCCGAACTTCAGATGGGGGTCGAAGAACGTCGCATCGTCCGAACAGATGACGATATCGGCCTCGTTGAGCCAATAGAACGCGCCACCCGCGGCAATGCCGTGCACGGCAACAATCAGGGGCTTCCATACCTTATTGCTTTTCGGTCCCAGCCATTCGCCCGGATCGTCCTGGTCAAACGGCATTTCCTCCTGACCAGGCGCACGCCAGCCTTCCTTGACGTCAACCCCGGAACAGAACGCGCGCCCGGGTGCCGCACGCAGGACAACGACTCGCACCTCCGGATCAGTGCGTAGCTGACGCCACAGTTCGCGGAATTCGACTACCATCGACCGGTTAAAGCAGTTCAGCTTGTCGGGCCTGTTCAGCGTCACAGTCGCGACGCCGTCTGCGACGTCCACAAGAATGGTCGAGTAGTCATTGACGACGGGGCTTTCCATATTTTTTTCCAAGATGCTAGACACCCAGCAACGCTTTCAGGTCTGGGCGACTTACCTTCATCGAAGCCGTGCGCGGAAGCGCCTCGACAATCCGAAACTCCGTGGGAATCATGTAAGCAGTCAGTGCCTGGCGTGCGAATGCGATCAACTCATCAACCGTTGGCGCGACGGCGCCGGGAGTCATTTCGATGGCTGCAACCGGCACCTCGCCGAGACGACGATCCGCTTTACCGATGACCGCGGCGTCACGCACGCCCGGGTATCGTCGCAGCACGGCGGCCACTTCCTCCGGAAGGATTTTGAAACCGCCTCGGTTGATTGCATCATCCGCGCGGCCATGCAGGAAGAGAAACCCATCTTCGTCGATCGACGCAAGATCGTTGGTGCGAATCCAGTCGGGCCCGAAGCGGTCGCACCTGACGCTCAGTACGCCAATCTGACCGGCGGGCAGAGCGGTTTCGGGGGCATCCGGTGCCGCGACCTGCAGCAGGACGTCACTGCGCGCCCGCCCAACACTGCGACGCTTGTTGGATGCGTACCGCCGATGATCCTCCAGGGTCCAGCCGGCCACTCCGCCGATAAATTCGGCCGCACCGTAGTCGACGAGGATGGGCACGTTATAGCGCTGCTCGAAATCGAGTTGGACCTGCGCGTCGAGTGGCGCGGTTCCAGCCCGAACGGCCTTCAGACTCTTCAGGAGCAGCGGTTCAATACCGGCCTCCAGGATCATCTGAATCATCGCTGGTACAAGACTCGCGGATTTGATCTGGTAACGCTCGACGGCGCGCGCCCACTCATCGGGCACAAATTTTTCGAGCAATACCATCGGCCGCGCTTGGTACAGCGCGAGTAGAAGTCCGAATAATCCGCCTGCATGGCTGAACGGCTTAAGCAGAATTGCCGGTGAGCGCTTCACTCTCAGTTCGCCTTCAGTCTCTCCCTTTCCGCGTTGTTCAGCAGATTGCAGCGACGGGATCAGCACGTCTTCCCGCACAGGAATCCGCTTGGGTGCTCCCGTCGTCCCGCTGGTGAGCCGCTCCAGAATGTACCCCGGCATGGGATCCCGGTGCGGACCGGCTCCAACCGCTGAAAGCTGAGGATGCACGCTCACCCGCACCGGTGAAGAGCCACTGACCACGATGCCGAGGGTACCGGCCTCTGCAGCCGCCGCTACGACTCCTTCCTCGGACCAGTCATCGTCATCCGCAAGCACAGCGCATAGTTGTTGCGCAGCAAGCTCGGCGGCGAAGGTCGCCGAAGCCTGGCGTGGCCGTAACGGGACAACCATCCGTCCGCCAATCAGCAAGCTAACGAAGGAGGCAACTGCGGCTGGCCGATTGCGGGCCACCCAGCCGATCGGCGCATTGTGATCGACTCCGTGGCGCACCAACAGACTCTCGATTTCCTCTGCCGCCCGGCTGAGGTCTTTCCAAGTCGTGGCTGTATGGCCGGCCTCGACCGCAACCGCGTCAGGCTGGAGCAGCAACACGCTGCGAATCCGCTCACCCAGGTGCTTCGCGCTCATCGACGACATTTCATCTCCATAAGACAGGCATCACAAGACAACTGATCAGCCTGGCAACTCCATCTTTGCCTCGGACCGATGGACTCATAATAACTTACTTATCGTCACTTTTGTAGACGCATCACCCACCAGGAAAAACCCCCATGAAATCCAGCAATTGCCCATTATATTCAGGAAAATTGCCGGCCGCTTCATACGGCGTTGACTACGCTATAGCTGATGCTATATCATTTATTTGTCACGCTGAAGTTCAGCCAAAAGCCGAATAAACTGGAGGAGCAAGATGGATTTGCAGTTTTCCCGTGAAGACAAGGTTTTCCGTGAGGAAGCCCGGGACTGGCTGAACAGCAATTGCCCATGCGAACGGCGCCCCCACGCCGGCGAAGCGATGCGCGAGTTCGACCTTGCATGGCAGAAGCGCCAATATGAAGGTGGCTGGGCTGGCGTTTCGTGGCCCCCACAGTACGGTGGACTGGGACTTTCCCTGACGCGACAGTTGATCTGGCACGAGGAATACGCGCGCGCGGATGCGCCAGACAATCATTTGTGTTTCGTCGCGCTCAACCACGCAGGTCCGACCATCATTGCCAGAGGCTCGGAGGCGCAAAAGCAGGAGCATCTGCCAAAGATTCTCAGCGGCCGAACGATCTGGTGCCAGGGATTCTCCGAACCTAACGCCGGATCAGATCTTGGCAGCCTGAAGACACGTGCCCACATCGACGGCGAGTATCTCGTGGTCAACGGATCGAAGATCTGGACGAGCCACGGACACTTGTCGGATTGGCAGGAACTTCTGGTTCGCACGGACCCGGAAGCGCCAAAACATAAAGGCATCAGTTGGGTGATCTGTGACATGAGGTCAGCCGGCATCACACTTCGCCCCATCGAGATCATGACTTCACCGAACCAGGTGCATTTCGTCCAATGCTTTTACGACGACGTGCGCATTCCTCTGGCAAACGTCGTGGGAGCGGTCAACGACGGATGGAATGTCGCGATGTCAACGCTTGGTTTCGAGCGAGGCACCGCTCAAATCCGCGACATGATCCGCTACGCGTTTCTGCTCGAAAGAATGATCGAAAGGGCGCAGCAACGTCTTGGAGCGGACTGTCCGCTGTCGAAAGACGAGATTGGCACGCGGCTCGCGCAGTTGCGTGCCGACATGGCGGCCGCAAGAGCCATGACCTATATGGTAGTTTCCCGCGCCCAGGCCGGAATCAGCGGTTCCGAGAGTTCGTTAATGCGGGCGATGGTCGGCGAGACGCAGCAGCGGGCGCGGCGCCTCGCACTCGACATCCTCGGGCCCTACGCGCTGGAAAATCCTGAAGACGATGATTGGGTCTACTACTACCTTCGCTCCTTTGCGATCACGATCGCAGCCGGTACCGCGCAGATTCAGCGCAACATCATCGGCGAACGCGTTCTTGGCCTCCCCCGCTAACACTTGAGGCGCACATGAATCTGCTGCTTTCCGAAGATCAGGTCCAGATTGTCGACACACTGAAACATTTCCTGTCGGAAGAGGCGCCTATATCGCGCTTTCGCCCCCCTGCGCCTCAAATTGGCAATCAGGACCATCTGCTCTTGCCGCATCTCGCAGAACTCGGCTTCCTTGGTATTTCCATTCCCGAAGAGTCAGGGGGGATCGGCTTGAGCGGCGCGGAAGAAATGGTGGTCTATCGCGAGTTCGGGCGGAACCTGCTCTCTCCCGCCATCATGGGCTCGATGCTTGGCGCGCGCGTTGCCGCCGCGGCGGGCAATACTGCCCTTCTAGACGAACTGCTGTCCGGCAAGACCCGTGTCGGGCTTGCCAACCCTCTCGGCGATGCCAGCATCGGAGCACTCTGCAAGGGGGAATTTCACCTCATTGAAAGCATTGATGCGCCGTGGCTGTTGTGCTGCGACGAACAGGGCTCTGCACTGCTCAGGCGGAGTGACTTCACGGCAATTGAGCAGGTTCACGCAATGGACCACTCACTGTCGCTCGAGCGCGCCCGACTGGAAAACATTGCTCCCGCTGCGTGGGTCAGCGCGGAACAGGACGCCATTTACACGCGCGCACTCGTACTGATCGGAGCGTTTTCGGTTGGACTCGCCGAAGCCACGCGAGACATGGCCGTCGAGTATGCAAAGATTCGGGAACAGTTCGGCAAGCCGATCGGGTCATTTCAGTCCATCAAACACATCTGCGCCGACATGGCAATCCGCGCCGAGTCGGCCTTGTGCCAGGCTGCCGTGGCGTCGTTGACACTATCCGCCGATGAACCAGGCGCAGAATTTCATAGTACTGCCTGCAAGCTGGTTTCGATCGACGCCGCGCTGAAGAACGCCTCCCAGAACATTCAGGTACATGGAGCGATCGGCTTCACTTCGGAAGCGGACGCCCATCTCTATCTCAAGCGCGCTCACGTAATGGACCAGCTATGGGGAGACACGCGCGTCCAGCGCGAACGGATGTTGCGCGCCCCATTTGCTGGCTGACACCGGGGGATTTCATGAAGTACCAGACAATTCTTTTTGAATGCAATAGTGGCGTCGCACGGCTGACACTTAACCGACCGGAGCGGCTGAATGCCTTTACCGCACAGATGCACGAAGAAGTAGCCGACGCGCTGACCTGCGTCGAGACAGATCCGGAGGCGAGGGTTCTCTTGCTGACTGCCGCAGGCAAAGGATTCTGCGCAGGTCAGGATCTCGCCGAACGCGACGTCCAGAGTGGGCCACTCGATCTTGGGCAAACAACCCGAACTTACTACAACCCGCTCGTTCGTCGCCTAGCCGCATTACCCATGCCGGTTGTCTGCGCGGTGAACGGTGTAGCGGCGGGCGCTGGGGTTAGCCTCGCGCTTGCGTGCGATATTGTTATTGCTCGCTCGAGTGCTCGGTTCGTACAGGCCTTTTCCAGCATCGGCCTCATTCCAGATGCTGGCGGTACCTGGACCTTTCCGCATCTGGTCGGACAAGCCCGGGCACTGGGGTTCGCACTGACGGGTGGCACACTGTCCGCCGAAACCGCAGCTGAATGGGGTCTGATATGGAAAGCAATCGGCGATGATGACTTCGATGCAGAACGTGATGCATTGGTCGATCAGCTTTCGCGCGGTCCGACTAAAGGTCTGACAAACGCCAAACGCGCCATCCGATATGCAGCACGTGCGACCCTCGACGAGCAACTAGATATGGAATCGGAACTGCAGCGCAAATGCGGACTGACCGACGACTACAAAGAGGGGGTATCCGCGTTCAAGGAGCGGCGTACGCCCCGTTTTATCGGCCGATGAATATGCCTCCCGTTAGACCGGGCCGTAACTGACCAACCGTCGCGACGCTTGTCGAAAGCCCCTATGCTAGAAAATCGTGTCACGCGAATCCTGGGCATTCGCTACCCTGTCATACAGGGCGGTATGCAATGGATAGGAAAAGCAGAACTTGCATCCGCGGTCTCCAACGCCGGCGGCCTTGGCGTACTGACCGCGCTAACTCAACCCACGCCTGCTCATCTCGCACAAGAAATCGAACGGTGTCGCTCGATGACTGACCGCCCCTTCGGCGTAAACCTCACGATCCTGCCCACCGCGTCCGCTCCCCCCTACGAAGAGTATGTCGACGCGATCATCAAGGGGGGCGTCAAGATTGTCGAGACGGCGGGAAACAGTCCCAAGGCGTTTATCGAACGGTTCAAGCGTCACAATGTCGTGATAGTCCACAAATGCACTTCTGTGCGGCACGCCATTTCTGCCGAGCGCGCTGGCGTCGACATCGTCTCTATCGATGGCTTCGAGTGCGCAGGACACCCCGGTGAGGACGATGTTCCAGGCTTGATTCTCATCCCGCTTGCGTCCCGGGCACTTACGATTCCGGTCATAGCGTCGGGCGGCATCGGAGACGGCCGCGGTATGGCAGCAGCCCTCGCCCTCGGCGCCGAGGGCATCAACATGGGGACGCGATTCGTTTGCACCCGGGAGGCGCCCGTACATGACGATGTAAAGCGTGCACTAGTCGCATCAACCGAAAAGGATACCAACCTGATTTTCCGGACACTTGGTAATACGGCCCGGGTCTTCAGGAACGACGTATCGAACGCGGTAATTGCCCTGGAGCAGCAACCCGGAGGATGCAAATTCCAGGATATTCGACACCTCGTAATCGGTACGCGGGGCCGGGATGCGTGGCTGTCCGGCGACCCCGAAGGCGGCGTGCTGACAGCGGGCATGGTGATGGGTCTTATCGACGATGTTCCGACCTGCGCCGAGTTGATAGAGAGAATCGTTCGGGAGTGCGGGACTCGTTTGCACGAAGCACTTTCGTCGCTGGACGGATGCGGAGGTCGCGATGACTGATTCTTCGCGCGATCGTCCCGGCGAGGCGATTGAGTCGATCCCGCGTCGACATTTGCCTCGCCTGACCGACGAAAACACATTCTTCTGGCAGGCCGGAAGAACCGGAAAACTGCACTTCATCCGCTGCAAGGGTTGCCGATTCCATGTGCACCCTCCCCTTCCCATCTGCCCCCGCTGCAAATCGCGTGAAGTCGCACCTTGCGCGGTGTCCGGAAGGGCGACGGTCGCATCCTACACAATCAACCATCAGGTGTGGGAGCGTGGTCTCGAGGCGCCGTACGTGATCGCCATCGTGGAGATCGCAGAACAAAAAGGCCTGCGACTAACCACGAATATCGTGAACTGCGCACCTGGCGACGTAAGAATCGGCATGCAGGTACGCGTGCTCTTCGATCAGCGGGAAGATGTCTGGCTCCCGCTGTTCGAACCGGACGTCTGACCGCAAAGGTGCCCCTGTCCGCTAACGGACTGGGCTTCGCAAGCCCGCTCGCTCCCAATGCGTTGCGGCGAACTTACTGACTTGACAACGCTACAAACCGACAGTTACTTCGTCTCGAGTGCTCGCGGCCGGCCTTTCACGGAAAACAGGCCACCGCTCATGATCAGCGCGGCATCCTCAGCCAGCAACACCATAGCGTCGGCGATCGCCGAAGGCGGTGTCCAGGACGAAGTATCGGCCGCAGGCATGTCGACCCGGTTAGCAGGCGTATCGATGATCTCGGGCATTACGCAAAATACGCCGATGTCCTCTGTCCGCAGTTCTTCGGCCATGCTTTCCGTCAGGCGCATCACCGCGCCCTTGGCCGCCGCATAGGCGCTCATGTTGGCGTGGCCGCGCTGATGGGACGCAGCGCCAACGTTGATGATCGTGCCTTTTCCCGCGGCCATCATCACCGGTACTACTGCGCGAACCGCGCTGATCAATGTCACCGCGTTCAGGTCCAGCATGCGGCGCCAGACATCCAGTTTCATCTGGTGGACCGGCTCACCATAATAGAACCCCCCCGCAATATTGCAGAGGATTTCGACCGAGCCAAACTTGTCGACGGCAGTGGCGATAGCCCGCTCGACCGAGCCGGCATCCGTTAGATCAGCGGATATCAGCAGACGATCGCTGGATCCCGTCGGGTAAGCCGCATGAAGTGCCGCCTCGTCGATGTCGATCATCACCCGCCGGCTTCCCGTTCGCGCGAAGGCTTTCTCTACCGCACGGCCAAGTTGGCCCGCGCCCCCCGTAATTACCACAACTCTGTCTTTGGACGCGCTCATCTGATTTCTCGCAAAAATGCGCTGCATTGAGCAACGCTACCTAAAAATCGGTTCCACCGTCGATATTGACCGTCGCGCCTGTTACATACGAAGCTCTGGCTGACAGCAGGTATGCAATAAGATCGGCAAACTCTTCGTGGCGCCCCGCCCGCTCCAACGCAACCGACATCCCCGACTCACGGCGGACCTGCTCATAACGCGCCTTGCATTCAGCTACGTCATATTTAGCCGCAAGTGCCCGGTTGGTTTGCGCATCCCTGTCGATCACGCCGGGCGCGATGCAATTGGCGCGTAAACCCTTTGATCCATAGGTTCGAGCGATGTTTTTCGCGACGCTGGCTATCGCACTCTTCATCGCCGTATAGGCCACGAGACTTGACTTCTGTGCCCGGATCGAAAAGGCAGACGTGAGCACGATGGCGCTATCCGGCGCTTCCAGCAGCGCTGGAAGCGCTGCGCGGCAACTGCGAACAGCCACCATCAAGCTTTGCTGGAAATACAGCTCCCAGTCGTTGTCGTCTAGCTCGTGCAACGGCGCGCGCGCCCCCATTGGACCGGCAACAACGGCAAGGCAATGCAGGGCGCTAAAATGCGAGACCACTCGCGCCACTACATCGTCCATGACTCCGGCGATGCTGGCATCACCGGTAATGGATAAGACCTGCGCCCCATCCGTCATCAACTCCCTTTCAATCGCATCGAGTTCTCGTTGGCGGCGTGCAACAAGTGTAAGCTTTGCCCCCTCCCGGCTAAGAACCCGGGCAGTGGCAGCGCCGATTCCGCTGCTACCCCCAACGATCAGAACGACCCGATCACGCAGATTCAGGTTCATCTCAGATTTTAAGAACAGTGCCACCGTCCACGCACCATGTCTGTCCAGTGACCCAGCCCGCGTCGTCGGAAAGCAGGAACAGACATGTATTCACAACGTCTTGCGTGGTGCCGATCCGCCGCAAAGGCAGCGTAGATAGCAGCGCCTGTAGACGCTCCGGCGGTACGCTTGTGCGGGTCGCGGTTGTGTCCGTTGGGCCCGGCGCGACGCCGTTGACGCGAATATTCAGCGGGCCCAGTTCGCGCGCCAGTCCGATGGTGATGGCATTGAGCCCCGTCTTTGCGATCTTGTAGTAGTTACCCGCTTCGTACGCAGCGGTTGAAGACTGGTTAACGATCGCCCCGCCGCCGCGTCCCACCATCAACTTGTAGAGCGCCCGCGTAACGATCAGGGCGCCGTTCATGTTGACCTCCATGAACCGTTGATAGTATCCGTAGTCGACCTCAAGCAGGCTTTCGCGCCGCATTCCGGCAAAGATCGCCGCATTGTTAATCAGGAGATCAACTCCGCCGAAAGTATCGGCAACGCTTGACGCCAGATTCGCTGCCGACGCCGGCGACGAAACGTCGGTCTTTACAAATACCGCGCGCCCACCCAGATCGACGATTTCCTGCGCGACACGCCGACCGTTCTCCTCGTTAATTTCAGCCACCACAACCGAAGCGCCCTCGCTCGCCAGCGCGTGTGCATATGCTTCACCGATACCTTGTCCGGCGCCTGTCACAATCGCAATCTTTTCCTGAAACCGCATTTTCGACTCTCCCGCCATTCTTGTTCACGTTTAGACCCGCTGTACGGATGACCCATCGCGCGCGATCTCGGTTTAACCTGACGAACGCAGTTCAAGCAGGTCGATATTTGCCTCTCGCGGCAAGGCCAGTAAATCCATGACCGCCTTCGCAGTGATCTGCGGCGAAATAGGCTCTCCCGAGGACACGTGGTAGCCTTCGGCCTTCACGATCTCGCGATAGCGCGCGCGGCGCTCTTCGGGCCAGTCCCGATTGAACCCACTTTCGCTCATCCGGCCCGAACGTAGGACAGTGACGCGGATACTCTGCCCCCGTAATTCGGTGCGCAGCCCCGCCGACAGCGTCTCCATTGCGCTTTTGGTGGCAGCGTAGACCGTCAGGAATGGATAAGGCCTGGTCACCGACTCCGACGTGACGTTGACGATACCCCCGCCTCCCCGCGCCTTCATCAACGGAATGACTGCACGAATGCAATAGATGGGGCCAAGCAGGTTTGCGCCTACTTCTTCCTGCAGTAGACGGTCGTCTGCCTCCTCGATCGTCTGCAAATGACCCACAGCCGCGTTGTTGATGAGAAAGTCAACGGCACCCAAGCGCTGGCGTATCGCATCAAAAGTTTGACGAACCGCTACCGCATCGGAGATGTCGGTCGGAAAGGCTACTGCATTTGCGCCTAGTTCAGCAGCAGTCGCCTCGAGCGCAGCGGCATTGCGTCCTAGCATCGCAACCGTCCCGCCGTCGTTTATGAAGGCCTCCGCAATCCGCTTGCCCAGACCGCGGGCTGAACCGGTCACCACGGCGACCTTGCCATGAAAACGCTTTGACTGATCCGTACTCATCTGTCACCCTCGCTCAGCCACCTGGCTGTCTCTCTCATTCCGCTTCGCTCATTCTGGCGCATGGGTTTCTCCTCTGAGCATGCCGGTGCGTAATCTAGCCAGTTCAGATCGGATCCCACGGGGTGATGGTCATCGATGGCACGTTCTCATAGAAGCTGGGCGCGAGTGCCGGGATCGCGTGTTCGGCGATTGTCTCGGGCGTCCATCCGTCGCTCCTGTGCAACGTGCGAAGAATGCGCGGCTGGCTGAAGAGATAGATTTCATTCGCGCGCACACCGAATATTTGCCCCGAAACGTCAACAGCCAGATCGCTCCCGAGGTACACAGCTAGCGGCGCAATCTTCGCGCTTTCCATCTTCTTGAGCTTCTCGATCCGGGCAATGTTTTCAGGCGTATCGGCGGGGATATTCGCCGTCATCGAAGTCCACGCCCACGGCGAGATGCAATTTGAGCGCACCTTGAATTTGGCCATGTCCAACGCGATCGACTTCGACAGGCCAACAATGCCCATTTTTGCCGCAGCGTAGTTGGCTTGCCCCAGGTTGCCGATCAATCCGCTCGTTGATGTCATATGGACATAGCTTCCCGACCCCTGGCTCTTGAAGTAAGGCGCAGCGGCACGTGCCACGTAGAATGAGCCGTTCAGATGCACGTTCAGTACGGCCTGCCATTCCTCTTCACTCATATTGAAGAAAAACCGATCGCGCGTGATCCCTGCGTTATTGACCACGCAGTCAATCCGGCCGAAGTGGTCGAGCGCCGCCTGAACGACGCGCTGTGCAGAGTCGTTGCTAGCCACGCTTTCCACTGCCGGAGCGGCTTCTCCAGCGGCAGCCCGAATTTCCGCGACGACCTGTTCGGCTGCGAAGCCTTCTCCGTCCACCGCTCGACCGGTGTCGTTGACGATAACTTTCGCACCGTTAGCGGCGAATGCTTTTGCGAGATCGCGGCCGATGCCGCTTCCTGCGCCGGTAATCACGACCACCTTCCCTTCCACCATTTTGCCCACCGCTCGTCTCCTGTTGTTCCTGCGTATCAATCGATTTCGACCACACCGTTGTCCAGCACGATCACATCGCGCGCCATCACGCGTGCGCGTAGTCTCAGTGTTCGTTCGTCTGCGCGCCAGAGTTCGAACAGGATCTCCTCACCCGGATAGACTGGCGCCGTAAAACGCACGGAAATCGAGCGTAGTCTTGTGGCGTCATATGACAGGGCTGTACACAGCACGGCGTGGCATGCCATACCGTACGTGCAGAGTCCATGCAGGATTGGTTGGCTGAAACCCGCCGCAGCGGCGACGTCCGGATCCGCATGCAACGGATTCAGGTCGCCGGTCAACCTGTATATCAAGGCTGACTGAGGCAGGCTTTGAATGTCCATCTCGAGATCCGGAGGTCCCTCGGGCATCGCTGGCAACGGTTCGGGAAGCGGATCGGAGACTCCGCTTGATGCGCTAAAGCCGCCGTCCCCGCGGAGGAAGCTCACGTTGCGGCTCTGCGCCACCAGAACACCTGTCTCCCAATCGACCAGATCTCTGAGCACAACGCCGATTGCACCCCGACCCTCACCCTTGTCACTCAGCGAGTGCACACGGTTCTTAGCGATGAGGCACCCCTGTGCCGGCAAAGGCCGGATAATTCGCAGGGATTGCTCGCCGTGCACCAGCTTCAAGGCATTCGCGCCGATACGCGGATCGCGCCACCAGGCACCTGGGGCACCCATCACGGTGGCCATCGTCGGCACTGCGTGCAACTCTTTCTCATACACGTAGCGCAACTGCCCGGCGTTTGTCGGCTCGGAGCCCATCCCAACGCTCAGCGCATAAAGCATTGAATCGCGAGCGGTGTAGGGATAGCGAACATCTTCAAAGCTCCATGACTTCACAACGTGATAATTGATCATGGGGGGGTTCCTTTCCTTGCCGGGTAATGATGCGGCGCTGTTTCGTCTGCCAACTGGCCGCCCTGCCAGCGGGGAAAGCGCTTTTCTGCGAACGCCCGCGGCCCTTCGATGGCATCCTCGGACGCATACATAGCGAGCACCGCCGGATACTGACCTTGCAGACTAAGCGCCTCGCTCAGCCCACGTTCGTCGAGTCCTCGCAGGATTGTTTGCTTCGCCGCGCGCACGGCCAATGGACCGCCCTGAAGAATCTCCTCTGCCCAGCGGCGCGCGATGTCTACGGAGCCCCCTGCCGGGGCAACCTCGTTGACGAAACCGAGCCGACTCGCCTCCGCTGCGTCGACGCGGCGACCTGTTAGAGCGATTCCCATGGCAGCCTTGAGCCCGATCTCTCGCGGCAAACGATGCAGTCCTCCCGCCAGCGCGGCTAGCCCAACCCGGACCTCCGGTAAAGCGAACTGCGCACGCTCATCTGCAACAATCAGATCGCAGGCAAGGGCGAGTTCAAATCCGCCGCCAACGGCCAAACCGTTGACCGCCGCGAGAACCGGTTTGTCAAGATCAAATCGCGCGGTCAGTCCGGCAAACCCCGATCCGGGCATGCGCTGACGTCCCTCCGCAACGCGGAACTTGAGGTCATTACCCGCACAGAACGCCCGTTCACCCGCACCGGTGACAATTGCGACCCATTGACTGCTGTCGTGCTGAAATGCATCGAAGGCCGTAGCAAGTTCATGATGTGCTGGCGGATGCAGCGCATTGAGCACTTCGGGACGGTTTATCGTGATCAGCGTAAGCCGGGCTTCCTGCGCAACGGAGATAAACTCGTAGTGCATGACAGCTAGATTCAGACTTTCTCGAGAATATGAACGGCGCAGGCGCTGCCGAGCCCCACCACATGAGTGAGCCCCAACCGAGCGCCCTGTACCTGCCGCTGCCCAGCTTCGCCGCGCAACTGCGTCACCACTTCATAGATGTTTGCGATGCCGGTCGCACCAAGCGGATGTCCCTTGGAGAGGAGTCCGCCGGACACATTAACCGGAATGCGCCCTCCGAGCGCCGTCTCGCCCTTATCGATCAGACTTCCGCCTTCACCCTCCGGACACAGACCGAGGTTTTCGTAGTGAGGAATCTCCGCCGTAGCAAAACAATCATGCAGCTCCACGAGATGCAGTTCGTCTGGACCGATACCGGCCATTTCGTACGCCGTTCTTGCAGCAAGACGCGTCACCGTATTGACGTCCTGCATCACCAGATTGCGCTCGGACCACGCGTCGCTCGCGAGGGCAGACGCCCTCACTCTCGCGGCCCTCCGCTCGAGGCCTAGCTCGCGCGCCTTCTTCGCGGACATCAGTACCGCAGCCGCAGCGCCGTCGACATTGACCGAGCACATCAGCTTCGTATTGGGGTATGCGATCATCTCCGCACCCATTACTTCCTCTAGCGGAGTTTCCTTTTGGTACATCGCTTTGGGATTGAATGTCGAATGATGGTGATTTTTCACTGACACCTTCGCAAACTGCTCAAGCGTAGTCCCATATTTGCGAGCGTGTTCCATGCCCATCATCGCAAAGACAGCCGGCATCGTTTCGGAACCGATAAGCCCCTCGACCGGCAGAGGCTCGTTGCCCACTTTCTTCTTGACGATCATGCCGGGTTGCATTTTCTCGACGCCGATACAAAGGACGATGTCGTAGAGCCCCGCCTTGATGGCCGTCCACCCTTCACGGAGCGCCGTCGCCCCGGTTGCGCACGCGTTGGTGCAATTGACGACCGGGATCCCGGTTTGTCCAATCAACTGCAGCGTGCGCTGCCCCGTCATTGTTTCGCCAATGTTTCCGCTATAAAGCGCCTGCACGTCTCCAATGGCAACGCCACAATCGTCAAGTGCACCCAACGCCGCTTCCGCAGCCAACTGAACGACGGTACGGTCGGGGTAGCGCCCGAACCGGATCATGTCGATACCTACCACATATACGTCGGACATATCAGGCCTCTCAAGCCGGGACAAAAAAATGGGCGACGAAGCCAAGCGCGTCTGCATTGGCCGTCTCAGCACCACGGAATACCATCTTTACCGGCATTCCAAATGTAAGTGCATCTGCCTCGGCCTCAACACCCAGTAGATTCCCTTTTAAGGAAGTCCCGTCATCAAGGTCGACCACAGCGGAGATGAAAGGTACCGAGATACCCGGATAACTTCGGTAAACAATGGTGTAGTTGTACAAACGTCCGGTTTCGCTTAATGAGTAGCTCTCCATAAACCCCCGCGCTCCGCAGCGTGCACAGTTCTCACGGCCACCAACAAACCGTGCACCGCAAGCCCGACATTTACATCCTTCCAGATAAGCTGTACCGTCGTCGCGCAACCTCGTGTAGGAGGTGGCAGGCTTCAGGACATCAGAGCTGCTATGTTCCATATGGTTTTCTCTCTTTCAATGGGTCTATACGAGCTTGGCCCTGCCATTCCTGATTACCGTGACGTCCCGGGAGCGCACGCCGACTTCAAACCAGACATCATCCGCTTCGCGCCACAGATCCACCGTAAGCAAATCGCCAGGAAACACAGGTGCAGAAAAACGAACCGAGAATTCGCGAATGCGCGCAGGGTCGTAATCACAGAATGCCTGCATGACAGCCCGGCATGCCATTCCGTAGGTACATAGACCATGGAGAATTGGCACTTCAAAGCCTGCGGCCCGTGCCACTTCGGGATCTGCATGAAGCGGATTTCGATCTCCACAAAGACGGTAAAGTAATGCCTGGTCCCGTCGCGTCTGCAGCTCAATTGTCAGGTCAGGTCGCCGCGCGGGTCCGCCGTTCCCTGTTCGACTGTCTGTTGGACCGCCGAAGCCCCCATCCGCCCGTGCAAAGGCGGTTCGGGTCAGCGTTGCGAGCGGTTCTTTCGTTTGGGGATCGCGCAGGACAGTTTCACGCTGGATGACCGCACCCTTGCCCTTCCCTTTGTCGTAGACGGCAACTACCCGGCTATCCGCCACCACGCGGCCTTGCACCGGAATCGGTTTATGGACGATCAAACCCTCCTCGCCGTGCAGCGTCTTACCTCGATCGACTCCGATCTGCTCGGGCGAAATCCCTGCGCCCCAGGCTGCGACGGCGGCAAATGTAGGTACTGCTAATAGTCCGACTTCGTAGACGAACGGCAACTCCCGGCGATCAAGCGGATCGCCTCCCATGCCGATCGCTAGTCCGTATAGCATCGTCTCCCGCTCCGTCCAGGAAAACTGCCTGCCCTCTTCTTTGAGATCGAGCACGGCGGGGTACTGAATAGGCATGGATGGATCCCCTTCCTAGCGGTTTTTCTGCGCGGGTCCGTAAGCATTGACGAAGTTGAGATCCCGTTCCGGCAGCATGACCTTGCCCGAGGCGACGGCAGCGGCCAACGCGTGTGCGTCAAATTGTTCCGGCGGGACGATCCCCGGACCGATCTCCATACGGATCTCGCCGACGTAGCCGCCACCGGCCAGAAGCGTCTTGCCAGTCTGGTCGCCGGACAAATCGCTAACCATATAGAGCAGCACAGGAGCGACACGCTCGGGCGTGAACACCTTCTTGTAGTCTTCCGAAACCATGCCATCGATAAGCTGGCTGGCCGCAGCGGGCGCGATTGTCCAGACTCGAACGCCGTACTTCAGACCTTCCTGGGCGAGCGAATTCGAGAATCCCCAGATACCCGCTTTCGCCGAGCCGTAGTTGGTCTGTCCGAACTTGCCCCGCAGGCCCGAGGTCGACGTGGTGTTGACAATCACTCCGCCGCGTCCCGACTCCTTCATATGGCCAAAAACGGGTCGTGTCACACAGTATGTGCCCTTCAGATGCACGCGGATCACTGCATCCCAGTCGGCCTCGTTCATCTTCACGAGTGACTTGTCTCGCAGGATGCCCGCATTGTTCACGAGAATGTCGAGTCGACCAAAGGCCGAAAGCGCATCCTGAAGAATCTTTTCTCCTCCCTCGACGCTTCCGACGTCCGCTACGTTCGCAACAGCCGCGCCCCCCTCTTCACGAATACCAGCCGCGACTTCCTCTGCGGGCCCTTGAGCATAGTCGTTCACCACAAGGGACGCTCCCTCACGCGCCAGCAATTGCGCGTATGCGCGTCCAAGCCCGGCGCCCGCACCGGTCACTACCGCTACCTTACCGTCCAGCAAACCCATTTCGTCACTCCGTCCTTTGGCAAACCGGGATCAGCGCCGTGCGCGCCAACGTTCACAAGGCGCACGAACGTCTCAGTCAGATAACGACGCACGTCTTCTTCACCGCCGTTCAACCTGCCTGAATCTCAATCAGCTTCGTCTGTGTAAATTCATTCAGACCGTCCTCGCCGAGTTCCCGGCCGTAGCCCGAGCGTTTGACACCGCCAAAAGGGCCATCCGAAAGCTGAGTGCCAGCGCCGCCGTTGAGCGTCACACCGCCTGTGCGAATCGCACAAGCCATCTCGAAGGCACGCCCCACATCTGCGCTGATAATTCCGCCTCGAAGTCCAAATCGAGAATCGTTAGCGATGCGAATCGCTTCATCATCACTGTCAAAACCAATGACCACTCCGACCGGCCCGAAAATTTCGTCTTGGGCAATCACCGATTGACTCTCGACGTTGTCAAAAAAAGTCGGCTCGTAATAGAAGCCCCTGGTGAGATCCGGTGGGCGCCGGCCGCCTGCCATCAGCTTCGCTCCAGTATCAACACCCAGCGCGACATAACGCTCAACCCTCTCGCGCGCGGCGGCCCGTATCAGAGGTCCCATCTGGGTGTCAGAGGCGCGCGGATCTCCAACCTTTACCGCTCGGGCCATCGTCGCCAGCTGCTCAACAAATTCCTTCCGAAGCGAGTTGTGAACAAGCACTCGCGTGTTCATGGCGCATCCCTGCCCCGCATGGCTGGTGAAACCACGTAATGCCTGACCGAGCGCCATTTTCACGTTCGCGTCCGCACGCACGATCAGGGCAGATTTGCCGCCAAGTTCCATGACGAGCCGCTTCAGCGTCGGTGCGCTCTGTGCAACAATCTCAGCTCCCACCTGGTCAGAGCCAGTAAAGGTCACCATGTCGACCCTGACGTCCGTTGTCAGCCTCTCCCCAGCTTCCTTGCCGCCCGTGATGACATTCAGCACACCTTTCGGTAGCCCTGCCTCCGCCGCCGCACCGGCCAGCAAGAGCGCTTCGAACGGAGTGTAGGGCGAAGGCTTCAGTACAACGGTATTACCGGTAATCAATGCTGCAGCAACCTTAACCACGTTAAGGAAATACGGATAGTTGTATGGCGTTATGGCAGCAACTACGCCCACCGGTTCACGCACTACGAAGGCAGTGCCTAGCACGGTGCCCGCTCCTGCGCCGCGGGTCAGTTCCGGCGCAATCGCGCGGACATCCTGGCGCGATACAAGTTCCAGAAAGCGTCGAAAGTGCTTCATCGGTATATCAAACTGGCGTGCTCTTGCGTTCGACTGTACGGCCCCCGCTTCAAGCACAATCAGCTCGCAAATCTCCGCGACTCGCGACTCGAGTACGTCATACATTTTTTGCAGATATCGGACACGCTCACCAACGCTCATGGCAGCCCAAGGGCCCGCGTCGAAAGCGGCGCGTGCAGCGGAAATGGCCGCCTCGGCATCAGCCACGCTGCCGCACGGCGCCAACGCAATCACCTCTTCTGTCGCCGGATTGAGCACGGGATCTTCGCCCCCACCATGCGGCGGGACGAACTCTCCGTTTATATACAGTGCGCCAGGTTGCTGTAATGGCAAAATCAAAGCGGTTCCCCTTTTCTCTATGCGGTATTGCCAGCAGTCTGCTCCGCTGGGTCGAGGATCCAGCTACGACTATCACGCAACCGCTCCTACAGGACACCCGTGCAGCGGACCAGCGGCCCGGGCGGTCAGACGTGCGACAAGATCTTCTTGATGTCGGCCGACGTCACCGGCTTATCCGACGCTGCCGAGGGATTCAAACCGCCGCGCGAGAGCGGTCGCGTGTCGACCGTTGCAGCCAGGTTGCGCAATGCTCCTACCGTGCAGTTCTCCCGACCCATGATCGAAAACGGGTCGTAGCTAAACTCTCGCATCGCGTTCAGGTGGGTGATCTTATTGATGTCTGTGGATGGAAGTGCGCGAATGCTCTGCCAGAGATGCTCAGGAGAATTGGGCCAGGTCGCGTCTGAGTGAGGATAGTCAGCTTCCCAGGTGATCATATCGATACCAATGTCTTGCCGATTGCGCAGCCCAAATTCGTCATCGATGAAGCACGTGATGATATGGCGCCGAAAGACGTCGCTTGGCTTTTCCTTGCCAAAATTTGCACGCGTCCACGCGCTATGCTGCTGGTACGTGAAATCGGCGCGTTCGAGCAGATAGGGGATCCAGCCAATGCCGCCCTCCGAAAGGGCCATGCGCAAGCCGGGGTAGCGCCGCCAGAAGCCGGCGAATAGCCAGTCGGCCGCAGCGTTCGCAATCGAAATAGGCATCGACGTAATCCACGCGTCGATCGGCGATTCGTCTGACGGATAAGGCGCATTTCCGCCTGAGCCGATGTGGCAGCAAATCACCACAGCGTTTTCCTCACATACTGCCCACAGTGGCTCCCAGCAATCGTTGTGCAGGCTCGGCAGACCGATCATAGACGGATTGTCCGGGAATGTGATGGCATGACAGCCGAGCCCTACCAGACGCCGTACTTCTTCCACAGCAAGCTTCACATCCCACAGCGGAAGCATGCCGAGCGGGATAAAACGGCCGGGATGCTTGCCGCACCAGTCGTGGAAGTGCCAGTCGTTGTATGCCTGAATAGTGGCCAACGCCAGTTCCTTGTCCTGCATTTTCTGGAAACGCGCCCCTGCAAAACCCGGAAACGACCCAAAGCAGATAGAGCCGAGTACGCCATTGGCGTTCATATCCTCGATGCGGGCGTCGACGTCGTAGCAGCCCTTGCGCACCTGGTCGAACGACACCGGTTCAAACCCGTACTCCTCTTTCGGTCGACCGGCGACAGCATTCAACCCGAGACCTGGAGCCCGCTGCCCCTCCACCACCCAATGGTGCGCGCCGTCCGTCCCTCGCACCACTTTCGGCGCTCGCTCCTTGAACGCCGCACGAATGTGGCGCTCGAACATGTCCTCCGGCTCGATCAGGTGATCGTCGACACTAACCAGAATAAGGTCTTGCAACTCCATGTGCGTCTCCTGTTGTACATCAATTCTCATAAACTGACTTTCGTTCATTTTATTTACCGCGATATTGGATGTCAACATACATCTTTCATAGCGGGTAAACATTGACGTCTGGCCAAGGAAACAACGGTAGACAAAAGCTGACAGTTCGTCCATTATTTGAATCATGTCGTATCGACAAACCGCCAGATAGATGCTCCGACGATCTCACGATCGACTAGCAACGACGATGCCGGTACGCCAGGCAGTTCACAAATCCCCTAGACCAACCGCGTGGCTGGCGCGAAAGCCATCGAACGCGGGAAGCTTGAGACGACGACACATGGATGAGCATGAGATCTGGTCCCGTGGAAAACAGGACACCGTAACGGCGGCGCTCGCCCGTTCAGCAGCAGCGTACCGCGACCGAATATTTTTGGACTTCAGTGGCGAGCTGCATACCTTCGCCGAGATCGATCGTGAGTCCACGCGCCTGGCTCGTGGTCTCATAGCGCTGGGCGTCAAGAAGGGCGACACCGTGGTCAGCATCCTTGACAACAATGTCGAGGCAGTATTGAGCTGGTTCGCCATTAATAAGGCCGGCGCCATCAGCGTGCCCGTGAACACTGCCTACAAGGGGGAGTTCCTGCGACACCAGTTGAATGACTGTGGTGCAAAAATTGTAATTGCCGAGGACGACTACGCCAGACGGGTAATCGACATTGAGGAAGGGCTTGCCGACGCGACAACGTTACTGCAACGCCGCGGATCGTTGGTCCATTCCTCTCGCTTACGGGTCGCCGCACTGGAATCAGTTTTTGACGAATCGAGCGAACCGCTTCCCGACGTGAATGCCCCAGCCGATCTGTCGATGCTTGTCTATACGGCCGGAACAACGGGTCCGTCAAAGGGATGCATGATTAGCCACAACTATGTATGCAACCTGGGCAGACAGGTGGTACAGATGGAAGACCGGCGCAGCGAGGACTGCAACTGGACAGCGCTCCCCCTCTTTCATATGAACGCGACTGGCGGTTCGATTCTGTCCTGCATGTTTGTCGGTGCCCGCGTAGCGATCTTTCCGCGTTTTTCGGTATCGCGATTCTGGCCCGACATTCAACGCAGCGGCGCGACAGTTGTGAGCCTGCTGGGTTCGATGATTACGTTCCTGGCGGAGGCAGAAGACACCGAAGCATCCAAGGCATGCTTTGGCCAGTTGCATACTGTTCGCGGCTCGCCATTTCCGGCCCCACTACAGCGCAAATGGAAAGAACGTTTTGGCGTAACTACCGCCGGGTCGAACAGCTATGGCCTCACCGAAGCTGCGCGCGTCGTCACGGGCATGCGCTCTGACGAATCTGCCCCGCCCGGCTCGTCGGGTCGCGCAAACGAAGACTTTGACGTTCGGATCTTCGATGACGAGGATAACGAGTTGCCTCCCAACACACCGGGTGAAATTGTCATCCGCCCACGAAGACCGCACATCATGTTCGAGGGCTACTGGAACCGCCCCGCAGATACACTGAAGATCATGCGGAACATGTGGCTACACAGTGGCGACGTTGGAAAGTTTGATGAGAACGGGTATTTTTACTTTGTCGACCGAAAGAAAGACTACCTTCGACGTCGTGGAGAAAACATCTCGAGCTTTGAGGTTGAAACCGGCTTGCGTGCCCACCCCAGTATCGCCGACGTAGCAGTGCATGCAGTATTCTCCGAATCCGGCGAGGACGATGTAAAGGCGACGATCGTCCTGAAAGAAGGCGCCTT
This sequence comes from Paraburkholderia sp. GAS32, assembly GCF_050434225.1. Lineage (NCBI taxonomy): Bacteria > Pseudomonadati > Pseudomonadota > Betaproteobacteria > Burkholderiales > Burkholderiaceae > Paraburkholderia > Paraburkholderia sp. GAS32. The sequence goes on along the minus strand of NZ_JBNPVS010000045.1, from coordinate 47,912 downwards.
CATCACGGAAGAGGAGATCTGCCTTTGGGCAATCGAACGCCTGCCGTACTTCACAATTCCGCGCTATTTCGAATTCCGACCGGATCTCCCCAGAAATCCGGTCGGCCGTGTCTTGAAGTATGAACTGCGCGCCGATGGTTGCACCGCGGCAACGTGGGATCGCGAGAAGAACGGCATGCAGGTCCCGAAGCGATAACGCTATCGCTTCGGCCCGCCAAAGGAAACAGAACATCCCGCGATCGAGATTGAAAATGCCCAGTCAGATACAAAGCGAAAGCACTGTGATTGTCGGAGCCGGCCAGGCTGCCTGCGAAGCGGCCGTGTCCCTGAGACAACTGGGATACGGCGGCCGCCTGCTTATGCTTGGGGAGGAAGCATACTTGCCTTACCAAAGGCCTCCTCTTTCAAAATCCTATCTGTCAGGCAAGACGGAGCAACAGGCATTATATCTGAGACCTGCAGCAGCGTACGAGAAGCTTGGCATCGAAATCCACACCAACGTCCGGGCAACGCATATCGACCCGAGAGAGCGGACGGTTGCGCTCTCGGACGGAACGAAGGAACAATACGACAAGCTCATTCTCGCGACCGGTGGACGTGCTCGCCCGCTTCTATTGCCAAGCAGCGCTAGCGAGTCGCCGCGCCTGTCAAATCTCCACTACCTTCGCACAATCGAGGATGTGGATCATATCCGGCAGCAGTTGCGTCCCAACTTCCGGCTTGCAATCATCGGCGGCGGATATGTCGGACTTGAAGTCGCCGCAATAGCCAATCGCCTGCGCGTCCGCGTGACGGTACTTGAAGCGTTACCCCGGGTACTTGCACGGGTTACCGCACCTGAGTTGTCGGAATTCTACGAGAGAGTGCACCGGAACGCTGGCGTAGATATCCGCACGTCGACGCAAGTCGAGCGTCTCGAGCTAGATGCGTCTGGTGACGCCGTGAAAGCAATCGTCTGCGCCGACGGCACCGTGCTGCAAACAGACCTCGTCATCGTCGGAATCGGCCTGATTCCCAACGTCGAGCTCGCCGAAGAGGCCGGCCTTGCGATCGAAAACGGCATCGCGGTCGATGAGTCCGGCCGAACCTCCGACCCAAACATATTCGCCATCGGCGACTGCTCCAGCCGCCCAAGCGCCTTGTACGGCCGGCGCATCAGACTTGAATCAGTGCCAAACGCGCTGGAGCAGGCGCGTTCCCTCGCGGCCCTGCTCTGCGGACATCCTTGTCCTGCTGAATCTCCGCCATGGTTCTGGTCCGACCAGTACGAGCTGAAGCTGCAGATGGTTGGACTTTCCGAAGGGTACGATAAGCTAGTGATCCGAGGTGACCCTTCATCAAACTCCTTCATTGCTTTTTATATGAAGGACAAGCGAATCATTGCAGCCGATGCTGTAAATGCACCTGCGGCGTTCATGTTTGCCAAGCGCATCGTCGGCCGGCAACCGCAGATTGCGGACTACTCGCCCCTTGCTGACGTAACCGTACCGCTTCAAACGCTTTTTACTGCGAGAACCTAGAGTCAATTTCGCCCCAAAACCATGCCCATCATCAAATTTATCGAACACAACGGCACGGAGCATGTCGTTGATGAAGAGGTAGGCCGCTCCCTGATGCAGGCCGCTGTTGACCATTGCGTGCCGGGCATCGTCGCAGATTGCGGCGGAAGCTGCAGTTGCGGGACCTGTCATTGCTTCGTTGATGAAGCATGGATCGGCCTGCTGCCAGTGGCCGAGGATGACGAAAGGTCCATGGTCGAGGGCTTGCTCGATGTTACCCCTGGTAGCCGGCTAAGCTGTCAGGTCAAGATCACTCCGGAGCTCGATGGAATCGTCGTACGCCTACCGAAATCACAGTTCTGACTGCACCCACCGGACAACATCTGGCAAAACTGATGGAGACACATTATGAAAATTATTGCTGACCGCGCCAAGTGCGCCGGACATGCCCGCTGCGCAGCCGTTTCCGAAGAACTGTTTGAGCTTGACGAAAGCGGCTATATCGCATTCGACTCGAAGCCAGTCCCTCCCGGCATGGAAGCCTTGGCCCGGCGCGGCACCCGCGCCTGCCCTGAGCGCGCCCTAATGCTCGACGAAGAAGAAGCGCCCGGCACGGCACAGAATATGTCGTGAAATGCTGAAACGCATATAATTACAACTGACGCGGTTTCAGTAATTCGACCGATAGTTAGACAATGCGCGACATCAGGACACTGCGACATGAAAACATCCGATCTTGGTCAGTCAACGAATCCAGCCGGCAATGGAATGGAAGACACGAAGGCGGCACGGCCGCGTAACCTTTACGGGCAGTCGATAGGACGCAAAGGTGCAGAGACCCGGGAGCGGTTACTTAAAGCCACCGTTGAGCTTCTTGAAAAACGATCCCTCCGGGACGTAAGCGTGGCGGACATCACGGCACTTGCAGGGACATCATCATCGGGTTTTTACATCTATTTTTCTGACGTAGATGCCGCGGCGTTGGCAGTAGCCGAAACGATCTATCAAATCACCCCGGAAATTGAGGCGCTACTCAGCAAGGCGTGGACGACGGAAGACGCGAAGGGCAACGCACAGGCATTGGTCAACTCATACGTCAATTTCACCCGGCAACATCATGCCATCCTACGCGTTCGAAATCTCGCGGCCGACGAAGGTGACCGACGTTTTGAGGAAGCCCGTCACAATGCAGTCGCTCGTATTCACGAACTGTTGGCCGCGCGCATTACGGCGGCCAACAACGGACTGGACCCGTCGTCGGGAGCCTCAGCTGTTCTTGCCTTGATGGAGAGAATCAGCGCAATCTCAAGGCTGCCTCTCAGGCGCCATCATTCCCGGCCGAAATTGATCGCCTCAGCTGCCTTTATGGTGGCGAGCGCGTTGGCTCCGGCCAACGAATCCACTACTTAGGTCCAATGGACATTCTCGAACGCCGGGCGGCGATTAGCGGTGTAGGGTTGATGCTGGCAGGACGACAAACCGGCCGCAGCGCGCTTGAACTGACGCTTGACGCCATTGACGAGGCCTTACACGACGCAGGCCTCGACTATGGTGATATTGACGGCCTCAGTTCGTGGCCCGGCATCTCGTCGACACCGGGGATGGCGCCGGTGACGCTGCGCGAAATCAAGGAATCGCTGGATCTCAAACTGAACTGGTTTGCAGCCTCCCCTGAGGCGCCAGGCCAGCTCAGCGCGGTCATGAATGCCGCCATGGCCGTCGCCACTGGACAGGCTCGCCACGTTATCTGCTTCCGGACACTTAGCCAGTATTCCGAACAGGTTAAGGCGCGAGGCCACAAAAAACATGAGGCAACGCAAGCCGCGCGGGTTGACGGTCTGATGTCGTGGATCCGGCCTTTCAATGGACTATCCGCAGCGCACCCGCTCGCTCTTGTCGCAATGCGCCACATGCATGAATACGGCACGACGCGCGAGCAACTTGGAGCGATCGCCATCAATGGGCGCCGCAATGCGATGCTCAATCCGCAGGCGCTGTACCGCGATCCAATGAGTCTGGACGATTATCTGGGTGCCAGAATGATCTCCGAGCCACTCTGCCTCTACGACTGCGATGCGCCAATTGATGGTGCAACGGTCGTGATTGTCTCAGCACTCGAAGCGGCCCGGGCACTGCGAAAACCGCCGTTACGGATTGAGGCGATGAGCGGCGCCCTATACGGGCGCAACTCGTGGGACCAGTTCGAGGATCTGACCAGCATGGCAGCTAATGACGCAGGTCGCGAGTTGTGGACACGTACCACGCTGAAGCCGAACGACGTTCAGATCGCAAATCTGTATGACGGATTTAGCATCCTGACACTGATCTGGCTCGAAGCACTCGGATTCTGCAGAAAGGGCGAGAGCGGTGCCTTTGTCGAAGGCGGTGATCGGATCTCCCGTGACGGGAAACTGCCCCTCAACACCGGAGGGGGCCAGCTTTCCGCAGGACGGCTCCACGGCTTCGGGCTGCTATGGGAAACCTGCATCCAGCTCTGGGGAGAAGGCGGGGATAGACAGGTGCAGGGAAATCCTGAAGTTGGGTTGGCCGCAGCCGGAGGCGGCCCACTTGCCGGTTGCTTGCTACTCACCCGGCAATAGTGGCATGGCGTGTTACGCCGCTGGTGAAACGCTCCTCTTCCGCACCTTTTGATATCGGCAAAAAGAAGCTGCACAAGCGATCATCTGCGTCGGCCGCCTGTGCAACAACTGTAGACAGGCCCGAACCTTCTGGAGGGCCGCCCTCCGTGGGCGAGACGCTGCCCCAGTCATCGTCCAGAGCATTTCGCTGACGGGAGACTTTATCGAAGGTCCCCCGCTCAATAAGCTTACCGATGCAGCAAGAGAGCAAGTTCGGAAATGTCATCCAATTCTTCCAGCGCATCGACTTTCTGAACGATTCGCTCAGCATGCTCCCGCGAAAGCAACCCTTGGGTGAGGCCGTCGAACTTTAGTTTCAGCTCCGCCTCTGACGCAGGACACTCTCGCAGTCCGCGCGGCGCTCTTTGGTAGTGGTTATATTTCCTGCTGTCACGAAGAATCACCTCCACCTTCGCCCCAAGAGGATGCGCGCCGTCTTCCATTTCGATGGGGTAGGGGTGTACTTTCTTCGCCTGGTCAAGTAACTCGGCGTCGACCCACAAGCCGGGGTCCAAATAAAGTTGTAGATCGTTACTGCACCTGACAAGGCGCAAAGCGAGGCTAAACGCGAGACTGAACTGAGCGCTGATGCAATCAATCGGTTCTGTGATAGCTGCGCCTTGCGGAATCGCCCAGTCGATCAGACCCACGTTAATCGCTACCACACCGGCCGCAGCAATCTCCGCTGAGTCCATGATTTCAGTGAGCGCGTTGAGAGCCGCATGCGCCGTACCCACAGCGGGATAAAGCTTGAACATGGTATCCAGAATGTGAAAGTGCCCCGTCCAGAAACGCTCGATGTCGGGAAGACTGCCATCGCCAAACAGCCGATAAATGCCGCGCTTTCCTTCGAAAATCGTGGCCGGCCCCGTCATGCCACATTGCGCAAGCAATGCGGCCTGCACGCCGCTGCGAGACGCTGATCCGGCATGCAGCCGCTTAACTTCGCCACCACTCTGGTCATACTCCATTGGTCCAGATGCATCGCTGGCGGCGATACTTAGCGCATGTGCCGCCTGTTCAGCGTCAAGCCCTAGCAGACTGGCAGCCGCGCCCGCCACGCCAAAAACACCTGCAATCTTTGTCCCATGCCATCCCAGCGCGAGGGTGCTGGCGTGGATAGGCCCAATCGAAGCCGCCTGAGCCTAATAGCCCGCGACCACAGATGCAATCAGCTCGCGCCCCGTCGCCAGCTCGCGCTCCGCAAGTGCCAGCGCCGCGGGAATTACGCAGACGCCGGGATGACCGCAATGGAAATGGCTATCGTCAAATTCGCAACTGTGACCGAAGGTGCCGTTCACGTAAGCTGCGTAGGGCGCCGATGTTTTCCAGCCATACAAGCTGACAGTCGACTCCCTGATGCCACCCATCGCTTCTGCCAACAACCGTACGGGCTGCACCTGCGGCAAAGTAGCACCTTTTATCTGAACGCCAAGTTGGTCCAGGATACATCGGTTCGCCTGCGCGATGACCTGAGTTGGCAGATCCTCGTAGTTCAGATCTACGATCCACTTCCCCAGTCTTTTCGCGATCATGCTCATTCTGGCTCATCTTGTGAAGTAAGGGTCAAGGTCACTCAGGCACCTACAGGTCCAGGCGCTCGCCGGCGTGGTGACCAGAAAACGTCCATGAAAAACTGCGGCATTGTCATTTCATTTGACATTAGTCGATCCTCATGAGCCTGTAAATCTGTTGTTTACTCTGATAAGACGTGTCAAATCTCAACCGGCCCAGACTTATTTAGTTGACGATTCGTCATTTATTTGAGAGAATAAAAACACTTCCCGGTGGCAGGATTGTCGCCGCATACAACTACAGATTGAGACACTGGAGGACAAGCAATGCACGCGTCGCCGACATCAGGAGACACGGAATCGCGCCTGCAGGACATACCGGATCATGTTCCGCGTGAACTTGTACAGGCGTTTGATTTCCGTACGGGACTCGGGAAATACCCGCACTCGACCGTAGCCGAACTGCACAACGGCCCTCGGATTTTCTTTTCGCCCACGCATCACAACGCAATTCCGGGCCCGGGAACCTGGGTACCCACACGGGCAGAAGATATTCGTGCAGTACTTCAGGATGCGGCCACCTTCTCGAGTGCCGTTTCGCGCTCGAATTCTTCGCTAAGGCTGATTCCCCTTGAAATGGATCCACCGGAACATCCCAAATTCCGGGCCATCATGAACCCGATATTCTCCCCTGCGCGGATGAAAGCGCTGGAAGAAAAGGTTCGATCAAGAGCGAAAGATCTCGTTGCGGCGTGCCACGCGAAGGGCGCCTGCGACTTCGTGGAAGACTTTGCCAAGCCCTTCCCTGTCGGGATTTTCCTCGACATGATGGGCCTTCCGGCTGACAACATGACGCGTTTTCTTGAGTGGGAAGCGCTGATCATGAGGGACAAATTCACACGAGCCGGCGCCATGCAGCAGGTCGCCGCCTATTTACAGGAACTCGTTGAATCGCGTCGCAAATCTCCCACCGACGACCTGATCAGCTTTGCCGTGACCGCCAAGGTGGACGGGCGCCCCTTGACTGACTCAGAAGTCACCGGCATCTGCGTCCTGCTCTTTATCGCCGGGCTGGACACGGTCACCAGCAGCTTCGCGTTTCATTTTCGGCATCTTGCAGAAAACCCAGCTGACCAAGACAGCCTGCGACATGATTTCACACTGATCCCCACTGCCGTAGAGGAGCTGTTCCGCGCCTACGCGGTTGTCAACACCAATCGTTATGCAACACGCGATGTCGAACTGGCCGGGGTGCTGATCAAGAAGGGGGACAACGTAACGTGTTCGACCATCCTCGCGTCACGGGATCCGCGAGAATTCGAGAATCCCAATAAGATTCAGCTCACTCGTAGCCCGAATCCACACAACGCCTTTTCATATGGACCTCATCGGTGCATCGGCTCGCATCTCGCCCGCCGCGAAATCATTGCGGGCATCGAAGAATGGCTAACACAGGTGCCTCCTTTCCACATCAAGCCCGGTGCGGAGATAGTCACCCACGGCGGCGGCGTGTTCAGCATGGAGTCTCTGCCACTCGTCTGGTGAGGGCGTATTGACGAAAAGTTTCCCCGCGCCCGTAAGAGAACAGAGCGAGCCCATGAACCCGGACGAATTGATCAGTTTTCAACTGTTTGCAGGAAAATCGGGCTTGCCGCTGGCCGCAGATGTTGGCGGCAATCCTGACGGAATCTGCGTCATCCTTTCGCCGGGAGCCGGACAGACGCGCCACTCCTGGCGTCGCCTGGCAAAACATTTGACTGTCCAGGGGTACCGCGTCATCTCACTCGACCTGCGAGGGCATGGCGAAAGCAAATGGGCACCCGATGGTGACTATGCAATCGAAGCGTTTGTTGACGACCTGTCGGCAGTGATGGATACACAGGATGGTCCACTCGTCTTGATCGGTGCATCGATCGGCGGGATCGCTTCATTGCTAGCCGTCGCAAGGCATCCTCCCCTTCAAATTCGCGGACTGGTATTGGTCGATGTGGTACCCAATATGCAGGCCGCAGGTCTTGAACGCATTCGTGGCTTCATGAGCGCCGGAGAAGACGGATTTGCGCATATCGACGATGCAGCCGACGCGGTGGCGCGCTATCTTCCTCACCGTCGGCGGCCTGTATCCAGTGCGAATCTGGCAAAAAACCTCCGGCGCGGCGAAAACGGCCGATGGTATTGGCACTGGGATCCTGCATTCCACGCCGGCTCGAAACAACGCGCCGAAGAAGGAATGCTAGCGAAAATGGAATCGGCTGCGACTTCCATCGCTGTTCCCACTTTGCTTGTTAGCGGCTCGCTAAGCGAAGTCGTCGACACAGCCGGTGCGACGCGACTTCTCCAGTTGATACCTCATGCACAGTGGGTGAATGTTCAGGATGCCGCCCACATGGTTGCCGGCGACCGAAACGACATATTTGACGCCGCGATCGACTCTTTTGTCCGGCGCGTGTCGGCAAACCGTGGAGATACGCAGCCGTGACATCAGTCGACATCGAATATCTGCGAACATGGGTGGGCCGCACCGAAACTCGTGCCGAGTGGCTGGCGCCGACGCCTGCCACGCTGCTTGCCGCAACCCTCGACCACCCGGAAATACCTACGGGGGTGGGCAATCCACTGCCTGCGCTCTTCCAGTGGTTGTATTTCCTCCCGGCCTTCCGACAGTCGCAAATCGACGCAGACGGGCATCCAGTCCGGGGAGGCTTACTCCCCCCTGTGCCGCTTCCACGCCGAATGTGGGCGGCCAGCACGATCGATTTCAAGCGCGCGCTCACAATAGGCGACACGGTCACCCGCCGCACGGAACTGTCAGCGGTCAATCTCAAGCAGGGCCGCAGCGGCCCGCTTGTCTTCGTCACGCTGCGCGCGATCTTCATCGACGGCCAAGGGCGCGAGGCGATAGACGAAAGCCAGGAACTGGTGTACCGGCATCAACCAGCGCCCGGCGATCCCCCTTTACCTTCCAGAGTGGCACCTTGCGACGAAAGCTGGTCGCGCACAGTGGTCCCAGACCCGACACTACTTTTCCGTTATTCGGCTCTGACCTTCAACAGTCATCGAATTCACTACGACGTGGACTACGCGCGCAATACGGAACGATATCCCGCTCTCGTTGTTCATGGACCGCTTTCGATCACGCTTCTCCTTGATCTGCTACAGCGCGAATTGCCCGGCAGGAAGGTCACTCATCTGAGCTTTCGCGCACTGAGCCCACTCTTCGAAGGGACGGCAGTCGATCTATGCGGACGACCTGAACTGGACGGCAAGACGGTCAGGCTCTGGACCCGAGACGCTCATGGTGCGCTATGCACCGAGGCGATCGCCCGAATCGAATAACCTCATCAACATAAACAGGATGGCTTCCCAGTGCACTACGACAATGATCAGTTTCAGGAGATCCGCGACGGTGTTCGGTCGCTATGTGCTGAATTTCCGGACGAGTATTTTCGCAAGATCGACGAACAGCGCGCCTATCCAGACACGTTTGTCAACGCGCTAATTGGTGCGGGCTGGCTTTCCGCCATGATTCCCGAGCAGTATGGCGGGTCAGGACTCGGACTTGCAGCGGCCACGGTAATCATGGAAGAGATCAACCGCTGCGGAGGTAACGCGGGCGCCGTACATGGCCAGATGTACAACATGAGCACCCTGCTGCGCAACGGATCGCCGGAACAGAAAGCTCGCTATCTGCCTCGCATCGCCTCAGGCGAGTTGCGCATCCAATCGATGGCGGTCACCGAACCCACGACCGGCACTGACACCACTCAGCTCAAGACCACGGCTACTCGGCGCGATGGCCGTTACGTCATTAACGGCCAGAAGGTCTGGATCTCACGGGTGCTGCATTCCGACCTCATGATTTTACTCGCGCGTACAACGGCGCTCAGCGAGGTCAAAAAGAAGTCCGACGGGATGTCGATCTTCATCGTCGACCTTCGCGATGCAATCGGCAACGGGCTTACCGTTCGCCCGATCGCCAACATGGTCAACCATGAAACCAACGAACTCTTTTTCGACAACCTGGAGATTCCTGAAGAGAATCTGATCGGGGAAGAAGGCAAAGGTTTTCGTTACATCCTTGACGGTCTGAATGCCGAACGCACACTCATCGCAGCCGAATGCATTGGTGATGGTCGATGGTTCGTGGAGCGGGCCACCCGGTACGCCAAAGAACGGGTTGTTTTCAATCGCCCGATCGGCCAAAACCAAGGCGTGCAGTTTCCTATCGCTCAGGCGTACATAGACGTCGAAAGCGCGGATCTCATGCGCTTCAAAGCAGCCCAGCGTTTCGATGCGGGTCTGCCGTGCGGCGCCGAGGCGAACATGGCCAAATATCTGGCCGCGAAAGCCTCTTGGGAGGCCGCTAACGTCTGCCTCCAAACGCATGGGGGATTCGGCTTCGCCTGCGAATATGACATCGAGCGCAAATTCCGGGAGACACGGCTGTACCAGGTCGCGCCAATCTCGACCAATTTGATATTCAGCTACGTGGCCGAACACATTCTGGGTTTGCCGCGATCCTTCTGAGGAACCTATGCAATCCCCCGATTCATCCCTGTCGTTACCAGATGCCCCCGGGCAGCCCACGGCCGCGCGGTCGGCCGACGGAGCCGCTCCGCCCCGCGCCAGATTGACGCAATGGGCGAGTTCGAAGCGCGCATTTGTCCTGCTCCTGTTGTGCGTGGTCGCTGCGGTCAACCTTGCCGACCGACAATTGATCACGATCCTGATTACCCCCATCAAGCACGAATTCGGTGCCAGCGACACAAGTATGGGGTTGCTAACCGGCATGGCATTCGCCGCGGTCTATGTCACCGCGGGACTGCCCATAGCCTACTGGTCCGATCGAGGCTCACGCCGATCTGTCATCGCCGCGTCAGTAGGTGCATGGAGTTTGATGACCATGCTTTGCGGCGTGACCCAGTCGTTTACGCAACTCGCAATGGCGCGCATGGGAGTCGCATTTGGTGAAGCAGGTTGCAACCCCGGGTCGCACTCGATAATTGCCGATCTGTATAGTCGCCACAACCGCGCGAAGGCCATCGGCTTCTACAACGCGTCTGCCTCCATCGGCATTGGCCTTGGTCTTTTCGCTGGCGGTGCACTCATCACGCATTTCGAATGGCGTACGGTGTTCGTACTTCTCGGCGCACCCGGTCTGCTGCTCGCGCTATTCATCCGGCTAGCAGTTCCGGAGCCCCCTCGAGGCATGTCCGACCCGGATCTGATACCGGAACCCGCACTACCGCTCGTTAAAACACTCCGATGGCTCGGGAGACTTCGCGCCTTTCGTTTTCTCGCACTGTCGGCCATGGGATGTGCCATTGTTAACTATGGCGTCCAGTCGTGGGCCGCGACGTTTTTCCTGCGCGTACATGGCGTGGCCGCTGGCGAAATTGGGGCTAAGCTCGGCACGGCCTCGGCAATCGGCCTCCTGACGGGAACAATCCTGTCTGGAATGATCGCGGACCGACTGTCCCACAAGGATCTTCGATGGCACATGCGCATCGCAGCCGGGGGCATGTTACTTGCGATTCCATTCGGCGCGGCATTTCTGCTGACATCCAATCGCAATCTGGCATTCATAATGTACGGACTGGCGATCGGGCTGCTATCGGTCTGGGCGACGCCAATCCATGCGCTCACGCAAACCGTAGCGAAGCCGCGCATGCGCGGCCTCGCAGCGGCAATTGTGGCGTTCTTTCTGAACGTATTGGGTTATGGCTTGGGACCGTTAATGGTAGGCATCCTCAATGATCGATTGCAAGTACGGTTCGGCAACGAATCCATTCGATACTCGCTACTTATCCTGCTCTCAGGCGCGATCGGGGCTGCGATAATATGCATATCCACCAACCGGACGCTGCTCTCTGACTACGCACGGACCCAGTCTCCGCTGATGTCTCCCGAAGGGCTGTCGGGCAACGCACTTCCTGGGGAGGAGTCGGCCGTATGATATCCACGCCTTCAGCGCGCGTTACCCGCGCACGCTCTTACCTGTTCGTTCCCGGCGACCGGCCCGATCGCTTCAGAAAGGCATTTGACGCAGGTGCCGATGCAGTTATCCTTGATCTGGAAGACTCCGTTTCGTCGAACCGCAAGTCGGCCGCACGCGATGCTATCGATAATTTTGTTGCCGCAGACAGCCACGCCATTGTCAGGATCAATGCCCTCGATACAGAGTGGGCGGCCGCGGATATTGACTTGTGCCGGCGTCCGGGCATCAGCGCAGTGATGATCCCTAAAGCCCAGAGCGCCAGCGATGTGACGGATGTAGCCGCAAGGGTTGGGGGAAACGTAGCGATACTGGCCCTAATCGAAACGGCCAAGGGCATGGCTAACGCTCATGCAATTTCACAGACTGCAGCCACCGGGCGCCTTGTGTTCGGCACCATTGACTTCCAGCTGGACTTGGGGATCGATGGCGACGATTGGGAACTGCTGTACTTCCGCTCCCTACTCGTCCTGGCTTCGCGCTGTGCAGGCCTCCCTCCACCCTGCGACGGCGTTACGGCGTCAATCGATGACGATATGGCGGTAGCGACGGACGCGCGGCGCAGCCAGCGGATTGGCTTTGGTGCGAAACTGTGCATACATCCACGACAGGTCCCGCTGATCAACCGGGTTTTTACCCCGGACGTGGACGCACGCGCTTGGGCGCAGCGTGTGCTCGACGCGTCGGCCAGTGCTGGAGGGTCAGCTGTCGCGCTCGACGGGAAGATGATCGATCGGCCAGTTGTGGAGCGCGCCCAGCGGATCATTGATGCCGCGCACATCGAGAAACCGTGAGCGACGGGCAGGCCTCACACTGTCTTGTGCAATCCAATTGCACAAAACGCTGGCGGGCGCGAGAACGTCACGACCGCCAGCGCTACACTAACCGGTTACGACAACATGACCCCGCCGTCGACCACGATCTCGGTTCCCGTGATAAACGACGCGTCGGGCGACAGCAGGAACGACACCGCTTTGGCGATTTCCACAGCTTCGCCCATCCGTTTCATCGCGGTCAACGCCGCGATCGGATCTGTCTGCTCCTTGGCACCCCGGGTAAGCGGCGTCAGAATGGGCCCTGGAGAAACAGCGTTGACACGCACGCCCCGAGTCGCGTACTCGATTGCAACAGACCGAGTCAAACCGAGTACTGCGTGCTTGCTCGCTGTATAGGCGTCCAGTCGGCGCAGCCCGAGATGAGCGTAGATGGACGCGATGTTCACGACTGCGCCGCCTCCCGCCTTCTCAATCGCCGGCAATTGGAATTTCATTCCAAAGAACACCCCGTCGAGATTGACGCCCATCACTTTGCGCCACTCGTCGGCGTCCATGCTTTCCAGTGCGTCGAACCGTCCGCTGATACCGGCATTGTTCACTGCGTAGTTCAACGCGCCGAAAACCTGCTCGGCTTTTGCAACCACGGCCTGACTCTGCTCGAACACCGACACGTCGGCGCAGAAAGCCACCGCGTCCCTGCCCTGCTCCCGGATTGAACGCGCCACCGTCTCCGCGTTGCCAGCGTTTATATCGACGACAAGCACACGCGCTCCGTTCAACGCCAGGTCGTGCGCTACCGCTTCGCCGATACCGCCTCCTGCTCCCGTCACTACGGCGACCTTTCCCTCAAAGCCTTTCGACATCAATGTCTCCTTCCAGTTTTCCTGTTATGGGATATGGCGACAACGCCTGCGCTTCGTCAACCCAAGGCAGCGATAATCTCCTCCGTTCTGCGCACGGCACCAATCATCGGGAAGATGGTCTGCGCGGCAAACTCGTGCATCCCCGGAGCGACGCTGCTGATCGCATCCTCCGCAAACACGAGTTGATATCCCAGTTCGTACGCTGCACGTGCCGTTGACTCCACACCCATATTGCTCGCGATTCCTGCCAGTACCAAAGTCTTGATACCTCGACGACGCAGTTGCAGGTCCAGTTCCGTGCCATGAAACGCGTTCCACTGGCGCTTCGTGATCACGATGTCGTCAGGCGCCACATCCAGATCACCTGAAAGATCGGCCCAATCGGCGGGCAATCCACCTGGCGGCATCGGTAGCGGCCGATCCACCGCCTGCTTGAGCGCGTCTGCAAAATCGGGAGCCCACGCAACGCGGGTGAGCACAACCGGCGAGCCAATCCGTCTGAAGCTTCTGGCAAGGCTCACTGCATTGGCCAGCACAGAGTTCGCCGAATGAGGCACAAACGGCACACGCAGGATGCCTTCCTGGAAATCCACCGCGACAAGCGCTGCGTTCTCGACTACGAGTTGCTCCATTACTACCTCGACAAGAAAGTGCTACTGGTTCAAAAAACCGATTGGCTGCCCGACGCATCCGGACAGCCCGATGATACCTCATGATAGATGACGCATTGTCAGTTATATATAGGTGATTCCCACAATCCAATTCGTCATCACTCAACCCCATACTGAACGCAGATGAAATTTGATGATGAGGGGCGTTCCGAGTCACAAATAAACGACCTTTCATCACTTTTCACGGCATGCAATCCGACAGAAATCGTCGACACACCATTCTGAAAGGAGACAAGAGATGGCACTGAACGTGGGTTTCGTAGGACTTGGCAACATGGGCGAAGGCATGGCCTCCAACGTTGCAAAGGCCGGGTTTCCACTAGTCGTCAGAGATATCCGGCCTGAGCCCGTCCAACGACTCGTCGCACTTGGAGCATCTGTCGCCGCAAGCAATTACGAGTTAGCGACCCGGTCCAGCGTGGTTTGCGTCGCCCTCTTTGACGAAGCGCAGGTTCGATCCGCTTTCCTGCCCGACGGCGATGACAGGGGATTGCTCGCAGGCCTCGCTCGCGGCAGTGTTGTCGCGATTCACAGCACGGTCCCACCTCGATTGACCAGGCAACTCGCGGAAAGCGCTGCCGAACACGGCGTTGCGATCCTCGACGTGCCTATGACGGGCGGTGGCGATACCGCCGCCCGCGCCGGCAAACTGACGTTCTTCGTCGGCGGAGACGAGGCGGCCTTCAATCGGGCGCAGCCCGCGCTCCAGGCAATGTCACAGCACTTGTTCTATGTCGGAGGCGTGGGGGCCGGATCTACAACCAAGATTCTGAGCAACTTCATGGCCATCTCCAACGTGCTGCTGGTTCGGGAAGCACTTCGTCTTGCCCGCGCGGCCGGCATCGACGAAGAGCAATGGCTTTCGGTGATCAACGCTGGCGGCGTCGGATCAAGCTGGGTGAGCAACAACTGGGCGCGCATCCGCGAGCAGGAGGACCACTACACAACCGGCCGCTCGGGCATGGTTGCCATGTCGAACAAGGACATGCACCTTGCGCAGGACCTCGCGCGCGAGTTTGGTACTCCCACACCCACGCTAGACCATCTCATCGAGAACGCGCTGCCGGAGTTGGGAAACCATGGCCTCACACGCTAAATCGCACATAGCTGAAGCCAATGGAATCGGGACGCGGAAACTCTGCATCGGCGTGGACGTCGGCGGGACGTTTACCGATATCGTGCTTTCGGACGGTCTAGAGGTCTGGCGGGCAAAAGCCCCCTCCACCACAGGGGCACTGGGCCGCGGCGTAATTGAAGCTTGCCGGCTGGTCGCACAGCGCGCCGGACTGGACATCGAGGAGATGCTATCCCGAGTGGAACGCTTCGGGCTGGGCACGACCGCCGTCACAAACGATATTGCTTCGCGCACCGGCCGTAGGGTAGGTCTTGTTACGACACGCGGATTCGAAGACCTGGTGCCGCTAGCGCGCGTGCGGCGCGTGCCGCGCGACGGCTGGCTGGTGCCGCCAGACGCGCTGATCGAGCGGGATTGGATTGTGGGCGTCGAGGAACGCATTGACCGGGACGGCGACGTGCTCCGGCAACTTGACGTCGAACAGGCAGTCGACGCGGCACGTCATCTCCATGAGCGTTTCGGTATTGAGGCATTAGTTGTGTCGTTCCTCTGGTCTTGTGCCAATCCGGCACATGAAAGCGCGGCGGTCCGGCGCATCCGTGAGACGCTACCTGATCTACCGGTTCTTTCCGCGGCCGGGTTGTATCCGGTAGCGCGTGAATACGAGCGAACAACATTTGCGCTATTGAACGCATATACATCCGGGTCGCTTGGCGGGATCGACGAACTCGTTGAGGACTTGGCGCTACTTGGTCTGCCGCAACCACCGCTTCTCGTCCACTCAGGCGGTGGCTCCATTACCGTTGCCGAGGGCCGCATCATGCCCGCCCTATTAGCAGAGTCGGGACCCGCCGCAGGGGTCGTCGGGGCGCTCGCGGTGTGCCGGGCCGCTGGTGTCCGGGACGCGGTCGCATGTGATATGGGCGGCACTTCGTTCGACATGGCTATAGTGCGTCACGGCGAACCGATGCGCCGAACTCGTGGTGAGTTGATGGGCATCTGGACCGCGATGCCGATGGTTGACATCGAGTCCGTCACGGCGGGTGGCGGTTCACTCGCATGGGTGGACGCCCTTGGTTTGCTGCGCGTCGGCCCGCGCTCAGCGGGCGCCTATCCGGGCCCAGCTTGCTATGGGCGAGGAGGGTTCGAACCAACCGTGACCGACGCTCTTGTGGTACTCGGCTATATCGATTCATCGAGATTCCTTGGCGGCGACATGTCGCTCGACGCAGTCGCGGCTGCGACTGCTTGCGAACGTCTCGGGCACGCGCTTGGCTCAGGTGCTAAACAGGCTGCGTGGGGCATCCATGAGATCGCCAAGGTAGAAATGGTGCGCGCGCTCAGAGCCCAGTTTGCACAGCGCGGCCTCGATCCGGCGGCCCACGCGATCGTGAGCATGGGTGGCTGCGGCGGTCTTTTCAATGCTCTGATCGCCAGAGAGCTTGGCATACAGCGGGTTTTGATTCCGGAACTTACGTCAGTTCTGTCGGCCTTTGGCGCGGCCAATGCGGACATTCGGCGCGAACGCAGCGTTAGCATGAATCTGTGTTTGCCTTGCGATGCGCAACAAGTCGAAACGAAGATGTCAGAGTTGGGCTTCGCAGTACACGCCGATCTCGCAGCCGATGGGATCGCGGAGTGCGATCGGTCCGTCAGGTTTGAGGCCGATCTCCGATTTATGCGGCAGCAATCGGAGTTGAATGTTACCTGTGAGGAAGGGTTTAACGCGGCCCAACAGGAACGCATCATTGAGGATTTCAAGGCTGAGTACGGTCGGCGCTATGGTCAGGGGGCGCTGATAAGCGGTACGCCAGTCGAGCTCGTGGCATTGCGCGCGATCGGGCATGGCAGCACTGTGCGCGCGGAGCTCGCGGGCCACCTTCCTGACGAGGATCCACGCCCGCCATCAGTTGCGAGCACCCGGGCCGTATATGTCGGGGAACGTACCCCTGCCACGCAGATAGCGGTGTTCGATGGCGCGGACCTCCGACCCGGTCAGACACTAACCGGACCGGCACTGATTGATAGCCGAGACACCACAATCTGGATTCCCGCTGACGTGCGCGCGACAGTCGACGGACACCGCACGATTACCCTGGAGATACCAAGATGAACCGAGAAGCAGAAGTAGACTTCGACGGAATCGCACTGGAAGTTTTCCGCAGTCGGCTGCAAGCCGTGGCTGAAGAAGGGGCCCTGACAATCGAGCGCACCGCTTGCTCTCCGACGATTGCCGAGTCACGTGACTGTTCGTGTTCCGTGCTGGATGCAGCGGGCGATCTCATCGTCGGCGGAGGCGCAGTGGCACATCATTTCGGCGCGTGTAGTCACGCAGTGCGCTGCACGCTGGCGCAGCACGGCACGAGCATTTCGCCGGGAGACGTGTTCATCGCCAATGATCCACACAACGGCGGTGGCCTGCACTACATGGATGTCGTCGTGCAGCGCCCAGTATTTCATGATGGAGCGCTGATTGCCTGGGTTGCGAACTCCGGCCACATGATCGATGTCGGCGGCATGACTTTCGGATCCTGGTCACCCGCGGCAACCGAATGCTTCCAGGAGGCACTACGCCTTCCACCGGTACGACTTTTCCGCCAAGGGACGGAAGTACAGGACACGTGGGCTATCGTACGCAATAACGTGCGGGTACCGTCGATGGTTGAGATGGATATCCGAAGTCTTGTGGCCGGTTGCCAGGTGGTGCACGACAAACTTTCATCCATAGCGGAAACGGTCGGAAGGAAACGTTTCATGGCCAACGTGCTGTCATTGCGCGACATCGTCTCGCGGGAAGTCAGACGGCGCATATCACTACTGGAAAACGGCGTCTATCGTCTCGCAACATGGACAGAGTGGGGAGATGAACGTTATCGGGTTCCCTGCACCCTAACGGTACTAGACGATAAACTGGTCTTCGATTTTGAAGGCGCCGCCCCGCAGTGCAAGCACTTTTTCAACTCAAAACCCCACGTAATCCGGTCGATCGTCACAAGCGACGTCACGGACGTATTCACGCACGATCTGCCTCTGTGCGCCGCTATGTTCGACGCGATCGAGGTCCGCTGCCCACCTGGTACAGTAGTGAACGCTTCGCCGCCTGCGCCCACCGCGTCAGCGCATTTCGATGTCGCGCTCAATGCCAGCATGGCCGCTCACCAATGCCTGATGATGGCGGTCGCCATATCGGGCGCGCAGGCGCCCGGGAAGCACCTGCTTTCCGGACCGGTCGCGCCGTCGTGCATGGGCCTGCACACATGGGCCTACAGCGCGGCCAATGGCGCGCAGGACGGCTGGCTCATGATTGAAGGCGCAATGGCCGGCGGGTCGGCGGGACACGATCGCGACGGCTACGATCTGTTCAGTTTTATGGTGGCCCGCAAAGCCATTATCGAATCCGTAGATATCGAGTCGTTCGAGTCGCGCTACCCGGCCCTCGTACTCGAGAAACGGCCGCGCGCCGGCGCCGAAGGGGCTGGCCGGTATCGCGCCGGCGCTGGCTGTCAGATGAGCTACAAGCCGCACAAAACGGCGTCATGGACTGGTGTGATGCTTGGCATGCGTGAACGTCTGCCTCTGCCCGGCTTCGCAGGCGGGCTATCTGGAGCCAACACCCGATTTGAACTGCATCGAGCCAATGGCCAGGTTGACACCATCTCAGGTCATGCCGATAGATTGGAGATTCGGGACGATGAGTGGTTTGAATTTCGGCTTGGCTGCGGAGGTGGATTTGGCGACCCGCTCGAACGTGACCCCGAGGCAGTGGCTCGCGATGTCCGCCAATCGCGCATCAACTTCGGCGAAGCGGCATCAGTGTATGGAGTCGTTTTCGATGAATCGGCGTGCCTGCCGGATCACGATGCGACACGCGTGTGCCGCAATCGGTTGCTGAACGACCGGCTGGCAAGGGCTCAGCCCGCGACCAGTCCACTCATCGGACATGGCCCGCTCGCATCGCCACAGCGCGGTCAGGGACGGTTGCTGTACCCTGGAGTCGAGCACCATGCCGGGATTGCGTACGCTATCAGCAGTGGGGCACCCCTCGCCGCTGCACCCGGCACCTGGACCGACGGATGTCCAAGGCTTGAGGAGCAGCGCGAAGGCGGAGTGGTTCTCTGCCAATATCTCGACCCGATAGCGGGCACAATCCTCATTGCTGATGCCCGCCTAGAAGGAGAACCCTGTACGATCGAGGCCCGACCTCAGCACTGGATCGCTTCAGTAAACAAACCCGCATCCAGAGCCGCGTTCAAATAGCGAACTATCACATGGAACCCCGGGCGCATTCGGCGCCCGAGGTCGGCCGCTACCCCGAATTCTTGCGCGCGCGAATCATCGTCTCCTGAACAACGGAAGCGACGAGCTGCCCGTTCTCAGAATAGAAGCGCCCATGCACCAAAGCTCGCCCCTGCCCCGCCCAATCGCTTTCCGTCTCGTAGAGCAGCCACTGTGAAGGGTCAGCTAATACGTGGAACCACATCGCATGATTCAGGCTTGCTACAAATAGATGCTCGTCAGGCATTTCGCTCACGTGCGGAATCAGCGCCGCATTGACCAGAAGGTAATCCGACAAATACGTCAAAACCGCTGTCCAACCGGTCGGGTCGGCCGGCATATTTCCACGCGCCCGCATCCAGAACCGTGACGCGGGTTTGCCCGGCTGCAACAATAGATGTTCCTTCACCGCAATGGGGCGTATTTCGAGTTGCGGGTAGGTGCTCAATCGTCCCTTGCCATGTTCCGACACCTGCGTCTCATAGCGCGCGGCAATCGACCCCAAAGTCGACAGGGAATCCGGTGCTGGCGGCTCGGACCGCCAGCCGGATTGATGTCGAAATCCTTCTTCGGGTCCACTGAAGGAAGCGTAAGCCCGCAAGACCGTATGCCCGGACTGGCGAGCCATGACCCGACGATGGGACAGACTGCGCCCATCGCGCCCCTCGCACACTTGATAGACGAGCGGTCGGGTCGCCGAGGCGGGAAATTCAAAGGAAGCGTGTAACGCATGCGGCAGCTTGCCTGAAACGGTCTGAGCCGCCGCGCAGAGGGCCTGTGCGAGGAGCTGACCGCCGAAAATAAACTCATTACGATTAGTCTGCGCGGCCCCACTGGAGAAACGACCGCCTCCAAGCGGGCTGAGCGTCAGCAACTGCTGCAGATCCGGGGTCGACGCATTTCGGCGAGGAGATTCGTTTCGCGGAACCATAGAGGTGCACTCAATAGTGGTTTACAACAGCGCCTCAGCATGAGCATGCCACTCAAGTTCATCGCGAAATTGCGGCGCAGCGACGGAGATCAGGCGCCGGACGCGGTCGCGAACAGACAACCCTCGCAGATCGGCCACACCGTGCTCGGTAATGATTAGGCCAGCGTCTGCGCGGGGAATAGTCGCGGGGCCAGACAGCGACGCAACGATTCGGCTCGCAATCTGTGGGCCGCCGGATCCCACTGTCGATGGCAATGCGATGATCGGCATGCCACCTTGAGACCGATGCGCGCCGCGAAGAAAATCCAGCGCACCACCGACCGCGCCGACGTATATTCCACGCGCCACCTCGGTATTGACCTGTCCCGTCAAATCCACTTCAATGGCTGAATTAATCGCCACGAAGCGATCAATTGCAGCCAGTACTTCAGCTGCGTGCGTATAGCACACCGAACGGAACTGCACCGACGGATTGCGATGAACAAATTCATTTAATGTACGGCTGCCCATCCCTACCCCCGCGATGCTTAGGCCCGCATCGACGGTCTTGCGGGCGTTGGTGACAACGCCGGCCTCGATCAGTCGCGCGGCCTCGTCTACGAGCGCTCCGGTATGGATACCCAGCTCCCGGTGGCTGGACAGTTCGCTAAGCACCGTTTCCGGTATCGACCCTATGCCGAACTGGAGTGTCGATCCGTCCTCGATCACCGCCGAAACCTGCCGCGCCACCGCCTGTTCGATTTCGCCCGGATTGCTGCGCGACGGTTCAAGAGGGCGTCGAGCCGTCACAACAGCAATATGTATATCATCCGCAGACAAGCTGTACTGCCCATATGTCCATGGCGCAAGCTCATTGATCTCTGCGATAACGAGTCTCGCCCGTTTGATTGCGGGAACAAGATACTCGTGGGCCAGCGAAAGGCTGAACCGGCCATCCGGCCCCGCAGGCGCCAGTTGCACCATCACGACATCGACCCTGAGTTGGCCTGTCGAAATCAGCTCGCCGAGCTGCGAATAGTGACACGGCAGAACGTCGAGCTTTCCCTGCATTGCGAGGGTCCGATTGCCACCGGCCCCGCAGTAGGACCGGAAGCGCACGCAATCCGTGAATTCCGGGTCGGCCGTTTCCGACCACGTAGCGCCGATAAATGCCTGCAATTGGCCAACGCGGTGACGCTGCTCCATCAGTGCGCGCGTCAACGCTATAGGCTCGGCACCAGCCTGGCCCCACATCACGGTTTCGCCGCGGCGCACGAGCGCACCGAAGTCGATTTCACCGGCGTCAAGAATCTTCAAGAGCAGTCATCCTCAAGAGCCGGTCACCCATTCTGCCCGACGCAATATATAATTGACGAAGCGTCAGTTTATATCAAACTGGACACAAATCCCATGGGAGACTCATAGCATGAACACAGCGCTCAGGCGGGCGGCCGTAGTCACCCCGCTGCGTACCCCGGTAGGAAGCTTTGGCGGCAGTTTGCGCCCCCTCACTGCCGACCAGTTGACCACGCATATCATCCAGGCGGTACTCGAACGCAGCGCAATAGATGGCGCGGCTATCGACGAGGTAATTGTCGCGCAGTCGTATTCGTCCAGCGAGGCACCGTGCCTTGGCCGTTATGGCGCACTGGCGGCCGGACTACCGCTCGAAGTGCCCGGGTATACGGTCGACAGGCGTTGCGGGTCGGGTCTACAGGCAGTCATCGACGCGGCCATGATGGTGCAGACGCACGCGGCTGACGTCGTCCTGGTCGTTGGCGTTGAAAGTATGAGTAATATTGAATACTACTCGAACGACATGCGCTGGGGGGCCCGTTCCGGCTCGGTTGAATTTCATGATCGGCTGCAGCGGGGACGCGAGCGCTCGCAGCCACAGCAACGTTTCGGGGTGATTTCCGGCATGCCTGAAACCGCAGAGAATCTCGCGAGGGAATATGGAATTAGCCGCGGTGAAGCTGATAATTTCTCAGTTTTAAGTCACCGCCGTGCAGCGGCGGCATGGGCTGAAGGTCGCTTCGACCCAGAGGTAGTGCCAGTCACGGTGCCCCAAAAAAAGGGTGACACTTTGATCTTTTCGAAAGACGAAGGTATCCGTCCCGACACCAGCCAAGAAACCCTATCTCGCCTGAGACCTGTTCTGAAGGATGGGACGGTTACCGCTGGCAATGCCAGTCAGCAGAACGATGCCGCCGCCGCCTGTCTGATTGTTGCGGAGGCCCGCCTGGCCTCATTGAAGCTTGAGCCCATGGCTTTCCTGAACGCGTGGGCAGCTTCGGGTTGTCATCCGGCGACAATGGGTATTGGTCCCGTCCCAGCCGTCAACAAGCTGCTTGCTCGAACAGGGCTCACTCTCGACAGCATGGATGTGATCGAGCTCAACGAGGCGTTCGCCGCTCAGGTACTGGCCGTCCTCAAGGCATGGCGGTGGAATGACCTGAACCGCCTGAATCCCAATGGCGGCGGCATTTCGCTTGGACATCCCATCGGGGCGACTGGTGTCCGCATACTGACGACCCTTTTACACGAGCTCGCACGTCGCAAAGGTCGTTACGGACTTGAGACGATGTGCATTGGCGGTGGGCAGGGACTTGCGGCGCTCTTCGAACGGCCGTAATTCAATGAGCGAGACCCCATCCGGCTTGATATCGGATAGGGTCTCGTGACAACCTTTGCGAAAGAACGCCTGAACCGACAGGACAAACCCGAAACGCTACGCTCCAGATGAGTGTTCTCTCGATAACCCTCGGGAGTTGTTCTTCGTCGCCGCGCTGGATTGCCGAACATCCGTCGCTGCCGGCTTGCGCTGCCGACCGTCGGTCACGGCTCCCAGAAGGAAATGAGACAGCGACGGAATCAGCACCAGTGCGCCGATCATGTTCCAGATGAACATGAACGTGAGCAGAATTCCCATGTCTGCCTGGAATTTTATAGGCGACCATACCCAGGTGACCACCCCCGCAGCCAACGTAACGCCAACTAGCGCCACCACCTTTCCTGTGAAGCCGACTGCTTTGCGATATGCGGTCGGAAGGTCCATTCCGGCCCGCTGTTGCGCAAGCTGAACACTCAGCAGATACAGGGCATAGTCCACTCCAATGCCAACGCCTAGCGCTACGACTGGCAATGTAGCAACCTTGACTCCAATCCCAAGCATCACCATCAACGCCTGACAGAGAATTGATGTCACGGCGAGCGGTATAACCGCGACAATCGTGGCGCGCCAGCTCCGGAATGTAATCAGGCAAAGCAGGATGACTGCCGCATACACGAACGCCAGCATGCGCTCATTGGCCTGCAGAACGGCGATGTTGGTTGCCGCCTCGATGCCTGCGCTGCCGGCAGCAAGCAGAAATCGACGGTCCCCGTTGCTGTGCGCTCTGGCGAACGACTCGGTTATCTTGACCATCTGGTCCAAGGTGGTTGCCCGATGATCCGCCAGATATGCGATTACAGTGCCCGCTGTACCGTCTGTGTTCATCAGCTCCGGGTCGTTCGTCTTGAGGTCGAATGTCGCCTGGGAGGACAACGAAGCCTGACGGCTCAAGGTGAACCACTTCGGGCTACCTTCGTTGATACCGGACGTGCCATACCGCGCCATGTTGGCAGCAGACATCGTCCCCTGCACAACAGGTAAGGCACGGAGTTGCTGCTCGAGGCGATCTTCCTCGGTCAACGTGGGGAAGCTGCTCATACCGTCCGGCTTCGTCTTGACGATTACCGCAAAGACATCGCTTGAAAGTCCGAACTTGCTGGATATGAAAGCGGCGTCCCGGTTATAGCGCGAATCCGTACGCAGTTCAGGAGCGCCCGGATCAAGATCACCGGTTTGCAGATTCAGACCGACTACAAATCCGGCGATGGTCAATCCGGTCGTCACGATGAGCGCGCCTGCCGCCCAGCGGCGACTCGTGAACCGATCAAGGACGCCCCACAAACGCTCTGAAAAAACCGGATTCTCGGCAGTCATTTGCTGCGCACGAAGGCTGCGTCTGGCTGCTGCGCGACTTACCCCCGTATACGACAAAACCACCGGCAGAAGAACCAGGTTTGTGAAGATCAGCAGACCGACGCCAATGCTCGCCGTCATTGCAAGATCGCGAATCGCCGGAATATCAATGATTGTCAGTATCCCAAATCCGACCGCGTCGGCGAGCAAAGCCGTCAACCCTGCGAGAAACAACCGTCGGAACGTGTGACGCGCTGCGACGTATTTGTGCATTCCCTTACCAACATCCTGCATGATCCCGTTCATCTTCTGTGCGCCGTGCGACACGCCAATAGCAAACACGAGAAAAGGAACCAGTACCGAATACGGGTCAAGCGAGAAGCCAAGTAGATTGACAACGCCAAGCTGCCAGACTACCGCGGTCAGTGAGCAGACCAGCACGAGTAACGTGCTGCGCACACATCGCGTGTAAAGGAAGATTGCACCGGCCGCAACGATTGCCGCGACGGCGAAATATCGGCTCATCTTTCCAATGCCGTCGATCAGGTCTCCGACCAGTCTTGCGAATCCGGTAATGTGAATCCCGATCCGCTGCGACTGGTGCGAGAGTACTTTCCTGTCCAATTCCTTCGAGAATGCCGCGTAGTCGAGCGGCTCACCCGTCACCGCATTCTTCTCGATCAGCGGCACCACGATCATGCTCGAGTGCTGATCGTTAGATACCACACTCCCAACGATTCCCGCCAGCATCACGTTTCGCTTGAGTTGACTCACTGACGCGACGGAGCCAGTGTAGTCCTGCGGCATAACCGCACCGCCGCGATAACCCTCTTCCGTAATCTGCGTCCATCGAACCGAAGGGGTCCAGAGGGATTTCATGAATAGGCGGTCAACCCCCGGCATCAGGAACACTGCGTCGTTGATTTCGCGCAGTGTCCGCAGATACTCAGGATCGTAAATGTCGCCGTTCTTGTTCTCCACCACGATCCGCACTGTGTTGCCAAGTCCACGCGCGATGCTTTTGTTTTCCAGATAGTTGCGGATGAAGGGCTGTGACTCGGCCAGCGTCTTGTCAAAGCTCGCATTAACCTTCAGGCGTACCGCCTGCGAGCCCAGCAAGGCGGTCAGCAACACGCAGACCAGAACAATCACGAGGCGATGATTGAAAATCAGTCGCTCAAGAACATTACCCGAGCGCGGATTGAAGTCTTCCAGTCGTCTGGCAACCACACCCTCATCTGCCGCTTGCGCCTGATCGAATTGATTCATTTTGAAACCTCATTGAACGTAGCCGAGCGCCCTGTAAGGACCTGTTCCAAATTGACTCCTTGCAAGCCGGCGAGCATCAAGCGCTGGGCCCCCAGTACGTCAATGCCAGTAAAAGGCATCGGATGTGAGACTGCCTCTGCCTGAAACGTCACTCCTTGATCCCGGCTCACTAGCAAGGCGCCGCCAGAACTGCCCAGAATAACCATCGCCCCCCCATCGACTGTCGCCGCAGTCGTGAAGCTGTCTTTTACGGGCGTGTCGACGTGTTGCCACGTAGCCCCTCCGTCCGGGCTTCGGAAGACTGTTCCACGCAATCCGACCGCCAGCAGGAAATTACCCGTTCCAGTGACGTCGAAGAAGCTTCCCTTGTAGGGCGCGGACACTGCGACGAATGATCTGCGCGCTCCATCGTAGCGATACACCCCACCCTGTTCACCGGCGATAACAAGATTGTCACCTATCTTCTTGATCACATTCAGATTTAGAAATCCCTTGTTGTCGATGTGATCCATCCAAGGTATCCAATGCTTACCGCCATCGTCGGTCGACACGATCATTCCAAAGGAACCGACTGCGATTCCGTGCTGGAGATCGGTAAAGTGAACGCTAAGAAATGGTAACGACGTGTCGCCTTGCGTATTGAGCTCAATCTCCTTGAGAAACACCGCCGCAGACGCGTCGCCTGACGCTATTCTATTTCTGTAATATGCGGGAAATGCGACGGCCGCCACACGATTGTCTAGCTGCTTTTTCCACGTTCGGCCACCGTCTTCCGTATGCAGAATGACCGCGTCATGTCCGGTCGCCCACCCCTGCTCCGGGCTCACGAACTGTACGGCGACCAGGTCAGTCTGCACCGGAACACGAGCCTGGTGCCACGACCGTCCCTGGTCGTCAGAAATGATAATAAGCCCCCGCAATCCGACAGCGACGACCCGGGTGCCTGCGTTCGTAATCGCCATCAAAGGCTGACTCGTTCGCCCTCTGAAGCCGAATTGCTCCACCGCTGGGGTATCGAGGGGATCCTGGAAGGCTTTGCTATCCGTCTGGGCTTGGACCGAAATCGCTACAAGAAGGGCTATCGTCGAAGTGGCAAAGCGAGACCATAAGTTGTTCATCGAGAACTCCGGATTACCGGCACCAGCGCGAATCTCGCAAGCTGGAGCCTCAAGACATCAATAGCTCCGACTTCACGCCGCTAACGGATGCCCGCATTCATCAGGCCGGACGGAGTAAAACGCGACATGTCAGGCAACTTCGCCCCGCTTTTCTCATAGCCGGTGCCGAATTCGCCACCAATAAAGTACGAACCCTTGGAAAGATCCACAAAACTGTATCGGGCGTCAGTAAGATAGGGGGCGACGGGGTCATAGATAACAGAGGGATAGTCAAGGCCAATTCGGTACAACTGGCCAGCGTGGTCGTACTCGTCGACCTCGCTCACAATCCAAGAGTCCTCGTCTACATAGAAAGTTCTCCGGGACATGATGTGACGCTGACCGGACTTCAATGTTGCTTCAACGACCCACACTCGGTGTTTCTCGAAGCGGACCATGGCAGGATCCGGAAATTTTCTTGTCAGAAAACTTTGCACGGACGTTGAAGGCAAGAAAGGCTTATAGACGTTGTAGGGAACGTAGATTTCCTTCTTGCCGACCAACTTGAAGTCGAACCGATCCATTCGCCCCGAGAACATGCCCACTTCGTCATAGGTCAACGCGCCCCCAAAATTTGCAGCGGGCGTGTCGTAGGTAAATTCCGGCGCCGTGCGTACACGACGCTGTCCCGGCGTGTAGAGCCAGTTCAACACGTCAGCCTGACTATAGTTGAGCGAATAGGAGAGGATCAGGTTATAACCAACCTGGGAAGACGGTGCGTTCCCGATCTCCAGCTGTTTCAGGTAATACAGATCGGGGACGCTCTTCGCGGCCGGATCGTAATACTGATTGCCATAAGTGCCCGTGAAAGTACCGAGCAGCGTACGGCCGCCGTCAGGCTCTACGAGATAGGATTCGTTGCGAACGACACGGCCGGCGGACATCCAGTGGAGATAAAAATTCCACATCACCTCGTAGCCATTCTTTGGAATCGGAAACGGGACCCCGCCATAAGCACCGCTCACGCCATCCCCCTCGATCGAACCGATGAGATGAGCCTTTGTGGCATTTGCCCGCGAATTACTGAGCACCCATTCCGGATAAGGTGCGGTGCGGTGCGTCGGGTACACCTGCATCCGATAGTCCAGATATTTTTTTAACATTGCAATCTGACCCGCTGTCAGATTTTCAGCATGCTCGGCCATGTTCTTTGAGTCAATAGTGAGGATCGGCTTTTC
This sequence comes from Paraburkholderia sp. GAS32, assembly GCF_050434225.1. Lineage (NCBI taxonomy): Bacteria > Pseudomonadati > Pseudomonadota > Betaproteobacteria > Burkholderiales > Burkholderiaceae > Paraburkholderia > Paraburkholderia sp. GAS32. Next base: position 20,124 of record NZ_JBNPVS010000045.1, on the reverse strand, counting down.
GTTTTCGAACGGGTCAGGGTAAACCGTGCTGCCACCCTTGTACCCAGGGGCAGCCTCCGTAAGTCCCCCGCTATATGCCGGGATTGACCCGTCAGCGTTGCCTGCTTTCTCTGCGCCGAAATCCGTCAACGTTGTGCCGAGACTCTTGGCAGCATCCGCATCAACGGCCGCGAACGCCGTGCCGCCCTGCAGGCCTGCAAAAATTGCGACCAGAAACCATACGTTCCGTTTCATTGCTTGCTCCTCCATGGATTTGGAACCGGGTAGCGAAGGCCGCAGCCATCGCCCCCCTTTTTTTCGTCACGGGTGCCCGATTCCAGTCGCACCTCCGCGCAGCGCAGATCGCAACGAACCACCGGGTACCGTCTCCTCCTTTCGGCAGACCAACCTCGCCACCTAATAACTGACTATACGTCATTTTAACTAGCGAATCGACTAGCAATCTCCCTCACAAAATCGCGATCATTACTTTTTAACTGACACATATTCATGCTAGCCACACACTGGAGGAGGTCGGCAAGCGCACCCCCTTCGCGCCGGCGACCTACTACTTTCCCTCGAAGATCGGGGCGCGCTTTTCGACAAGCGCGCTCACTCCTTCGACGTGATCTTCGGTTAGATGGCACAACGCCTGCGCCGTCGCCGACATCTCCATTACCGCTTCATACGGCGCACTTCGGCCATGTCGCATCAGACTCTTCGCCAAACGCAATGCATGCGGAGGTTGCGCAGCGATCTGCTGCGCCAGTCGAAACGCCGCCCCGGACAACTCGGCACCCGGAACGATCTGTGAAATAAGGCCCCATTCCGCAGCGGTCGCCGCGTCGATCAGCTTGCCGGTATAGAGCATCTCGGCAGCCCGACTGTATCCAATGACTCGCTGGAGCAACCAGCTACCGCCGTCTCCGGGAATCAATCCGACTTTCAGAAACGTGACTCCAAAGCGGGCATCGTCAGACGCGATGCGTACATCAGCGAGACACGCAAGATCGCAGCCGAGACCGACCGCAGCGCCATTTACAGCAGCAATCAACGGCATTTCCAGACCATAAATTGCGCTGGTCACCGCATGAAACTCCCGCCTGTAGTTTTCCCGAATTTCGATTCCGCTACCGGCGAACGCCCCTTTTTTTTCCAGCATTGACTTCACATCCCCGCCGGCGGAAAAAGCTCGCCCTGAGCCGGTCAATATCGCGCATCGAATATCGCGATCCCGGTTTACTTCATCACAAACCTGACGAACAACCTCCCCGTCTCCGATCGCGCCCAGGGCGTTCATGGACTCAGGGCGGTTAAGCGTGAGTAAGGCAACGTGGCCACGCTTTTCAACCAGCAACATACTCATGGGAACCTCGTTAACGGGTCGGACGTCTTGAATGGACTTGCTCTGCATCCGAACAAAATCCGACTTGCATCGCCAGCTTTCGTTGAATTAGTGCCGGCGCGGTGAACAGTTGACACCTATTCCTTGCGGAGAATTGACAGAAATTCCCGACGAGTGGAAGGGTCCGTACGAAATGAACCAAGCATGCGCGACGTAACCATTTCCGAACCTGCCTTGAGGACCCCGCGCGTCGACATGCACTGATGCGCCGCTTCGAGCATGACCGCCACCCCCTTCGGTTGCAGGATTTCGTTCAGGGTATCGGCAATTTGCACGGTCATCTTTTCCTGGATCTGCAGGCGCTTCGCATATGCGTCGACAAGTCGCGCCAGCTTTGAGATCCCAACTACCCGGTGTTCGGGCAGGTATGCCACATGTGCACGTCCGATGATGGGGACCATATGGTGCTCGCAATAGCTCTCAAAACGGATGTCCTTCAGGACGATCATCTCATCGTAGCCATCGACTTCCGAAAACGTGCGGGTCAGCAGTTCGCGTGGATCGACCAGGTACCCGGCAAAAAACTCCCCGTACGAACGAACTACGCGAGCGGGAGTATCCACCAAGCCTTCTCGAGAAGGGTCGTCACCAGCCCAGCGGATCAGTACACGAACTGCGTCCTCGGCATCCTCGCGCGAGGGTTTCTCAAGGAGAGGAGCGTAATCCCGTGCGAAATGGCCGCCATTGTCTAGTTTCATGTTTGTACATTGATGCATGCATGCCTCAAACGAAGCAGCTTGTTAAGGACAGGCATCCGCATACCGCGCTTGCAATTGGCGGCCATCACGTAGTTTTCTCTAGAAGGCCATCTGCAGTGTCAGAGATACCCATCCTCTGTCGTTGTAGAAGTAGATACCATTACCGCTCGTATAGAACGACGCAGCGCCGCCATTAACGGCCGTGTTGCCACCATTCGTATGGGCGTGATATCCGTTGTACTGGAGGGTGACGTTGTATTTGTTCTTTACCAGTGCGTGCACACCCGCAGTGTAAATCAGGCCACCCTGCCCCACCGAAGTCCCAAGGCTTGCTGTATTTCCGTATAGGCCGTACTCCACAAACAGCGGCATGTCGATATCGACACCCGGAAATACCTGCAACCAGGTCGGGTCAAACAAAGCAGCGACAGCAACCGAGTTTCTGGTCGAACAGCCGTCCCATTTGTTTCCGGTGGGGCACCCCATGGGATTACCCGTCCCGTTATACAGTGCGCCATTACTGGTAATCGACGTTAGGTGGGTTCCAGCGAGTTCGGCGGTCAGCGAACCAGTCTGCCAGAGCGGTGTCCGCGTGAGCCCGGCAATCACATTGGCGATGACATTGATCGTATTGCCACGTGGCCCCTGCAATCCGGCAAGATCTCCAGGCAGCGGCCCAGTAGCACTGTTGAGGGCCGTATGCTCCCGATACGACACCTCGAAGCCGGTACTATAGTCTCCGATCTGTTTTTCAAGGCTCAACCCGAAGAGATGCACGTCACTTGCGTATGCGAGGTGATAGTTCGTAGCGCCACTTGCCGGATCCACACCAATGAGCGGAGCCCATGGCTGCACTTCATCGAAGCGGCGATAGTAGGCATCGATCGTTCCTCTTAACCACTCTGGGCTCCACGAAGCCTTCACGCCGTAGTTGGGGTTAGTATTGCTCGGCCTGACATCCGAGCCACGAGGAATTGACCCTTCGAGAAATTGAGGCCCATTAAACAGAAATCCCGCAGTGCCTAGATATGTACCTCCCTCCGGAAGCAGGTTCCTAGCCGACCGTAGAAAATACTGTCCCTCAAGATTGAATGTCGGCGTAATCTGAGTGCTGATCAGCACCTGGAGACGAGGAAGCGCCAACTCTTTCGTGAGCGAGCCCGGTTGACTGGAACCCTTGATTCCGTCAGACGCATTTTGAGAATAGTTGATGCCCTGCGCGCCGAAAAAGAGTGCATTGCCCCAGAATTGGGTTAGCTGGCCAAGCTTGATCGTGGTGTTGTGCCCCCCGATATCAAACTTGCCAAACACGAACGCGTCGAGTAACTGGATACCTTGCTGATAGTACCGCTCTGTGTAACTTGTATACTGATTATTGGCATACGAGAACAAACTTGAGTACGGAACACCGGGCGCGAAGTTGCCTGGATTCGTATTGACGCCATTGCCGTATGCAAAGTCCTTGAACATCGAAGCGCTGACGCGAAAACCGTACTTATCCTTCCAAACCGCGTCAAATTCTGAAAGGTCGCTAATGCGGTTCGTCACGACGTCACCCGCATGCGAAAATTTGTAATCAGACTCTGCAAAAGCCGGATTATTTCCGATCCCGGGGTTGATTCCTTGAGCGCGCACCCCGAGGTTGTATGTCACTGTGTTGTCCCAGTTGACCACCCAGTCTGGATCGAGTGGCAATTCGAACGCCTGCGCGTCATGAACTCCCCCTCCCAGCGCCAGGCAGGCAACTGCGGTCGAACACGTAATTCGCAACGGCAGGCATTTGCTCACCTTGCACTGATTCATTTCCGTCTCCTGATTTAATTTATTTGTTAGCCAGTTCGCAACCGTCAGGCGCTCGGACAATAGTCGATCCATCGCACTGCTCCTTGTGCCCCTCTTCCCCTGGCCGCGTTCGACTCACGGCCAGCACTTAGCTCGATCAAGATCCACCTGTCCCGCATACGACTGCGTTGGTCGACCCCACTTCATCGACTTTCTGGCTCTCCCACGGAGGAGCACGGGGACGCCGCCGACCGCGTACCGCTCCTAACACCGTCATTTGGCCACGACAACCAATCCATACATCGTGGCTTCCATATGTTTTCTGACACATCGTCAGTTTATTTTCTGTTTTCGTCGAGTGTCAATAGGAGCTTGCACACGCCATCCTTGTCTGACATCACGCCGTTTTGCACGTAACCATTTGAACTAAAAGCTGTTTTTGTACGTATACGACATTTTTTCGACTAATTTTCAGTCATTGGTGGATACCCCAACAGCATCATGCCGATGCGCAGAATCGTTGTATAACTGATTAGTTATCAGCTATATTTGTTCGTGTTCATGTGCAGGGGGCGCATACAACCATCCCGTGCCCGCTGACGATGCGCTTTGCGACCCACCTCCGGTCGATCGGGCGCTTCAATGCGGCGACAGCGGATCAGGGGCTGCGAGAACAGAGTCACGGAAGTACTTGGAGGATTCGGAAAACTGGCCAAAGGGGCTCCGCAGACGGCGATGCGATCCGCTGGTATGGAAAATGCGCCGAAGCAACTCCTTCAACCCAACATACTGTATTGAGAGAAGGCATGAAGATCATCGTTTCAGTGAAAAGAGTGGTAGACGCCAATGTGAAGGTCGGCGTGAAGTCAGACTGCACAGGCGTCGACATCGCGAACGTGAAGATGTCGATGAATCCGTTCGACGAAATCGCGGTCGAAGAAGCCGTTCGTCTGAGGGAAGCGGGCGTAGCGACCGAAGTGATCGCTGTGTCGGCAGGTGTGACGCAAGCGCAGGAAACGCTGCGCACGGCGCTGGCGATCGGCGCGGACCGCGCGATCCTGATCGAGTCGGGCGAAGACCTGCAGCCGCTGGCGGTCGCCAAGCTGCTGAAGGCGCTGGTCGACAAGGAACAGCCTGGGCTGGTCATTCTGGGCAAGCAGGCCATCGACGACGATTCGAACCAGACCGGCCAGATGCTGGCTGCGCTGGCGAATCTGCCGCAAGCGACGTTCGCCTCGAAGGTGGTGGTTGCAGACGGAAAGGCTACCGTGTCGCGCGAAGTGGATGGCGGCGCGGAAACGCTGTCGCTGAGCTTGCCGGCTGTGATCACGACCGACCTGCGCCTGAATGAGCCGCGCTACGTGACGCTGCCGAACATCATGAAGGCGAAGAAGAAGCCGCTGGAAGTCCTCAAGCCGGAAGATCTCGGCGTTGATGTGACGCCGCGCCTGAAGACGCTGAAGGTTGTCGAGCCGCCGAAGCGTTCCGCCGGTGTGAAGGTGCCGGATGTGAAGACGCTGGTCGAGAAGCTGAAGACCGAAGCCAAGGTGCTGTAAGGAGACGGACGAAATGACGAATCTGGTAATTGCAGAACACGATAACGCATCGATCAAGGCTGCGACGCTGAACACGATTGCCGCCGCGCAGAAGATCGGTGGCGATATTCACGTGCTGGTCGCGGGTCACAACGCACAGGCCGCAGCGGATGCCGCAGCGAAGATTGCAGGTGTGAGCAAAGTGCTGCTGGCCGACGCGCAGCAACTCGCAGCGGGTCTCGCAGAAAACGTCGAGGCGACGGTGCTGAACATCGCGAAGGACTACACGCACATCCTCGCGCCGGCGACCGCTTACGGCAAGAACATCGCGCCGCGTATCGCCGCGAAGCTCGACGTCGCGCAGATCAGCGACATCACCGCAGTGGATAGCGCCGACACGTTCGAGCGCCCGATCTACGCGGGTAACGCGATCGCAATGGTGCAATCTCAAGACCCGATCAAGGTCATCACGGTCCGCACGACGGGTTTCGACCCGGTGGCAGCAGAAGGCGGCAGCGCAACGGTCGAGAAGATCGAAGCGGCAGCCGACACGGGCCTCTCGCAATTCGTGAGCCGTGAAGTGACGAAGCTGGACCGTCCGGAACTGACCTCGGCGAAGATCATCGTCTCCGGTGGCCGCGGTCTGGGCAACGGCGAGAACTACACCAAGGTTCTGGAGCCGCTGGCCGACAAGCTGAACGCAGCGCTGGGCGCATCGCGCGCAGCGGTCGACGCGGGCTTCGTGCCGAACGACTATCAGGTCGGCCAGACGGGCAAGATCGTCGCGCCGCAACTGTACATCGCTGTCGGTATCTCGGGTGCGATCCAGCATCTTGCCGGCATGAAAGACTCGAAGGTTATCGTCGCCATCAACAAGGACCCGGAAGCGCCGATTTTCAGCGTCGCCGATTACGGTCTGGTGGGCGATCTGTTCGCGGTCGTACCGGAACTGCGGGAGAACCTCTGATAGCTGGACAATCCAATGCATCGGTAAGAACATGACTCAAGGTGCCAATTTCGATCTGAACGCGCGCCAGGAGGCCGCCGCATGTGCCAACGCCGAAGACGCCGCCGTGTGGCGGTGGTTTTCTGACCTCTATGATCAGGGTCTGATACGCTGGTGCAGAACCGATCGCGGCTGGCTCGTGAGCGTAGCCGATCGTCACGTGGCGACCACGGCCACGTTCGATGAAGGGATTCGGGAAGCTATGGCACGCACACAGGACGCCGATCTGCCACGCAACAAGAAGAAGGATTCCTCAAACCGCGAGGAGAAGCTCCGGTGAAGCACACGGCGTACGTTTTACGCTCTGAACCGGAGATTGAATCGCTTGCAAACGTACTTAACTCCTAAGTTCACGTCCTCTGGTGCGCGTTCGACGAACTATGTCTCGTTTTGCGGCGTACAGGCAAAGGTGCCGCGCCGCTATCGGCGGAGGCGCTTGGGACCGGCGGGTGCGGGCCCTGCACTGCGCGTCGACCAAAACTAGACTGCGCAAACCGGCCAGGGAGAAGGTCCTTCCCGCCGACATCCAATGGCCGAAACCGCCATCACGCAAGGCGAATCGGTAGTGTTCGCCCACCGATGTCTCGCGCCGATCTGGACCACACTGTCGCCCGGGGCTAGTGCAAAGGTCTGCCGTCAGGCAGGTAATGCACAACCCGGCCGGAAAGCACAATGACCCACTCCACGGTGTCCGCCCGTGCCATGCCACTGCCATCGCCCAGCAACCTCGCCGCGTAGTCAGGATCAATCCTTGCAATCGCATCCAGTTCTGCCGTGGTCCCTGGCGATGGAGCCATCGGCGCGCAATGCGCGGGAATAGTCAACAACCAGAATCGAAAACCACCCGGGGGCGGGAAAAGAGTCGTCGCCGAGGCTTTCGGCTGGTCACCGCTGGACGGCAATGGTATCCGTTGATCGCTTACGAAAACCTCCGCGAAGCTGACTCCAAATGCTGTGGACACCGGTTCGACCGAATCCGCATGGCAATCAGTTACCACTATGGCTTCACCCGTGCTGGTCTCGCCGGTCAAAATGACGCGCATCTGGATCTCCCTCTGGCTCGCCACGCCCCGCGTCCAGCGATCGCCAGTGCTGTACGGGGTAACGTCGTGAACCGAGTAACGAAAGCAGGAATCAACGCTGCAGGTAACCGGACAACAAACCCGAACTGGTCCAGTTACAGCCAATGCATCACAGGTAAAAATCGTGTTGAAATCTGTTCATCATCTACCCACCAGGTTGTCGTGCATCTATGTGGTCGCTTCCCACCGCAGCGGCAAGTGTTTAATCGCATTGATGCGGCCTGATTTGGCGACCACCTGCGAGTCGCCCGAAATCTCGAAATCCGGGATCCGTTGCAGCCATTCCCGTAGAAGAACACGCAGCTCGACGCGAGCGAGTTGCGCTCCCAGGCATCGATGGATACCCGTACCGAAGCTCATGTGCTGTTTGTTCTGCCGCCGAAAATCTACTGTCAGCGGGTCGACGTAGCGCCGCTCGTCAAGGTTGTAGAGTGCAGCTGGTAGCAGCACCAGGTCGCCTTCACGCATTGAAACACCCTTGTATTTGAAGTCCTTGGTGGCCATACGCCCGAAGTTGGCAATGCCGTGGCGCCGCAACAGTTCCTCCACCGCATCCGGAATCAAGGCGGGTTCCGCAACGAGCTGCCTGCGATGTTCCGGATTGCGTGCCAGAAAATTCATGAAGAATCCCATTGACGAAACCACGGTATCGAGGCCACCGAACATCACGTTGGCCGTCATGCTCAGCACCTCAATTTGCGTCAGCGGGCGATCATCAATGCGCGCCCCCAGGAGGTAACTGATGAAATCATCACCCGTCTGTCCCTCACGCTCGGCAATGCAGTCCTGGAGATAGGCCATCATTGCGTGCACGGCGCGCATGAACGACTGAGGATCGGGATCTCGGGTAAGCCAGTCCGCAGCGGGTAGCAACAGCTCGGCGTGTTCCAGCGGCAACTGCATCATGGTAAGGAACGTATAGATAGGCATCCGCTGCGCAAACTGGGTCTGGAACTCGCACCCGCCCTGCTCGATAAACCCATCGATCAATTGTCGAGTCAGTCCGCGCATCTTTTCCTCAAGCTGCTGCACAGCCTTTGGTGAAAAGAACGGTTGCAGCAAGCCCCGATAGTTGGCATGTTCTGGCAGGTCCGCCTCCCCTGGAAAGAACCTCATATCCCGCTCCTCACGAGACATGGCAACGCCCTTGTTTGAAAAGTGCTCAGTGTCGCGCCAGCCCTCGGCTATATCTTCAGCCCGCGTGAACACCCAATGCCCCTCATTGCGCGGGGTATAGAAAATCTCCGGCCCCTCATGCAGCCGCTTCCAGCCCAAGTGAATGTCGTCCTTCTCAGGTTCGACAGCAAAATAGTCAAAATCCATGATCAGATTCGCTGGAATATCCGGGACAACCGGTTGGCTACGCATTATGAAGTCCTTCAGTAGATTTATATCGACCCACAGGCTCACTCATCGGAGTCATCCGCGAGGTACTGTTCTGCGCCGCAGAATAGAGACATCGCATAACGCAAATCCCTCATCCCACGTACCGTGCAAGTATCCCGAGACAGTGGCCGGGTCGACAGACGGTGCATAAAATTCCCTGACGTCGACACGGGGCAGCCGCGCGGCACGACTCATGCGACGAAATTGCGCGGTCCGCTGCGAAAACATCAGGCCAAAAACCGTGGATGGCCCAACAGCGAATTACCCCCGCTATAGTTGAAGATCTGCCCCGTCTCGAAGAATTCGTCACGCACCAGCATATAGGTCATTGCAGCGATGTCCTCCGGACGGGTAATCCTGCCCAGCGGCGTCAGGTCGATGAAACTTTTCTCGAAAGCGTCCGGGTCCATCCCGAAATCGCGTACCCCTTTGCGCGAAAGTTCCGTCGGTACCAGCGACGGGATAATCCCATTGATTCGCAAGCGTTTGTGGCGATATTCCACGGCGGCTCCCTGGACGACGCGATCGCCGGCCCGCTTCGACGCTGCGTAACCGATGATTCCTGACAACGGATCATAGGCCGACAGCGAGGAGATATTGACGATTGCCCCACCATCGACCATAACCTCAGCGACATGCTTGATGAACATGGCCGGCCCGATGAAATGCATCTTCGCCATGCGCATCAAATGCTCTTCAGTCAGGTCCGTGAATGGCACGCGAGGCGCAAACCCGGCCGCGTTCACCGCGATGTCAAGACGACCGTAAGTATCCTTTGTGTGCGCAACCAGATCCGCAATCCTTCGCTGGTCGGTAATATCCGCTTCAAGCGCCGAGCCGCCAAGCTCCCTCGCGAGAAGCTGCAGGTGTTCGACACCTAACCCGGAAACAACGACCTTTGCGCCTTCTGCAGTCAGGCGCCGCGCCATGGCTTCACCCATTCCACCCGGCGTTGATGCGCCAAGCACGATAGCAACCTTGTTCTCGAGATCCTTCATCTGAATTCCTTTACGGGATGTGTTTCAGACCTTTCCCGGTGTGCGCTTATGCATCGGAAGCGGCCCATCCGGCCACTGTCGCTGGAGCGAGTCGCGTCCCTCGCGGTAGCGTTTTTCGACCAGCTCCATCGAATAAGGGTGTGTCCAGATGAAAAACTCCTCCGTCTGGATCCCCTTGACCACAAGTTTTCCGACGATTTCCGGACTCATCCCATAGGCCTCGAGCGCCGCGTGATTCTGCTCGCTGCCCTCGAATGCGCTGCCGAGCTCCGCCGGACGATTACGCCCGGCATCCCACAAATGCGTATTGATGATGCCCGGACACAACACGCTGAAACCAATGCTCTCCCCGTATTCCAGGCGAAATGCGTCGGCGAAGCCGAGTACAGCATGCTTCGTGGCGACATAAGTCGCGACACCTTTGGTCGGCGTACCCACCGCGTGATGCGAGGCTGTGTTGCAGATCCAGGCTTTCGTGCCGCTGGCAAGAAAGCGCCTACCGAATGCGCGACAGCCGTTGAACACGCCATACACGTTCACCTCGAACTGCCAACGCAAATCGTCGTCGGTCGTATCAAATCCTGCGCCTGTCGCGATAACACCCGCATTGTTGCAGAGGATATCAACGTGTCCCAACTCGCGCCACGCCATCTCGGCCAACTGCTCGACCGATTCGGAGCGGCGCACATCGCAGAGAAAGGGACGCGCCATCGTCCCCTTCGCTTCAAGTTCGGCGCACACCGCTTCGGCCCGATCCAACTGCACGTCAGCAACCACGATACCGCGGGCACCGGCAACGGCGAGCGCCAACGCAATGCCTCGGCCGATTCCGCTGCCTGCGCCTGTCACAACACAGCCCTTCTGCCTGATTTCCATGCTATCCCCACTTAGCTCAATGCCGCATAATGAACGGCTGATTGGTGTCCGGCTTGCTACAGATCCAGACGGTTTTGGTTTGCAACCATTCCTTGATTGCCTCAATGCCGCCTTCCCGGCCAAGGCCGCTGTGTTTGTAGCCACCGAAAGGCGTAGTGTAGCCGCCGACCCGATACGTATTAACCCAGACAGTGCCAGCCTGGAGACGCTCCGAGGCACGCATCGCCTTTCCCATATCCGACGTCCAGACACCAGCGGCAAGGCCGTAGCGTGTATCGTTGGCAATCTGGTAAGCCTCCTCTTCTGTGTCGAACGGAATGATCGATAGCACGGGACCGAACACTTCCTCACGCGCGATGCGCATGTCGTTATGCACATCGGTGAAGATCGTTGGCGCTACGAAGCGTCCTCCTTCCGCGCCAGGACCACAATACGGCCCACCACCAAGCACGCAAGTCGCGCCCTCTTGCCTCGCGATGTCGATATAGCGCAGTACTTTCTCGTATTGCTGCAACGTCGCGATTGGACCGACATGAGTCCCCGCCAGCATCGGATCGCCGATATGCGCCGCACCCGCCATCTGAACGAGACGATCAACGAAGCGATCATGAATCGAACGTTGGAGCAGCAACCGCGAACCTGCAATACACGTCTGGCCGCTGGCCGCGAAAATGCCAGCGATGGCGCCGACCACTGCGGCGTCAAAATCCGCGTCTTCGAATACGATATTCGGTGACTTGCCACCCAGCTCGAGCGCGACATGCTTGAAATCACGCGCGGCGGTCTCGTTAATGAGTCGCCCCCCGGCCTCCGAGCCGGTCATGGCGATTTTTGCGATGTCTGGATGCTCGACCAGCGCCGCTCCGGCTTCATTTCCGTACCCCGTGATGACGTTGACCACCCCGGACGGAAACCCGGCTTGCCCAAATAGTTCGGCAAACTGAATGGTTGAAGCAGATGTAAATTCGGATGGCTTGATGACGGCAACGTTCCCAGCCGCGAGTGCGGTGGCAAGCTTGTGTGTCAGCAGCAGGAGCGGCGAATTCCACGGTGTAATCAGCCCGACCACGCCGAGAGGCTCGTGGCGCGTGTAGGCGAGCATGTTCGGCTTGCCTGAAGGAATGACCGATCCTTCTATCTTGTCACACAGCCCCGCATAGTAGCGATACCAATCTGACATGAGCCGCATTTGCGGGAGCATCTCGCTATATAGCTTTCCATTGTCGCGAACCTCCGCTGCTGCGAGCGACTCGGCGTGAGACTCGATCAAGTCAGCAATCCGGACAAGGGCGCGGCCACGCTCCGACGGTTTCAGCATGTTCCAAACCGGTAGCGCTGCCTTAGCCGCGGCGACGGCCTGATCCACGTCTGCTTTGGTGCCTCGGGCAATCTCGCCCCAGACCTTTCCGGTATACGGGTTGTCAGTCGGAATGTATTCTCCGGCTATCGGGGTATGCGTACTGCCGCCAATGTACATGTCGTATCGTTGCACGTCGCCTGGAACTTCTGCGCCCGCAGATGTGGGGTTGTGGATCATCGCTCTCTCAGTTCACGACAATAAAGGGGTTACAACGGAAGGTTGTCATAAAGGAAGCGCCGATGATGCGAAACGCGCACCGGACGGGTCGAATGAGGGCCGCAGCGCTCCGGGAATTCGATAACCTATGGATCCGGCTAAAGCGGGCTCCAGCACAGAGGAAGCGTCGTGAGCACCAACGCTTCGCTGGCGATCGCCTGGACCTTCGCCCCGGGCAGAATGTGGAAGTCTGGAATCCGCTTCAGCCATTCCTCGTAGGTAATGCGCAATTGTTGACGAGCGATGTTCGATCCGATACAACGATGCGGGCCTGCTCCGAACGCAATATGCGTATTCGGCGAACGGTCGATGTCGACGTCCAAAGGATGCTCAAACGCGCGCTCATCAAGGTTACTCAACGGCATCGACAGGATGACGTTGTCGCCCTTGCGAAACAACACGCCGCTTACTTCGACGTCTCGAGTAACAAACCGGTTGGTGGCAATCTGGCTGTAACGACGCAACAACTCTTCAATCGCGCTGGGGATCGCGGAAGGTTCGTTCACCAGCCGCCGACGCAATGGCGCATCAATCGCGAGATGCCGAAAATGAAGAGTAGTCGCACCAGCAATAGTATCCAGACCGGCCAGAAGAAAGAAAAAGAAAAGCCCAAAAATCTCCTTCTCGGTGAGCGAGCGGCCGTCTATACGTGCATCCAGCACGATACTGATCAGGTCGTCGCCGCGCTCTTTCGTGCGACGAGCGATCAGTTCCCGCTCGAACGACATCAGCCAGTCAATTCCCGCCTTGCGCGTGCCGGCATCATAGCCGCTATGCAGGATCTTCCTGACGTTTCCCATCACTTCAAGCGTCTCTTCAACCGAGATGCCGAGAAAATGGCTGAAAATTCCCGCGGGTAGCTTGCGGGCCAGCAACACAAAGTCCACTTGTCCGTCGTTCAGAACATCTTCGATCACACGAATGGTGTGACTACGCATGTGCGATTCCTGCGTCTTCACTCGGGCCGGCGAAAACAGAGGGTTAAGCAGCGAGCGGAACTTAGCATGGTCCGGCGGATCCGCTTTGACTGGGTAAGCGAACCACTCTTCCCCCCCCAACGCTCGGTCGAAACCTGAAATCCGTTGACTGGAAAAGGTCTCTGGATCCTGCATGATGGTCTGAATATCCTTGCGGCGTGTTACCACCCAGTTGCCCCACTGCGGATCCTTTGCTGTTTGGGCAATGTAGAAGATATCGGGCTCGTCGCGAAATCGCTCCGCGTAATCCCGCTGAGGATCCTCGCCAACTGGGATCTGATAAAAATCTACTTCCCGCACCAAATGGGACGGGACATGTAGGGGAATCGTCGGCATTGAATTGGAAACAGCTCGATCTGACATGACATCTCCCGTCTCCATCCGCTACTCCGAGACCTTCTGAACTACAACCTCGGAAAGGCGGACTTCCTTGCTCAGCACTAGCGAAAAGTTGACCTTCACAGTACCTCGCGTCAAACGTACGCGTAAGGCGCCTTCTGATAGCTTTCGTAGCTCTCTGCGTCATGCGAAAAAAAGAGCTCTGCGTCGTATTTCTCTGCCAAGTCCTTCAATCGCTGTATCGAAGTCAAAGCCTGCGACTCGTCGCGATTACCGGCCTGTATGCACATCATGTCGAGATTCTTTTTCGAGTAACACGCATCGGCCGTAAAAAGCATCGGGCGTCGATGTGGCAGGTTCACCATCAGGCTGTAGTGCCCAGCGGTATGGCCTAAAGTTTCGAATAGGTATACCCCCTTCGCAATTTCCTGATCCCCCGTCAGCGTCTCGAAACGAGGAGTGAAAATATCAAGGTCTCCGCTACCTATATTTTCGTCTCGTGATTGGTCACGGATATGTGGCGCAAAACTCGTATCGGAATAGCCAAGTTTTTCCGATTCGCGAGGAGTACGAAAAGCCTCAAGCTCACATTTGTGACAGATAGTCGTTGCATGCGAACAGTGTTTATTCCCCCCGCAGTGATCAATGTGATAGTGGGAGTTGATCACATGCGTGACATCCGAGGGCCGCATCTTCAATAAGTCTAGTTGACCGGGAATCGTCTGCCGTGAGGATTGAAGAGGCTTTGTGAATGGCACGGTCTTACATGTGTGGTCCAAATCGAAACCAGTATCGAAAATAAATTTACCGTCGGCATGATCCACAAGTACGCCGTAAACCGGGAAACGCTCCTCGCCTGTCAGTCCCGCGTTGAGGTACAGATACGACCGATCCAAGGCCATCGTTCCACCATCAAGAAGGTAAACTTTCGTCTCTTTCATGTGCCAGTCCATTTTCAGAAAAACAGGCTTATTTAAGGAATATAGCTAGCCGATTGCCCATGATAAATGACGTTTAGTCATTTTTAACTAGTGCATTCCCTGGCGCGCAAGATCGAACAGTCCTCATGGACTGTTCGCCTCCGTCGCAAGCAAGGAAGAAGACTGCGCCTGAGCGCCGCACGCTATAACACTTCGATCCACGTCGATCGGCCCGCGCTCACTCCCCCCCGTCGGGCTCACGGGATCATGTGGAAATTTCCCATAACAAGGACGCTCTTCGAAATGCAACTACCGTGGTAGTAGGCGCAAGAGGTTACTTGCACCTGTTCATCGGACGATTCTCGAATATTCCACGCGAGGGCGACACTGACCAAGATGCCAATTGTCAGAATGAAACTCACGAGACTCGCACGCCGTTTTTTCATGACTTTCCTCCACATTGGATTCCGAGCCATACGCTTCTCACGTCGAACCGAATCGCCTGCCATGGATGGACTAAGCGTTCTCGTTCTGACACGTTCGCTGCATCACCTGAATTGGCGACAAACTATTGGATCTTGCCGCGCCATCACGGCGCGGGCGGCAACGCTGCACTGACAGCAGAACCTTCGATTTTCTATTCAGAGAGAGTGCGCCCCCTAGGCATCGATGGATAACCGTACCGAAGCCCACATGCTGTTCGCTCTGTCGGTGACAATTGACTGTCAGCGGGTCGACTTGGCGCCGCTCTCCAGGTTGCAGAGCGCGGCCGGTACCGGCACCAGCCACTTTCGCGCATTAGTACACCCTCGTATGCGAAGTTCCTGGTCACTATGCCCCCGATGCTGCAATACACTGGCGCCGCAACCGTTCTTCCATCGCAGAAATTTCGAGAACGCAACCAATAATAACTGACGCATTAACAGTTTTCATTGGTGCATACCCTGACGTCAAGGTCACGAGCGTTCTGAAAAAACTACGTATGCGGCCCATTGATGTTGGAGAGAAGCCGTTAAAAAGGATGGGAAGTCTTCTGCCAAGGCCAAGAGATTCGTCGTTCAGCTAGCCAAGGAAACAGGCGCTGCGATAGCGCATCGAGTTCTTGGTTTAGGAGGTATTGTCACGTTGTTGGCAGGTTGAGGGAGATGCGGCGACAATCCCGGGCATGAAACGAACCACTTTGCCGCCCCGCGCGGCCACCGACACCATTTCCTATGCCGGCTACCGGTTTCCGCCCGATGTGATCAGCTACGCGGTGTGGCTGTACTACCGTTTCCCGCTGAGCCTGCGCATGGTCGAGGAGTTGCTAGCCGCGCGCGGCATCGATCTGACCTACGAGACGGTGCGACGCTGGTCGGTGAAGTTCGGCCTGGGCATTGCCCGGCGCATCCAGTCGACCGCCCTGGCGCGAGGCGACAAATGGCACCTCGATGAAGTGGTCGTCACGATCAACGGGAAGAAGAACTGGCAGTGGGCGTGCGGTGGACCAGCATGGCGCGGTGCTCGACGTGCTGGTGCAAGGCCGGCGCGACCGGCACGCGGCCAGGCGCCTGATGCGCAAATTGCTCAGGAAGCACGGCGCCCGCCGCGTGTGTTGATCACCGACAAACTCAAGAGCTATGCCGCGGCGAACCGGGATCTTGGTCTGAACGGCGAACACCGCCAACACAAGGGGCTGAACAACCGGGCGGAAAACTCGCACCAGCCGACACGGGTGCGTGAGAAGGTGATGCGCCGCTTCAAGTCGGCGCGTCACCTGCAGCGTTTCGCTTCGATGCACGATCAGGTAGCCAATCTCTTCATGCGCTGCCGTTTCCACACCGACGCAAAACAAAAGCGGGCGCTCCGCACCTAGGCCTTCGCGGCCTGGGAGAGCGTGGCGTGCGTTCCGATGCTGGAGCGCCTTGCAGCTTAAGTTAGTTATCCCGATGCACTGAGTGTTTGACCGCTCACCGCTTAACAACTTGACAATACCCCCGCAGGTTAGCGAGACATGCTCATTGCGAGGCAGTGCTCAACGCTTTCCACACAACCTTGGTCGCCGCCCGAAGCGCGTCCAGATCAGGCGCGTTGTCTCCAGCTCGACGAGTAAAAACCATCAAGCCTTGTAGGTGTGAGAGGATCAAGGCGCCGCGCAGCGTGCATTCGCCAGACGGTAGCGACGGATTGATTTTCGCAACGAGACCCGAAAACACTTGCTGAAATTCCCCCATGACCTCAGCCATCAGATCGCGCACAAAAGCCTCATTCTCTGCCAAACTCCAACAATGAAGGGCGAAGGCATTTGCAAGACTGCCGGGCCCCGTCAACGCCCCGAACGCCTCGTCGACGATGTCATCAAGACGTTCTTCAGGAGAGCGAAACTTGTCTTTGGCCAATGCACGATATTGCACAAGATAGCGCCTGGTCATTTCCTCGATCGTGCTTCGTAACAACTCGTCGCGGGTACCGAAATAGTGCTGCAAGGTGTTCAACCGGATTCCCGCATCGCTTGCGACGCGTGTTTGCGTGAACCCTGCACCGCCTCCCGACGCGAAAACCTTGATCGCGACCTCAAGGATCTGCGGCACGCGGGTGGCTCTATTGCCCCGACGCTTCGGCTGGTCTGCCGTGCCGGCTGCCGGGGTCTTTACCAATGCAATGGTCATTTCCTTCATCTGTGTCCACTCCCCAATCCGAGCTTTTTCGCAACACATTCCTGATTTCGGCCGAAACCATCGGCGTCCAGCGCCCCACCCCAATGGCAGTTGCACATGCCAGAATTGGTTCGCCTACTACGTATTATAGGTTCACATACCAATTAAACCTAGCAGAAGGTCTGCTCAGCCAGCCACCATGGACAAAACTGCGACCAATGACGGATTGCTCGAATCAAATCTCCATACTTATTGGTATTTCTCCCATGCAAAACGACCTTGTTTATTGGTATATGAACCACTAATATTTGGTTAACGTACCAATTAGAAGGTGCGTTCGGATGCTTCGAAGCGTGTGCGGGGTCAGGAGAATTGAAGTGTTAATGTCTTACTCACTGCGCGAGCTGCACAGCGCAACCTGGGCACCGTTCCTTCCGTGGCTGCGGATCGCCGCCAGCCTCCTGGCACCCACCAAAGACGCGCTATTCACCACGCCGGCCAGTCAGTTCGCGGCCGGCTGTGATCTGCTTGTGCGGCTATGCCAGCACTACCCGAAACCGGCATTCGGCCTGACAGAAACGGTCGTCCGCGGCACGCCAGTCGCTGTGAATGAAACCGTAGTGCTGGATAAGCCCTTCTGCCGGCTGCTGCACTTCGAGCGCGCCACAGCGTGCAGGCAACCCGCTGTGCTGATCGTCGCACCGCTATCGGGTCACCACGCCACGCTGCTGCGTGACACGGTGCGGACGATGCTGCCGGATTTCGACGTCTACCTCACCGACTGGCGCGATGCGCGCATGGTCCCTCTCGCCGAGGGCGCCTTTCATCTGAACGACTATGTCGAGTATGTGCGCAAGTTTCTTGAGTTCCTGGGGCCGGACGTCCATGTCCTGTCGGTCTGTCAGTCGACCGTCCCGGTGCTGGCTGCCATTTCGCTCATGGCAAGTAACGGGGAAGACACACCAATCAGCATGACGCTAATGGGCGGCCCGATCGACGCGCGTCGCGGACCAACAACGGTCAACGAACTGGCACAAAGCCGGCCGCTTGACTGGTTTGAGCAGCAGCTGATCGATACCGTACCGGGCACCTACCCTGGCGCCGGCCGCCGGGTATACCCCGGATTCCTGCAGCACATGGCGTTCGTCGGCATGAATCCCGAGCGCCATCTCGCCTCGCATCTGAACTACTGCCGCGACATGGCGACCGGCGACTCCAAAGCGGCTACCGCGCATCGTAGCTTTTACGACGAATACAACGCGGTACTCGACATGGCGGCCGACTATTACCTCGAAACGGTTCGGGTGGTTTTTCAGGAGCACCGCCTCGCGCGTGGCATCTGGCAAGTCCACGGCAAACCCGTACGCCCGCATGCCATCCGGGACACCGCGTTGATCACTGTTGAAGGTGAACGGGATGACATCTGCGGGCCAGGTCAGACACACGCCGCGCACGATCTGTTTTCGGGGCTTTGCGCCTCGCGCAAGCACCGCGTCTCCGCTGAGAGCTGCGGCCATTACGGGATCTTCTCGGGGAATATCTGGAGCACCGAGATCTATCCACAAATTCGCGAGCTGATTTATCGGCACGACTCGCAGAAAGCAGCCGGACAGCGAGCCAAATGCATTGACGCCATCGCCGCATAACGATGCACGCATGCGGATGCGGTTGGTCAACAGGGAATGGGGTTGAAGGAGAGGACGATGAATGGCAATGAGAAATCCTTGCGCAGGCTGATCGACAAGTGGCTCGCGCCAACCCCAGCCATACCGGTTCGAGTCACGCGGTTCACTGGCATGCGTTCAAATCAACGACGCTATGTCTGCGTCCAGGCTGCTCGACCGGCTGGGTCGCTGGCGATCTTTTTCTTCCGGCACGACGATGGCTCGTGGTGCGTGTTTCCCCCGGCAATAGAGCGGCCAGCGATGAGGGCCGAGCGGCATGCAGCTTGAACAGACCTCTGCGCGAGGAAGCCTTGTGCCGCTGGCGTGGATGAGGTCCGTCAAGGGACGTTGAAAAGGGTCAATAGTGTCAACAAAAGCGCCTGATTCAATGTCGATGGCAAAAAAATGCAGGCTACGGCGCTATCGCCAGTTGAAATTCAGATTCCACACCCTGATTGCGCTCGCAGTTGACCTTTTACGATGAACGGCCCCGGAGAGATTTGAAAAGGAGGACTGTCATGGACATCCTGGAAATAGCTGCGAACTCGGGAATGCAGGTCACCCTCGACGGTCGCATCGGCCGTGAGGAGTATCGGAGTGTCTACGGGTCGGTACAGGCACTGCAACGCTTTGCTGATGCCCTGCTTGCGTCGGTGCTGCACGACACGAAGGGCATCCATCGAGGCACCGAAATCAGCCCGCCATCCGGCGGTTGATCGATTTGATCGACCGCACGCTGAAACTGGGCCTCAGGAGGTTGTATGTCTCTTTGCCCTCTGCGTCGTTGTTCGCTGCCCGGCTTATTGGCCACGGCGTTGACATTTGGCGCGATCAACAGTTCATGGCCCTTGACAAACGGGCAGCCCCTACAAAGGAATGAGGTCGGCACCGTGGCACTGCCAGGTTGATGGGGGAGGCGGCGGTAGAATGAAGTGATGGTGTTGAAGTTCGTAAATTCCGCTAATAATGTCCGTTGAAGTGCTAATCGTGTCCGTTAATTCCGCTAACGCAAACGGCGGTAGTCCTTGAACTTACGCATCTCGCGATAACGGCTGATCGCGCGCAGCGCGGCAGCAAAGTGACCCGACAGCCGAAATACAGAGGCGGGAACTGTTTCCAGGAGCGTGTGATGCACGCTGCAGAATTCGGCTGTCGGTTCGAGCCACTCACGTTTCCAGCGCGGCGCCGATACGTCTGCGTCATTCAGCACGAGGCATCGGAAACAGTACGGCATGCAGCGCGGATTTATGAGCCAAGCCGACGGC